>CAZFGB010000024.1:0-24792 GCA_964518405.1 uncultured Pseudomonadales bacterium | reverse complement strand
GGAGTACAGGTTCACTTCGCTGAAGACCACGCCCTTGCCGTGTTGGGCATCCGTCGAGTCCGAACCGGCCTCGATCTTCGGAAGCAACGAAAAGCCACGGTCGACTTCAAGATGAGCGGCGCCCGCAGCGTCAAGCAATGTTGCACAGATGTCGTAGTGGTCCGTCAGGCCGCGCGCAGTCCATGGTTGGGTCCCGCCCGGCGGCCTCACGATGAGCGGAATGTTGAGCGCTCCCTCGTAGAACACCGACTTCTGGCAAAACCGGTGGTCGCCAAGCATTTCGCCGTGATCGGAGGTATAGACGATCCAGGTGTCATCCATCAGACCCATTTCGCGAAGGGCCTGAAGCACGATGCCGATCACGTGATCGTCGAACGCGACCTTGGCGTAGTAGTGGCTCGTCAGCGTTCGGCTCTGGGACTCGGTCATGTCCTTGAGTCCCCTTCGCGAGAACATCCTCTCGATCTGGGGCGAGACGGGCTCGGCCGGAGCTTCCATGATCGCCGGAGGCATATCCCGCGGGTCGAACATGTCCCTGTATCGGGCCGGCGCATCGAACGGGGGATGCGGTCCCATCAGGCAGACCTGCAGGTAGAACGGCCTGTCGTCCGCATGGCTTCGTATCCACTCCGACGCCGTGTCGGCGATGTACATGTCGACGTGCTCGTCCTCTTCCAGGAGATTGGGCAGGTGTTCCCAGGGACGCAGGAGGCCCGTGCTCTGCCCCATCCTGAAGTTGCGGGCGCAGTCTTCGTAGACCTGCAGTTTCCGTCTCTCGGCCAGAAAGTCCGTGTAGTAGCACCGGTGGGTAGCCGAGGGGATGGTGTCCTTGACCTCGTGGGCGAACTCGTACCCCCAGTCATGCAATCCCGAAGCGTGGTCGCGCGTGTGTCCGTCATCGGCCTGGTACAGCCGGAAATGGGTCTTGCCGATCACTGCGGTGCGGTAACCGGCGTCGCGGATGTTCCGGACGTGACTCGGCCCGCGGCGATCAGCCTCGGTTCGATTGCCCCATGCGCCGTGCTCGTTGACGTAGAGGCCCGTCATCAATGACGCCCGCGCGGGCATGCACAGCGGCGAATTCGTGTTGCAGCTTCTGAAAACCACGCCCTCGGCGGCCAGGGCATCCAGGTTCGGTGTTTGAACTGCTTGATTCCCAACACAGCCAAGGGCGTCGCCCCGATGCTGGTCGGAGAAGATCAACAGGATGTTGGGTTTGTCTGGCACGATCCGATTTGCCTAAACGCTCCCTGACAGCGGACCCGCAGCGCGGCGGGGCGCGATCGGTTGTTCGCCGTTGTCCGGTGTCGTTCCGCCTGCCCTCGTTTTGTTCGGGGCGCTCCCGCCCCGTCAGTTAGCCGGCTGCGCGGATCGGCGACCTCACCAGCGATAGCCGATATCGATACCCCAAGTCTGCGGCTCGCCGACATAACCGATCATGAAGGAGCTGTTGAAGTTGAGCGCGTCGCTGTAATACTCCTCTCCCGTCAGGTTGCGCGCCCAGGCGGAAACCTCGAAGCCATTGTTGAAGTCGACCCCTACGCGCAGATCGAGCGTCGCATGGCTGGGAAGCACCGAGTTGGGCAAGTTGATCGACCTGATCGCTTCCTTTTCCATCTCGCCGCGATAGCTCCAGTTGAGCTGCGCCAAGCCGTCGCCGAAGCCATAGCTCGATGCATAGCTCAAGGAGAGGAAACCCGTGAGTTCGGGAATATTGAACTGCTGCGAGTTGTCGTCCTCATAGTCGACTCGCGTCGTCCCGAATCCGCCCTGCAGCGAGATGCTCGCCGTCAGCACCGCCTCGAAATCGGCTTCGAAGCCCCGCACGTCGGCGTCGCCGAAGTTGACGACCGCAGTGGTCACGGTGCCGAGGCTCGTGGGCGCCTGGATGGTGTTCTGGTAGTCCGTGTAACTGCCGGCGAAGTAGGCGACATTGAGCCGCGCGCGATTGTCGGCGAATTCCGATTTGAAGCCGATCTCGACGTCGGTGAGCGTCTCCTCGTCGAACGGATCGAACTCGCCCGAAACGTCGCGATACTGGTGACCGCCGGCGCGCTGCGTCGCGCTCGACTTGGCGTACGCCATGAAATCGTCCGTGAATCGGTACTGCACGCCGACGTTCCACGACCAGTAGTCCCATTCCTCGGATGGCGTGAAGGTGCACGTGGTGCCGGGCAGCAGCGGTCCCGGCGAAGCGCCCGTGGTGTTGACGACATTCGGCGCGCCGGGGGTGTAGAGGCAAAGCTCGAGCGGCGAGACCAGCGGTTTCAGGCGGTTCCTGCCGTCGAGGCTCTTCTCGTCCTGGGTCCAGCGCAGTCCGCCTTCGACGATGAGCGACTCGTTGAGGTCGTAGGCGAAGTGCGCGAAGGCGGCAAGGCTTTCGTTGGCGCCGTCGGCGCGCGCCGCCTGCAGCACGGAAGGCGACCTGCCCGCGATGAAGAACGTGGACTCCGTGCCGTCGTAGCCTTCCTCCTCGAATGTATAGATGCCGCCGAGCCACGACAGGCGTTCGTCCATCGCGAATCCCTTGAACTGCAGTTCCGCGGACGTGGACTCGAAGTCCTGCGGCGTGCTCGAATGGACCTGCAGGAACGGCCAAGCCGTTCCGTCGACATCGAAATACAGCCCGTTGGCCTCGTTCTGGCGACGGCTGAGCGTGAGCTGTGCTTCGAATCCGGCGGGGGTGTCCCACACGGCTTCGATGGAGCCGCCGAAGCCTTCGAGTTCCGACTTGGGCGCCACGACCCGGCCAAGGGCATCGATGTTGTTGGCCGCGCCCTCGTAAAAGTCGTCCGAGAAGAAGGCGAAGCCGGCCGGCCCCACTATATCGCCTGCCAGATTGCGGTTCAGGTGGCCGTTGATTTCGGTCTGCACGGTATAGAGCGAGACGAAGACCGTCATCCTGTCGGACGCATCCCACAGTGCGTTGATGCGATGAAACTGGCTGTCCAGATCGTTTGTATCCTGCTTGCGCGCGGGCTGCTGCCTGGCATCGAGATAACTGGTTTCGGTATAGCCGTCGCGATTGTGATAGGCGCCCGAATAGCGCAGCGCGAAGTTCGGGCTCAACGGAATGTTGACGGCCCCCTGCGTTCGGATCCTGCCGTAGTCGCCCCCCGTGCCGCGGATCCAGCCGGTGACGCCCGCGTTGGGGTCGGGGCGCACCGAGAACATCTTGATGGCGCCGCCGGTCGTGTTGCGTCCGTAAAGCGTCCCTTGCGGGCCGCGCAGCACCTCGATGCGTTCGATATCGACGAGTTCCACCAGGGAACCTGAATCCTTGGCGACATAGATGCCGTCGATATACGTGCCGATCGACGGATCGGTGGAGATGTTGACGCCATTCTGCCCCTGGCCCCGGATGTACACCTGCTGCGAGAGCGGAAGCCCGCCGCCGGACGGCCCCATGAACAGATTGGGCGTCTTGGCCGAGATGTCGCGCGAGTCGAACAGATTGAACGACCGCAAATCTTCGCTCGAAAAGGACGATACGGCCACAGGCGTATCCTGCGCGCTCACCTCGCGTTTCTGGGCGGTGACCACGATCTCTTCCAGACCTTGGGCCGCGACGGGCGCCGGCCCGATGACGCAGGCTAAAGACAGCAGGGGAATCGCCACCCGAGGAACCTGATTGACCGGTTGATTGATCATGGCTTCGAGGCCTCCTTGAATCGTCACACCTGTTGCCACGCTTCTACATCAGCATCGATGTTGTTTCAAGCGACTGCGATCCGGCCAGCCAAGTGCGTCACCTCGATGCTGGTCGGAGAAGATCAGCAGGATGTTGGGTCGGTCTGGCATGAGATGGCTCGGTCTAGTGTCGCGTCACGCATCTAATGTCGGATAGAGGCGCTTCAGTCTGACGCGGGCGTCGTCGGTGGTGAACTGCCAGTTGGGGGTGACCCAAAATATGCTAAATTCGCATCATTCGTACAAAATATATTTTAGCAGTATCAATCTAAGGGAGAACGGACCGATGGCAACGTCTCCGGTGACGCCGCAATCATGGCGCATCGAACTGAAGAAGGTCCGGAAGAGCCAGCGGATGTCGCAACGCGATATGGAGAGCAGGACCGGCATCCGGCAGTCCCACCTGTCCAGGATCGAGAACGGGTTGGCGGACCCGAAGTTGTCCCAAGCCATCCAGATCGCTCGTGCCGTAGGGTTTGAGTTAGTGCTGGTCCCCCGCCGCGCTTTGCCTGGGGTGTCCGGCCTGCTACGGGATTTCGAAAGCCGAACCAAGGAAGGTCGCCGTCCCACGGCCGTCGAACTACTGGTGGGCGACGGCGAGGACGCATGACCGACGCGCTCGAAGTCCGTCTGCGCGGGCACGATGTTGGGGAGATCGTCCGTTTCAATAGTGGCCGAATCCAGTTCGAGTTCGACCCCGTATATGTGGCGAGGCGCGACCGTCCGACCTTGAGCCAGTCTTTCCTCGACGACCGGGGAGACATCGTAGATGGCGGACCGGCCACCACCTCCGGCGAACTGCCGCCATTCTTCTCCAACCTGCTGCCGGAGGGCCGCCTCCGAACATATCTCGCCGACAAGGCGGGCGTCCGGCCCACCAGGGAGTTCGAGCTACTCGAAGTGGTCGGCGGCGACCTGCCCGGAGCCGTCGTGATCAGCCGGGAAGGATCGGTCATCGACGATGATCGAGAGGCCAACGATGATCAGCCCGACAGCACCTCTTCACCAGAGCTTCTGCGGTTCTCCCTGGCGGGCGTGCAGTTGAAGTTCTCAGCTGTGGCGGAAGCGTCGGGCGGCCTGACGGTCCCGGCTCACGGCGTTGGCGGAGACTGGATCCTCAAACTGCCGTCCGTCCAATACGAGCGCGTTCCCGAAAACGAGTATTCGGTAATGTCACTTGCCGATGCGGTCGGCATCGAAATCCCGGAAACGCAACTCGTTCCCATGGCACAAATCGCGGGGCTGCCGCCTGAAGTCCTCAGCGGACGAATGGCAGACTGCAACGCGTTGGCTGTTCGACGTTTCGACAGGAGAGACAGCGCCCGCGTGCACACCGAGGACTTTGCCCAAGTACTCGGCCAGCGTCCCGGCGAAAAGTACGATCGATACACCTGCGCCGACCTGGCCCGTCTGTTGGCAGCACTGGCGGACGAGCAGGCGGTCACCGAGTTCGCCAGGCGTCTGATGTACGCCGCGCTGGTCGGCAACGGCGACATGCATACGAAAAACTGGTCGCTGATCTACCGCGACGGCAGAACTGCGGACCTGTCGCCAGCCTACGACCTGCTATGCACTACGGCCTACATCCCTAATGACGGATTGGCTTTGCGGCTGGGATCGGCCAGGCGTTGGAACGCATTGACACTCGAAGACTTTGCCGACATTGCCGACATGGCCTACGTCAACTCCGAGTTTTTCGTGCGTGCGGCCAGGGAGACAGCCGAACGGTTCCAGGATATCTGGGAAGAGGCGGCGGAATCGCTCCCCATGCCTGATGACGTAAAGGGAGCAATCCGTAGGCAACTGGCGACGGTGCCGGCAATCAGCGGTGCTCGAGGATATCGTCGGAGAAAGACGCAGCCGCCAGCCCACTGAGCCGGCCTCCTCTCGCCAGCGAGGGCCGTCTGCAGGAATTCCCTAGAGACCTACTTGCCCTTCCGGCGTAGCGGCAGCTCCGCCTCTCACTCCAAGTTGGCCACCACGGCAAGATGTCGATCCAGTGCTTGCGCTTGCATCAGGCTCGCCTGCCTCTCGATCCAGAGACGGACATTCGGGTGCGGCAAAAGGCCGCGTTTATCGGCCCGGTAGTCCAGTTCGCTCAGGACGCGCTCGTAGGGGCCGAATCCCTGAACTCGGTATGGCACCACGATCGATGTCAATCCCTCGGAGTTCGCCTGCGCAATGTAGTTCTGGATCTCCCGCTCCGCCGCCGGCCTCTTGTCCGGCCAATCTTCCCGCAGGGTGAAAACCCGGATGTCCCTCAAACCCAGTTGTTCACGCGCATTCGTGGTTCTTTGCGTGATCTTTTCGATCCAGCGCTGGTTTTCCGCATCGTCGCCGGGTCCATGCGCGATGACGGCGACCACTTCGTTGGCCGCATCTGAACTGAGCGCACCAATGCGCGTAACGGTTTGAGGTCCCGAGCGAACTTGCTCGCGCGATTTCGTTGACTGGAACACAAAGGTTAGCGAGCACGTATGACACCCTACCGTAGCCCGCCGACAGCACGGCACATCAGCGTCAGGCCAGCCTTGTTGCTGCAGACGCCGTATCGTCGGCGTGTGAGACAATCGCTCGTCGGTCGGACATCGGGCGTCCGGTGGAGGTGAGCGTGATCGCGGCTGTGGAGGGTGAAGTAGCCCTTCTGATCGACTTCGAGAACCTGGTGAGGTCGGTGGACGAAGAGGACATCGACTGTGAGGCGGTCGTCCGCCTGGCGGACGAGTACGGACGGGTTCTGGTCGCCAACGCGTACGCGGATTGGCGAATGAAGGACGTGAACCAGTACCAGTCCGACCTCTACGGACTCGGGATCGAACTGGTTCACGTGTTCGGCCAGCGTCGCGGAGCGCTGCTCAAGAACGCGGTCGACGTGAAGATGGCCGTCGACGCAGTGAGTCTGATCTCCTCACTTCCCCACATCGACATCTACGTCATCGTGTCGGGGGACCGAGACTTCATCCACGTGCTGAAGGAACTCCGGCGCCACGGGAAGACGGTGATAGGCGTTTCTCCGAACAGCGCCGTGAGCAGCGATTTTTCGTCCCTGTGCGATCGATTCGTGCGTTACGAAGCGCTCACTTCGACGATGGAGCCGACGGGTGTGGAGAGCGTTGCGGAGGTGCGCGCAAAGCTCGCCGAGATCGTGCGTGACAATCCCGATGGCCTGCATGGTTCCGAGGTCAAGACCATGCTGCGACGCGCGCTGTCTTCGAGTTTCGACGAGAGCGCATACGGTTTCGCGAGCTTCGGGAGTTTCCTCGAAGACATGAACGAGGTCGTGAGGGTCGTTCCGGCCCCCGCAGCCGGAGGCGACCTGCGGGTGTATCCCGCTTCGGTGGGAGGCGCCGACTCGACCGACGCCGAGGCGGGCCGCCTAGTCCGGCAGGTCAAGTTGGCGAAGATGGGCTACGAGGGTGACGCACCTCGCCGCCGGCGCGTCCTCTCACGATTGTTCGACGTAATGACGCACGCGGACGGGACGTTCACTCTGGGCGATGTGCACGGTTTGATGCAGCAGCCGGACGACGATGCGCCCTCGTCTCTCTCGGACATCGTGAAGTACGCTCGGATCCTACGCATGGGCGGTGCGTTGGTGGTGGAAGAAAGTCCGGAAGATGTGTTCTTCCGAGACAGGAGCATGTCGCTCGCCGCCGATGTCAGCACAGTGGAATCGCTGATCCTCGCATACGAAGCTACCATCACGACCCGACTCGTAGTGGTCGCCGGCGAAACACCGATCGACGCCACAATGGTATGCGCCGTGCTGGGACTCGATCACCATGCTTCGAACGATCTGGATTACTGCGAAGAAGTTCTGAACTCCGCCAGGCATCGCGCGGCCGTTCTCGCGCAGCGGAGCGCCTGAAGATTCGCTAACGCAAAGGTCTCTTGCGTGCCTGCGTCAGTCCCGATTGAGCGTCACGGCAACTACCGCACTCGTGTTGCACGCACGAAATGAATTTGAGTTGAAACGCTCGACGACCTCTCGCCGTGTTGAAGGATCATCAGGCCGCGACGACGATGCTGCAGCCCTGGACGGCCAGCCGCTGCAGCAACCATCCCCCTCAGTACCGGTATTCCTCGATCCGCTGCCCTTCCATCGAGTACCCCGCTTCCGCGAACTGCGAGGCATAGCGCTCAAGCCCGAGCTTGCCGGTGACCCAGACCGGATCCCACATGCTGCCGATTTCTATCGGGTCAGCGAACTTCACGTAGACGATCTGGTTCGGCGGCGGCGGAGGCACATGGATGCAGGCGCCGAAGTAGGGAACGAGCAGAGAACTTGCGACTTTCCCCTCGACGATGTCGAGGGGAACGATGAATCCGGGGATCTTCACCATCTGGCCGTTGAGCTCGGGCACGATGCCGGCGGGGATATGGAAGTTGTCGAAAGGGGGAAGGGCAGAGTGATCGAACGAGAGCGCGCGAGGCTCCTCGTCCTCGGGCAGCAGGTCATCCCACTCCAGTTCCCGCACCGCGGCGCCCTTGTCGGCGGAAGCGGCCAGGGCGCAAACGGCGAGGACGATCCAGAGAATACGGCGCGCCAACGAAGCCTCCTAAATCCAGAGACGACATTGTGTCCTGTACTCGGCGTCGCGGCAACGCCGTCATGGCGCGTGTCGGGCGCGCCTTCAGGTCCGGATCGAGAGGCCGTCGGCGAGCGAGAACCGGTACGCGCGCCAGGCAGGCAATACCGCGATCACTCCCGCGGCGACCGTGACCACGACCACCACGGCGCCGTCGAACCAGCCGGGGAGGCCCGGCGCGAGGTAGAGTCCGAAACGCTCCAGCACGAACGGGCGGGCGGCGAACATGCCCGCATGGATCGCTGCCACGCCGGCGACGGCGGCCGTCCCGGCGAGGATGACAGCCTCGGCGACGAGCAGCCCGAACACCATGGCGGGGCCCGCGCCCATGGAACGCAGCACCGCCATCTCTCGCCGACGCTCGGCGAGACTGGTCAGCAGCGTCGTCAGCAGGCCGACGAGGCCGGCCGCGATCACGAACGCGCTGACGCCGAGGAGCGCCGTCTCGGCCACCCCCACCAGTTCCCATAGCTGCTGCAGCGTCACGCCCGGAACGATGGCCATCAGCGGCTCGCGCCCGTACTCGTTGATGAATCGCTGAAGGCTGAACACCATCAGGCGCGACTCGAGGCCGACGATGCAGGCCGTGATCGCGTCGGGTTCGAGTTCTCCGGCGACGATGGCCGCGGCGTCGACGCTCTTTCCGGCGTATCGGCGCGGGTCGTCGTCCGCATGGATCGCCTCGATGCCCGCCAGCGTGACGTGCACGGTCCGGTCCACCGGCGTCCCGCTGCGGCGCAGGATGCCGGTGACCAGAAACGGCAGTTCGTCGTGATGCTCGAAGCTCACGTCGCCGATGCCGTGCGAGACGATGATCCGGTCGCCGACAGCGTAGCCGAGGGCTCTCGCGACATCCGCTCCGAGTACGGCATCGTTGACGCGAGTGAAGACCCCGCCCTCGGCAAACTCAAGACTTCGCTCCCGTCCGAAACGGTAGTGGGTGAAGTAGCCCGTGTCGGTGCCGAGCACCCGGAACCCGCGGTGCGCGTCGCCGAGGGAGATGGGAATGGTCCAGGCGACCTCCGGCCGGGCAACGATCTCCCCGTAGCTGTTCCAGGAGATGTTGTTCGTGGCGTCGCCGATGCGGAACACGGAGTACAGCAGGAGGTTGATCGGCCCGCTGCGGGCGCCGACGATGAGATCCGCGCCCGAAATGGTGCTGGTGAAACTGGCGCGCGCCTCCGTCCGCAGCCGGTCGACGCCGATCAGGAGGGCGACGCTCACCGCCACCGAAAGGACGGTCAGACCCGCCGTCAGGCGCCGATTGGCGAGACTCCTCAACGCCAGGGAGACGAGCACCCTACCCCGCATCGTCGGTCTCCATGGGCGCCCGGTTGATGGCCTCGATGGACACGCTGCGGTCGAACGAGGACGCCAGGGCCGAGTCGTGGCTGACGAACATGACGGTGCTGCCCGCTGCCGCGCACTCGTCCACCAGCAGATCCACAAACCTGAGCCGCGTGTTTGCGTCGAGAGCGGATGTCGGTTCGTCGGCTATCACGAGCGACGGCCGGCCGATGAGCGCGCGCGCCACCGCGACCCGCTGCTGCTGGCCGATGCTGAGTTCCGTGACCCGGCGCCCGCGAAGCGTTTCGCTTGAGAAGCCCAGCCGCCCCAGCAGCCGCAGCGCCTCTTCGCGCGGCGAACCGGCCGACTCGACAGCCGCGGCCGCGCGGGCACCGGAGAACCGGCACGGCAGCACCACGTTGTCCACCATGGAGAGATACGGCAGGAGGTTGAACATCTGGAACACGAACCCGATGCGGTCCGCGCGGAACCGGTCCCGCGCCGCAGGCCCGAGTTCACCAAGCGACTCACCCAGCACTTCCACGGTACCCCCTGCCGGGGTCAGGATGCCTCCCACGAGGCCGAGGAGCGTGCTCTTGCCGCTGCCGCTCGGGCCTTCGAGGAACAGGTTCTCTCCGCGGGGCACCGAGAAGTCGGCGATGTCGACGACCGGAGGTCCCGCGCGATAGCCGTAAACGACATTCGCCAGCCTCACCGCCGGCGACCCGGTCGTCACCTCCCGAACAGGCCGCGGAGGTCTACCCGGTGCGAGTCGTGATCCGGGGACTCCGCAACCGCGCCGCCGGGACCGACGGCGCTTAGCTCGACCTCCGACAGGCGTTCAAAGGACTCGAAGGCCGTGATGTCGAGAGCGTCCAAGCGATCCGGGTTTTCGCAGCGGTAGCGGATCGCGACCGCGACATCGGCATGAGGCTCGCCGGCTTCGTGATCATCCGGCTCATCGTCGTGGGCGTCGCCTCCCGCAGCCTCGTCCCCATCGCGTTCTTCCTCCTCCGCGGAGGGCACCTCCCAGTGGATATCCAACTCGACCGTCGTGCACGCGGCGTCGGCCTGAAGCCGAACGAGACTCCCCGGGTCTTCAAGCAGCGCACGCGCTGCGGCGATCGCCTCGCGGTCCGGCTCGTCGCGCGGCGCGTGCTCGAATCCGACCAGGTTGTACATGGGGCTCGCGAAGTTCACCACGACGTCCGATCCCTCCACGGCCAACTCGAGCTCGGCCGCGCCGTGTTCGTGGGCGCCATGGGATGTTTCCGCTGCCGCCGCGCCGGATGCTACGCAAGCCAAGCCCAGCGCGGCCGCAGCCTTGCAAAACCTGGGCAACGTCGCCTCTCGCAGTCCGTGTCCTTTCTGAATCGCCATCGATCTTCCGAGGGGTGTGTTTGATCGGCGCAGTCTAACAGGCCGCGCTACGAGAACCTGCTCAACAACGTCCCATGGGCGGCGCTGAAAAGGGCCTCCGTCTACGCGGACTCCGCCGACTGCCCGGGCACGAAGCGCCGGATCAGCCGCGCGATGGTCAAACCCTGGACAATGATGGAGAAGACCACGACGACGTAGGTGATGCTGAGGATGAAAGGCCGATATTCGTTCGCCGGCAGCGATAACGCCAGCGCCACGGCGATGCCGCCCCGCAGCCCGCCCCACGTCAGGATCGAAACGGCCCCCTCAGGTTGCGTTTCCCAACGGCGCAACGCGGTCGTCGACAGGGTCACGCTCAGCCAACGGCCGGCGAGGGCTACGGGGATGGCCAGCAGTCCTATCCAGTATTCGAACCCGTGGCGAACGATGATCAGGACTTCCAGGCCGATCAGCAGGAAGAGCACGGAATTGAGAACCTCGTCGAGCAACGACCAGAACCTCTGAAGATGTTCCCGCGAGCGCTCGCTCGCCGCGTACTTCATGCCTTCGTTGCCGACGAAAAGACCCGCCGCCACCATGGCGATGGGGCCGCTGACGCCGAGCCGAATCGCGGCGGCATAGGACACCATGACCACAGCCAGCGTGACCAGCACCTGCAGGTCGAGCTCATCCACGCCGTGCATGGCGCGATAGCACGTATAGCCCGCGACCAGTCCCAGCGCCACACCGCCAAGCACTTCCACCGCGAACAGTTCGCCAACGTGCAGGAAGCTGACCGCGCCGCCCTGCATGGCCACACCGAGAATGACGGTAAAGACCACGACTCCGAGGCCATCGTTGAACAGGGACTCGCCGGCCAGCGTCACCTTCAGCGAGGACGGAACGCGGACGGTCCTGAACAGCGCGAGCACGGCGACTGGATCGGTCGGACTGATCAGAGCACCGAATACCAGCGCCCAGACGAAAGGGATCGGTTGCCCGGCCCACCCGGCCAGCAGCCATGTGGCGGTGCCGATGAGAAGCGCAGAAACCAATGTGCCGGCGGTCGCCATCAGTCCGATCATGCGGAACCGCCTGCGCAGCGCGGTCGCGTCCACGTGCAGGGCGCCCGCGAACAGCAGGAAACTCAGCATGCCGTGCATCAGCGTGTCGTGGAAGTCGATCCCGCCCAACACCTCGACAACCACTGCGTCGACGTTCGCGGCGGGTATCAGGGACTCCACGAGCAGCATCGCCAGCGAAGCGACGAGAGCGATGAGGACCAGTCCGATGGTATGCGGCGCGCGCAGATAGCGGTGGTTGATGTAGCCGAACAGGGCCGAAAGCCCGATCAGAATGCCGCCGATTTCGAACAAGCTCATTCAGTTTCTCCCGGCGGAATTGCGCTACCGTAACAAACAGCGCGCGCGCTGGAGCCGGGACTGGCCTCGACAGTCCGGCGGTCGCGCGTGGCGAAAGGACGCAATCCGATCCCGCGGGCGGCCAAGCGAATTCACGCCAGGGTGAAATCCACCAATCCATGTCTCCGCACTATCGTTTTCTCGATCCCGGGCGGCTGCTCGCAGAACACGACCAGATTGCATTGGGTCACGTCACGCGCGCTTGGCACCCGCATGCCGTCCGCTCCGAGGAATGCGCACGCCTCCGCCACCTCCTGCGACCGCGGATATTCGCGCCCGCGTTCAACATAGCTCAGCCGACCGTAGCCCTCCACGCGGAGCCCGACTGTAGCGAGCGATTCAAGACTGGCAAAACGAATGACGGACTTGAGCGCGATCCGCAGTTCGAACAGTTCGTAACGCACCTTGGATGGCGGAAACGGTTGTCCCTGGTAGAGATGGAATCGGCGCTCCGCGACTGCGCCCTCTCTCGTTTCCGAGGTGTACAGCACATCCAGCGTGCCATCGTCCCATCGGCCTCCGGGACGACCGCACGCGAGCGGGTCCTGTCCGGCGCGCACAGACCGCCACACGGTTCCTTCGAAGGGCGCGCTTGGTAGTGCCTCGAGCGAATCTAGGAGTGCTTGATCGCGAATGCCAGCGCGACTTTGTCGGCCTTTCCGAGCCATGCTCAGAGATACGCGTCGGCGTCGAGGCGATCAAGTATCGCGATGACCTCCTCCGTCCGTTGGTCATGAATCAGGTCGATCGCGCGCTCGCCCTCCAGTTGCGGATGCCGGGAGTAGAGCCAGGCGCGAACTTCCTCCTGACCGTAGTATTCGCCGAGCCTCATCACCACGTAAGACAGGTCCGACATGATCAGTTGTGTCCGCGGATGCGGCGACTTCTGCCCGCTGCCCCATCGCGACACCGTCGCCTTCGACACCCCCGTGAAATTGGCGATGTCCGTGCCTTTCAACCCTCCCGTTTCCTGCAGCCGCTCCAAAAACCGCACGACGGGTTTCGCTTGTGCCTCACTCACGCCTTGGTCTCCGCTTTCTGTCGCGACAATGGCAACATTAGTGTTTCTCACACTACATGTTTTGAAACCAATAGGTCAATCGTTTACGCTTGGGCTGCATTTCAGGCGGGGTTGCGGCGTTACTCGCTGTTTTTGGAAGCTAACGTCCATATTGACGTAGAGGCAGGGACGGCGCGCCGGCGTTGCACGGCGTTTCGAGGCAGTGCGGCGTCGACGCATCGCCGCGCCAGCGGCTGCAGCCCGCATCGCGCGCGCTAATCCCGCATCGCGTGCGCTAATGTAGTCGCCGAAGACGGCACGCGTGTTGGCGTCGGCAAGCTCGATCGGCGCCCCCGTGGCGTGGCAGGCATTGCTCGTCCTTGACAAGAACACGACGCGCCCATACGGTGCCCGGTGTTCGCCCACGGCTGGCAAGGCTCGTGTTCCTGCAAGCCTCGCGCCCCTCGAGAGGCACCCATGACCGATTCCCAGGCAGGCCTGTCTTCCTCCGGGATGGCAGCGTTCGCAGTACTCGCCGCAGGCGCGGTGCTTGTTCTGGCGGCGGCTTGTTCAAGCGAGGCGCCGGGCAACGATCCGACGGCCGCTGCGCCGGAAACGCCCCCGTCAACTTCAGCACCCGCGATTTCCGGTCAGGCGAATCCGGGCATCTTCGACGATCGCGTCGTGTTCGGGCAGTCCGCCGCCTTCACCGGCCCTGCGCAAGCCTTGGGACACGCGATGCGCATGGGTATCGAAGCGGCATTCCACGAGCGGAACCAGGCTGGCGGCGTGCATGGCCGCATGCTGGAACTGGTAACGATGGATGACCGGTACGAACCGGGTTTCGCCTACGCGAATACCCGCGACCTGATCAGGAAAGAGCAGGTATTCGGCCTGATCGGTGAGGTGGGAACACCGACATCGCGTTCCGCTGCTCGCCTAGTCGATGCCGAAGCGGTGCCGTTCCTGGCGCCGTTCACCGGCGCCGGCTTTCTCCGGAATCCCGAATTGGCGTCGGTCGTGAATCTGCGGGCGTCGTATGCGCAGGAGACCGAGCACATGGTCGAACGCCTTACGGAAGATCTCGGAGTTGCGAGAGTGGCCGTCATGTACCAGAACGACTCCTACGGCCAATCGGGCTTGAACGGCGTGCTTGAAGCTCTGGAGCGGCGCGGACTCGAGCCCGTCGCGACATGGTATTACGAGCGCAACTCGAGCGCGGTCAAGGCTGCGGTGTTCCATATCGCGGCCGCGAATCCGGAAGCCGTCATCATGATTGGCGCCTACCAGCCGGTGGCCAGGGCGATTTCGCTGCTTCGCGAAGACATCGACCCCGTATTCCTGGCGGTCTCGTTCGTCGGGAGCAATGCGTTGGCACTTGAGCTCGGGGATGAAGCGGCCGGTGTCTACATCACGCAGGTGGTGCCCCCACCCGATGACGCGGGCACACCGGCCGTAGCGGAATACCTCGCCGCACTCGGTTCGTTCGACGCGAACGCCGAGCCCGGATTCGTCTCCCTTGAAGGATACCTGGCCGGGCGACTGGCCATCGCCGGACTCGAAGCATGTGAAGAGCCGACCCGCGAGTGCTTTCTTGCCGCGCTGCGATCGTCGGAATCCATCGATCTGTCCGGCATTGGTCTGCAATACGGCCCGGGCGACAACCAGGGCTCCGACGAAGTGATCATGACGGTGATCGACGAACTCGGCAGGATCGTACCGGTAGCCAATCTCGAAAAGACGTCGTAATGGACCGGCTGCGCGTATCTGCGGGATGGGCCGTCGCGAAGTTTGTCGTGCTCGGGATCGTCGCCGCAAGCACCAGTGCGGCCTGGGCGGCCGCCGAGAGATCGGATCCCCTGCGCGACGCAGATCCTGACATCCGCGCGACTGTCGCCGCACTGACCGTGGCTCGACATGCAGCATCATTGGCCGGTACGGCCTCGGTGAGGACTCGTTCCGACATGTCCTCCGAGGCAATGGCGGCGTCGAGTGCGTCCATCGTCGCTGACGCGGCGGAGGCTCGCCGACAGCTTGACCTGTTGGCCGCCGCCGGTCGCGAAGAAGCAGCGGCCAGAGTGCGCGAACTGCTGGACGAGTTGACGCTCAACGCACAGCAACTCGAAGACGGCCGGCCGCGGATCGCGCAGATCCTGCGCGACTCGCAGAACAGCCGCCAAGAGCTCATCGCCGCCACCAGCTGGCAACTCCTGCCGGCCGCCCTTGCGAGCGAGGACGATCTCTTCTATCGCATGGTTTCCAGTCGCGGCGCCGCGGCGACCGTTTCGATCGAAGACCTGCTGCTGTATGCACGCCTGGCGCTCCTGACGCAGCAGGTGGACCAGGGATACATAGCGCTGGAAGTCGCGACGAGGCAGACCGACAGCGAGTTCATCGGCACCGTGGAAGAGGCGGCGAACCTGGTGATGTATCAGCTCCGGGAGAACATCGAGAGCCTCGCCGATGCCGATCACGCGGATCTGGACCCCACGCTGGTTCCGCTTGCCCGAGATCTGGTGGACGCCGCATACGGAGAAGCGAACCTTATCGACCTGATGAAGACTCGCCTGCGACTGGATGAACGCGAGGCGCAGCTCGCCGGCGTCGTCAACGCTGCCTGGTTTTCTCTGCAAACCGAAGTCGACGCGGTTCTTGACCAAGCCATCGAGGACCTTGAAGGGACGACAGCCAATCGCGAGACCGCAAGGGCGCTGCGGGCGACCCTAGCGGTGAGCCGACACGGGTCTGCGGCGAGATCCTATTGGTCCCGCCCAACTACGGCGAGCACGCCCGTCGCCGGGATGACGGAGATCCGCGACACCGTGGCAGCCCACGTTTCCGCCATGCGCCAGGCGTTGGCCACGCTACGGGATGCCGGTTACGGCGCCGCGATAGCCCACTTGTCCCCGGAGATCGACCGCCTCGAATACGCCGCCGGGCGCATTCACGATGGCCGTGCAGACCTGGTCGGCGCCCTGCAGTCGGCCGATCGTGAGCGGGCCGAGCTGCGGAGTTTCGTGGACTACCAGCTGGAGCCCGCCGTGGTGGCGAGCCTGGACAACCAGTTGTATTACATGCTGACCGGCAGGAGCGAGTTCAGGGAGGATGTGCCGGCCGACTCGGACCCGCTGTCCCACCTGGAACTGATGCGTTACCGGCACCTGTCGTCAGTCTACAACTCGCTGTTCCGGACTTTCTCAGGGCTGATAATCGCCATCATCATGGCCGAGGAGACCCTGATCGGCGAAGGTGAAGAGCGATTTGGCACGGCCTCCCATCGTCTCGAGAGGAGCATCGACTTTCTGGAGGAACAGGGAGGCCCCGAACTGGATCCTCGATTGGTTTCGCTGGCTCGCCAATTCATAGGTTTCGGAAACGGCGAGTCGAACGTCTTCGACTCGCTGCGGCATAGATTGCCCCTGATTGCGTCCGAAATGGGTCTGATCGAAGTCAGCCGGCAGGTT
Source organism: uncultured Pseudomonadales bacterium (assembly GCA_964518405.1). Classification (GTDB taxonomy): domain Bacteria; phylum Pseudomonadota; class Gammaproteobacteria; order Pseudomonadales; family Azotimanducaceae; genus VXNE01. The sequence continues at coordinate 7,982 of CAZFGB010000024.1, read as the reverse complement.
CATTCTCGTTTGCAGACCGATATGGATGCCTTGCTCGACGACATGCTCCAGGCTGCCGTCTCGCCCCCCGGAGCTTCCGGGGGCGCACCTTGAGCTTCCGGAGCTGCGCCCCACGAACCGTCCTGGCCTGCGCCCTGCAGCCGCTTCTGGCGTTCTCCAGCCTCCTCGCTTCCGCCGCTGAGAGTCCTCGCCTCGAGGAGATCATCGTTGTTGCGCAAAAGGTGGAGCAAAACCTGGAGGACGTGCCTTCGTCGGTCTCCGTCCTTCCCGGCTCCTCCATCGAGGAGTCAGGCGCCAACAATATCTCCGATCTGAACGGCACGGCTCCCAACGTGATCTTCCAGGGCATGGCGTTCATTCCGAACACCGCAAACATGGCCATTCGCGGGATCGGGTTCTTCGATACCGACCCATTTGCCGATCAGAAGACACAGCTTCTGATCGATGGCATACCCCACGCCAGGGTGACGGGTCTGGGCCATGACCAGATCGATGTCGACCGAGTCGAGGTCCAGCGTGGTCCCCAGGGGACTCTCTTTGGCCGCAACAGCCTCGCCGGGACAGTCAACATCATCACCAGGGAAGCCAGCCCTGACCCGGGCGTGTCCGCGCGCGCCACGATAGGTGAATACGGTCTCGCCAAGTACGTGTTGTCTGCCGAAACCGGCCAGATCATGAACGATTCCATCCGCGCTCGCCTGAGCGTTTCGACGCGGAGCTACGATGGGCATGTGACCAATGCCTTCAATGGCAACCGGCTGGGAACACAGGACACAAACACGCTACGACTGAAAGTAGACCACCGCACGCCCAGGACGCAAGTCTCTGCGACTTACTATCGCGTCAATGACGAAACCGACGGGATTGCCACCTCCAACCTGATACAGGATCCTGGCGGCGTGTCGGATGGTGATGTCCACCTGATAAACATGGACACCGACGGGTTCAATGATTCCACCGAGAGAGGATTCACGTTGCTCTCGGACATCGAGGTCGCCGCCGGCACTCTCTCGATTGCCGCCAACTCCCACGATAGCGACTTTCTCGTGTACACGGACCTGGATGGTCGCGCAGGGGGCCGCCCGCCGGCCCGGGGCAGGAATCCGAATCTGAACGTAAACGTCGGCTTTGACGTCGACCATGGACAGGACAGTGTCGAACTGCGATTCCATGATGCCCACAGCGACCGCTGGGACTACGTGTTGGGGGCGTTCGCATTCCGGGAAAGTGCACGGCGGTTCTTCTACCAGAACATCGGCCCTCCTTTTTCCGCCACGTTCGATTTCGAGGATTCGGCTCGAATCACTCTCGCCCGGCAGCGCACGAGCAGTACCGCAGCATTCGTGCAAACCGATTTCCAAGTGAGTGACCGGTTCTCGCTGATAGCCGGAGGAAGGATGACCCGGGACGAAAAGAAGGCGACCGTCATCAACTACGGGCTTCCGCCACCTGCACCGCAGCGACCACCGATTACGCTGGAACCGTCAACGTCCTGGGACCAGCCGACGTGGAGGCTGGGCGCAAAGTACGAGCACTCTGATTCGTGGATGGCGTATTTGACGATTTCCACGGGTTACAAGGCGGGAGGATTCACCAGTCGGGCGACTGTACCCGAGAATGTCGGGCCGTACGATGCCGAGTACGTCACGAACCACGAGGCCGGCGTGAAGGCAAATCTGCTGGACAATCGGCTACGGCTTTCGGCCGCGGCGTTCTTTGCTGACTATGAGGATCTCGTGGGATTTGTACGTCGCACGAACTCTACCGGCAGAGGAGACGAACCCATCAACGCGAACCTCGGGAACGTCGAGATCAAGGGTTTCGAGTTCGAGTCCTCGTGGTTGGTCATGGCCGACTTCAGCATCGACTTCGCCCTGGGGTTGCTGGATGCCGAATGGGTTTCGTTTTCCGTCGATCTCAACAACGATGGCGTCGTGACGGACAACTCGCATCTGGATGTGTTGATGGCGCCTACGCTGACGGCCTATGGGGCGGCGCGCTACACGGCGGAACTCGCAGGAAACGCTCTGGAATACCGGATTGATGCGCGTTATCAATCCCGCTACAACGCCTTCGGGGAAAGCAACGACGAGATGTTCTATCGGCCCGGAACCACATTGATCAACGCATCGATAGCCCTGACCTGGGGGGAACGCGGGAACAATATCTCCCTGTTCGGCCGGAATCTTGCGGACAAGAACAGCCCGAAGGTGATCATCGGCGCTTCGGTGTTTCCGGTTGCCGTTTACGAACCACCGCGACTGCTGGGTTTGGAGCTGCGGCTCAACATCTGAGCATCGGGTACATTGGCGGAGAGGCAGTCCGCCATAAAACCGATTTCGGTGGTTTCCCTAGACTTCCCTAAGTTCACTTAACAGTCTGATAAATATACCTTTTATGTTCCTTGACGTCTCGCACCGGTGCGCGCATACTTCCCAAAAATGTGATAACGAAAGTGATAGCACACACCCCAATGAAACGCCCCAAACGACTCTCCGCCACCTTCGTCAACACCGTCAACGTTCCCGGCCGGTACGGCGATGGACGCGGCGGACACGGCCTAAGCCTTCTTGTGAAGCCGGCCTCCACCGGCGGCTTCTCCAAATCCTGGGCGCAGAGGATACGCCTCGACGGCAAGGCCGCCAACGTGGGCCTCGGTGCCTACCCCGTAGTCACTCTCGCCCGCGCACGGCAAAAGGCACTCGCCAACGCCCGAATTGTGTCGGAGGGCAGGGATCCCCGCGAGCAGGCCAGCCGAGCGCCCACCTTCGAGCAGGCCGTTGAGACGGTCATCGGAATGCATGCGGAGAACTGGAAGGACGGCGGCAAGTCGGCCGCCCAGTGGCGCGTCAGCCTGCGAGACTACGCCGTCCCGAAGATCGGTCGCAAACGCGTGCATCGCATCACCACCGCCGACGTCATGGCAGTGCTACTGCCAATCTGGGCCGTCAAGCGGGAGACCGCGAGGCGCGTGCGTCAGCGCATCGGCGCAGTGATGAAGTGGGCCGTCGCAAAGGGCTACCGAGAGGACAACCCCGCTGGGGACGCGATATCCGCCGCGCTTCCCAAGAACAGCGTGCGCCGCCAGCATCAAAAGGCGCTTCCTCACGGCCAAGTCGCCGCCGCACTCGAACGCGTCCGCGCCTCGAAAGCCCATCGGGCGACGGCGCTCGCGTTCGAGTTCCTCGTGCTGACCGCCTGCCGCTCGGGAGAGGTTCGGGGTGCGCGCTGGGACGAAGTGGACGACGCCGCGGCCACCTGGACGGTGCCGCCGACGCGCATGAAGGCGAAGCTCGAGCACCGGGTGCCGCTCTCTAGTCGCGCCGTTGGCGTGCTCGACGAGGCGCGGGAACTGTCCGACACGACCGGCCTGGTTTTCCCCTCGCCGACGGGCCGCGTTCTGAGCGACAGCACCCTCTCCAAGCTCCTGCGGGAACTCGGTATCGGTGCCGTACCCCACGGCTTCCGATCGAGCTTCCGGGACTGGGCAGCAGAGAAAACCGAGGTACCGCGCGAGGTCTGCGAACTCTCCTTGGCGCATGTCAATAGCGACCGCGTCGAGGCCGCCTACCGTCGCAGCGACCTGTTCGAGCGCCGCCGGGACCTCATGCAAGACTGGTCCGATTATCTCGTCGCCGCCTAGGCTCGAACGAGTGTGCTGTGGCCTCGCCACCGAACACGGCGCCCTGCACCACTTCGATCTCGTCGAGAGCCTACTCGCCCGGTGATCCGCTGCTCAGCGCGACCGGCTTGCGCACGATCGGTTCTACACCCAGGTACGCATGGAGCGACAGATTCGCGACCGATCCTTTTACTGCCCGCTTCGATCCGTCCTTCTGCATCTCATAGAGACCCACATTCGTCACGGAGAGGTCGCTCAACTGGCCGTCCGACAGTCGGTGGCGGCATGTGCCTGACAGCCTAAACGCCAAGCTCTCATCCCGTTCAGCCCTCTTCCACTGATCATGGACCACCAGCCGCACCTCGACGATGTCGGCTTGGTCGGTGGAGAAAAGCTGCTGTTCTACGGTGCCCGCCATCGTCGGTCGATACCCGCCGCTGTTCGCCTGTAGTTCCACCGCCGCCTCGGCGATGCTGTCGTAGACGAAGGCAAAGACCTGTTCCGGGGATAGCTCGGCGATTTCCGCCCTCAGGTCCGACAACAGCGAAGCCATGTCGGGATGAAAACTCAGTTTGCCTCCGCCCAGTGCCTTCGCCTCTTCGCGAAGTTGCGGGTGCAGTCTCATTCGATGTCGTTGTCCACAGAAGTCGCCATCACTGCTAGGTTCCGAACATCCACGCCCCGCTTCTTTGGTTGAGATAGTCCGCCACCGTGATTCCGCCAACGTAACGACGTGCCCCAACATCGTAGTAGCGGTGCTGGAGTTCCTTTAGCTGCTGACCGTAACGGCGCCGCAGCCGGGAGGCTCCCGGTTGCACATGCACGTTGTTCACATGTCCCGTGCAGTAGGCGTAGCACGCAATCGGATAAAGCAGAGCCGAGCAGACGATGTCGCAGATCTGCAGGCCGACATGATTGTCGCTATGCCCGAAACTCGGGAGTTCGACCAAGCGCTCGTAGTTCGGCACCGCGCTGAACTTCTGGGTGAAGATCGAGTGAGAGACCCTCAGGTTCTTGCTCTTGCTGCGACTGTCGGCGATGCACAACCCGGTGTCATCGCGCTCCGCCAGATAGTGCTCGAAGTACGTGCACAGCCCTTGGATTGAAGACGTGTACACGGCTGTGCCTCCGAACGGTGAACCCGGAACCTTGATCCACACGCGCGCGACTACCCTTACATCATGTCGTCGCAGCAGGCCCATGATGCGGTCAAGAAAGCCCACCGCGTGTAGTTTCTGCCTCGCGTTCCCTCGCGTGGCATGCTTGCGCAGTTCCGCGCCCTTAATCTCCGGAAGAACCCGGTCCAGACGCCGAGTCGAGGGATAGTTCAGGTTCGGGAAAAAACGGTGCTTGAGGTCTAGGTATTCGTGCGTCAGGTTCGCCAGCCTGCCGCCGTCAATGAACAGCCCGGCTATGACGAGGACGGGCTGGTCGTTCGGTGCGGGCGGATCGCGAAGTGCTCCCAGATCCCCCGCTTCGTCGATGAAACAGATATGCAAGTGGGGCCCCAAATAAAGCTATGGCCACCGATGGTGGCCATAGGGTCTGCCGCCCACATGGGGTCGGCAATCACGCCGAAGCGTGGTTACTCCGGGGCAAAATAGCCACAGAGGCGGCCGCTGTCAATCTGAAGTGGACCACTCTCGGTGCGTCTATCCGCTACGGGGCGACCCCCCTCCGGGGGCCGGGCTCTCGTGCTACGGCACCGAGCCCCGGCAAGCCGGGTCTCGGCCCTTCCGGGCTTCGATCCCTGTCGCGGAGACCGCCATGACCCACCCTGTACGCTCCACACGTTCGCTCAGCCGTTCCGGCACCGTCTCGCCCTGCTCACACTCGCCCTGGCTTGCCGAGCACCGACACAGAAAGGCCAGCGCAGTCCGCACCGCAATTCGCACTGCCCGCTGTTGCCACACCAGGAACTCTTCCCCTTTGGAAAAATTGGGGCGTTGCCGGTATTAAGGGACATGAGCCACTGTCATGGAGACCAACGATGCAAGACGACTTCGACCTCAACGACCTCAAAGCCATCTTACGCGACTGCCCGGAGTACAGCCCCAACCACCCGCTCGGGCGGCCGTTCATGTCCGCCTACCAAATCGCCATCCGATTTGCCGAAGCGCATCCGAACCACCCTCTGGTCCAAACCCTCCCCCTCGGCGGCGAGGGGACCGGTCAACGCCAGAGCCTCGCGCAACGCGTCGCCCCGTTTCCTTTCCGCAGCGGCTCAAGATCCCGCTTCCGCCATCCAGGGCGGCTTCATCTCGCTCCAGAACAGCGTTGAATTTCTATTCGACCACAACGGCAGCCCTGTCCGAGTGTCCGGCCTGAGTGGTCCTGGACACTCGATCTTCCTTTTGCGCCACAGCCATTGACCCGGGCACCCTACCCCGCCCCCCGGAACGGCCAGCCGCGTACGCCGCTCGGGCCGCATCGTATTGGCGCCGAGAGATCGCCATCATGCAGAAACTGTCGACTACGAACCGTTGGCTTCCGCGCGACCGAAGCCTTACCCAACCGAGCGACTGACCCAAGCGTCTGGCTGTACCACATCGTGCGGCGATCCGACTCAGGCGAACACCGCCCTACGAACCCTACCGTGCTCAACGAAAGTGTCAGGTCTTCCGGTACGCCACTCATGCCCCTACAATCACGCACCGCCGAGCCGAGCTAAGGCGGCTTGACTCTCCCCGGCTTCTCAAGACCCCGTGTTTTGCTAGACGTCGAAGTCGCCGCTCACACAATCAGATTGAGGATCATCGAGCCCACAACTCACGGATACCGACTCCATGGACGCACCAACCAGACGAGACTTCGAGCGCGAACTCCGCGCACTGCTCTTTCACGCATCGCAAGACGAGCGCCGCCAGCAAGTCACCCTTCGTGCTGCCGAACTCCACCGCCGTGTCGGCGGCTATCCCGACAACACCGGCGAAACCAATCGAATGCCCGTCTGCTGTTCTGTCATGCAGGCCGAGATGCAGCAAGACGACCGAATCATCGCTCGTCCACCTTCGGGTCGAGGCCCCAGCCTCACCATTAGCTACGCCTTCCCCCGCACGCATCGCCTGGCAACGGTCCGCGTTCGCAAATCCCGAGCCTCGGGTGAACTCTAGAGCGATCCGCAAGCTCAAGTCCCTGGCCAAGCGATACGACCACCACAGCTCGCTACCAGACCTAAACGAGGTCGAAGCGGCTCTTTGGCGTGCCGCCGAAGTCACCGATCGCGGCCTTGGAGGCTATTGGCCCCGGAAAGCGGCCACACTCCTCCCCTCCAACATCGAGCACTGGACATCGCAGAACCTCGGCTGGTCGCTGCCCTTGTGCCGAGGCTGTCGGGCTCATCCGCCGCGTCTTCCACTGGCACCGTGACGGTCGACTCATCGACATCGGTGCGGGAGCTGGGCTCTGGACCAGGGTGCTGGCCGGCGCATTCGGCGCCGACAGGGTGGTCGCCTTGGATCCCTGCGCGAAAGCCGACGCCGTCCTGCCGACCACCTTCAGCCATTGGTGCGACCAGACCGGCGGCCCAAGGCATGGTGACGTCCTGTTCGCTTCCTGGCTGCCCTGCTCCGGCCAGGCCGGTTCCGACTTGGGCCCGCAGATACTCGACCGCGTTCTCGCGGATCACCACACCTTCGTCTACGTTGGCTCAGGCCCAAGTGGTCCCGTCGCCACAACCGACTTCTATGACCGTCTCGGCGTCGAGTTCGCCGAGTACGCAAGCGAACCGTTGCCCAGGATCTACAGATCCGTGTTTCCGAGAGACTTCATCAGGGTGTACCACCGGAAGCCGTGACGAGGATAGGCAGGACGTTGCCGACCCAGACCCCCAGCCCTTCAGCCTTCACCGCTTCGCGCGGCGAACGTGGCTTCACGAGTTGTGATACTTGAAGTGATACCGGATCGCATAGTTCTTAGATTTTATTTTTATTATCAGTTAGTTATAGGATATGAGTGGCGGAGAGGCAGGGATTCGAACCCTGGGTGCCCGCAAGGGCACACCTGATTTCGAGTCAGGCCCGTTCGACCAACTCCGGCACCTCTCCGAACAGTGCGGAACGCCAGGAGATCAGAACTCCGCAGCGTCGCCGCAAGTGCCAAATTCTCTTCCACTTCGCGGTTCGAGTCTATCGGGTTCGCGCCGGCCAAGAGGCAGGGATTATTCGCCGCCAAGGCGGCTCACCACTTTCGGGGCCGCTCGGCGACAACGTCGCCTGCGCGTTGAGATACCTATCGCTGCAGGTGGGGCATCACCTCCGTCGCGAACAAATGAGTCCCTTCTACGCGTGGCGCATCAGTGATGTTGACGACAAACATGTCCGCGCCCTGACCGATCTCTCCGAGCAGGGCTTCCGTGACC
>CAZFGB010000023.1:0-3896 GCA_964518405.1 uncultured Pseudomonadales bacterium | reverse complement strand
GATCAAGCGCGACTCGACATGGCTGCGCGCCGACCGGGCGGAGCTCGCGCGGCTGCTCTCGGAATCGTCCCAGCACATCCACGACCTTGCGGCACGGTTCCACCTCGTGACCGTCGAGGAGATCGACGTCGAACGGGACACGGCGTCGAGTCTCTCTCGCTTCGTCGTGGTCCGGACCGATCTCCAGGGCCGCTCAGACGTCTATGCGGTCGGCACCTACGAGGACGAATGGATCGCCGGAGAAGGAGGCTGGATGATCGCGCGGCGCACGGTCAGGCTTCAGACCCGCATGATGGAAGCACCGACGCCGATGCCGCTTTGAGTTCCCACGCGAAGAAAACTTCTAGTCGAGGAGGAAACGAAATGCACAGAATCGTTTGGGCCATCGCCGCAGCAGCGGTGTTGACGACGAGCAACGCAGCAGTCGCCCCCTCGGCGGGTGCCGAGGAAGTCCTTCGTGCCGTAACAGCGTTCAACAGGAACGTGCGCACGCCGAAAAGCTTCCTTCGCTTCGTCGACCTCGTAAACCGCGAGATGAAGGGATCGCTCCGCATCGACTATGCCGGCGGCCCCGAGGTTATCCCGCCGCGCGAGCAGGCGGTCGCCGTCCGCAACGGCGCGATCGACATAGTCTACGCGCCGCCCAACTTCTATCTCGGCATCGTGCCCGAGGGCGGCGCGCTCGGCGCCAGCGACAAGACGCCGATGGAGGTCCGCGCCAATGGCGGTTTCGCCATGCTCGCCGACATCATGCGCAAGAAGCTGAACGCCCACTTCCTGGCCTGGAGCGATGCGGGCCTCGGCTTCCACATCTTCCTGACCAAGAAACCCAAGATGATGAACGGGTCCGTCGACCTGTCGGGCCTCAAGCTGCGCTCCACGCCGATCACCAACAAATTCTTCTCGGGGCTCGGCGCAACCAACGTCCAGATGTTCATCGGCGACATCTACTCCGCGCTCGAGCGCGGGCTCATCGACGGGTTGGGCACGCCGCTCTTCGTGGTCAACGATTTCTCCTGGGACAAGTTCATCAAGTACCGGATCGATCCCGGCTTTCTCCAGGTAGACATCGCGACCGTCGTCCATCTGAAGAAGTGGCACGCGCTGCCCGAAGCCACCCGGGCAAAGCTGCAAAGCCTCGCGATCGAGAACGAGAAGATCTCCTACGACGCGTTCCAGAAGGACCAGCAGGCGCTCCGCGCCGAACAGGCGAAGCGCGGTTTGGAGACGATCACGCTACAGGGCGAGGCGGCGCGCAAGTTCCGTGCCGCGGCTTTCGAGAATTTGTGGGCGGACATCAAGCGGCGTTCGCCGGACATGGCCGATCGGCTGCGAGCCAAGTTCTACAACTAGGCCGCTCGCCGCCGGGCGGCGCAAACGCGCCGCCCGGGATCGGTCTTCAGTCCATCAAGCCGGGCAGCAGCGTCGCGATCTCCGGCACCGCGATGAGGATCAACACCAGCAGTATCGCGCTTCCGACATAGGGAAGCGCCGCGACCGCCACATCCAACAGACTCGTTCCCTTGGGCGCGACGCCCATCAGCACGAATAAGCCGAGGCCGAAGGGTGGCGTCGCCAGGCTGATCTCGAGCGCCAGCAGCATGATGACGCCGAACCAGATCAGGTCGAAGCCAAGCGCTTGGGCAAGCGGAAAGAAGATTGGGACAGTCAGCATCATGATCGACACCTGCTCCATCAGCATGCCGAGGAACAGGAGGATCGCGAACATCACCAGCAGGAGCAGGATCGGCGCCACCTCCTGCCCCGTCGCCCAGCGCACCATCCCGGAGCTCGCTCCGGACAGTGCGAGGATCTGGCTGAAAGTGGCGGATCCGGTGATGATCAAAAATACCATCGCGGTGACCTTGAGGGCGTTCAGGAGCGAGGTCCTGACGGCCTCGACGCTGAGCGTGCCGAAGGCGGCGGCGAGGATAAGCACGCCGAGGACGCCGAACGCCGCCGACTCCGAAGGTGTGGCTACGCCGAGCAGGATCAGGCCGATCACCATGAAGACGATCACCCCCATCGGCAGGATGTTGGTGGCGACCAGACGAAGCTTCTCGCCAAGGGATACGCGTTCCACGGCATATTGCGGCGCGGCGTCCGGATCCAGTTTCACCTGGACGTAGATCACCGCGACGTACATGGCGGCGAGCAGCAGTCCCGGCAGCACGCCCGCGATCAGCAGCTTCCCGATGTCGATTCGCGCGATGCTGCCGAGCAGTACGGCGAGGCCGGAAGGCGGGATGACCATCGCGAGCCCGCCAGTCCCCAGAATCGGCCCCATCGCGAGGTGCTTCTTGTAGCCGCGCTTGGCCATCTCCGGCAGCATCAGCGCCCCCAGCATGGCGGTCGAGGCCATGCTGGCTCCGGTCAACGTGGCGAACGTCGTGCCGCCGGCAACTGTCAGATAGGAAAGCCGTCCGGGCAATCGCCCGAACAGCCGGTCGAAGGCATCGAATACACGGGCCGCGAGGCCGGTGCGAAAAAACAGTTCGCCCATCAGGAGGAAGAGCGGCAGTGGGACGAGGACGAAGACCGTCACCGCGTTGGTGGCGTTGGCAGAGAGCTGCTTGAGCCCAGTCTCGAACCCCATATAAAGCGTCACGCCGATGACGCTCACCCCGAGGAAGGCGAACGCTACCGGCATGCCGAGCAGCATGAAACCGACAACGAGGCCCATCAGCAGACCGCCGGCCTCGAACCACGCCACGGTTCAGATGCCTTCCCTGTCGGCGCCTGCGTACATGTCGTCGAAACCGGCGAGGAAGCGCGCGAACTCCACGGCGCAGAGACCGAACCCGAGGGGTAAGGAGGCGAACAAGAGCCATCGCGGCATGTCGATCGAGCGCACGTCGAACTCGCCGAGCCGGAACGCCTCGAGCCCCATCGACGCGGCGTAGTAGCCGATGGCGAGGCAAATTGCGATGCAGCCCGTGTAGACCAGCTTGCCGGTCAACCGTCGCGCGGACTGCGGCAAGACCGTCAGCAGGGAGGTGACGAACACATGGGCCTTGCGGCGGACCAGCCAGGGCGCGGCCAGCATGGTCATGAAGAGCAGCGCGTATTCCGTAAACGCGCTCACCCAGTAGGGCGGCTGGAGCCCGAGCGTCCTGACGAGGACGTCATAGACGATCGCAAGGAAGACGAGGCCGAGGAGCGCGCAGGCGAGACCGGCCAGCCCGCCGATCAGCGCCTCGTAGCCTTTTCTTACCCCGGCCACGCCAGGGCGCCGATGCGCACAAGATGCATTTCTGCCGTCACGCACTCCCCCTCTTGGGGTCTTCGCGAAGGGCCAGGGCCGCACGGTCGCACGGAGAAGTATGGCATGAAGCGGACAGCTTGGCCCGTCGATGACCCCGTACGGCGAATTTGCCCAACGCCAACCGCCTCCCTCCTGTCGACATGCCGCTCTCCCGGTCGGTCCTCCGGAGAGAATTCAACGGCGGTCCAGCAATGGTCGCTCGGATTCCATTCCGCCCTTGTGCATGTCTTGCGGCCCTTCAGCCGCGCTCCCCGAGTTCGGTTACCTCCCCGTGTAGCAGACTGGCAGCCGGCTGCGGTTCGACTTGTTCAGCCCGCGTTGCGAGGACGGTGCCAACATCGTGACCTCCCACCTCTGCTTCCACGAATGGACCTGCATCCTCGCCAACGAACGCCTCATCGGCGCGCTGCTCGACCGCTCCGCGAGCGGGCCGAAAATTCATCCACCGGGACGGTTCGCCCCACGCCGCATCAACTCCTGCGATAGGGTATCCCGATCGCCGCCGGTCCCTGGCTCTTGCCGCCGACGACGATGAGAATGGCGAGCGTCAGCACGTAGGGAAACATCAGCATGAACTGGTGCGGGATGTCGAGCCCGATCGCCTGCCCGCGGAACTGAAGGGCATCGGCAC
>CAZFGB010000022.1:0-5052 GCA_964518405.1 uncultured Pseudomonadales bacterium | reverse complement strand
CGCACCACCGTGGCGGGCGACGGCGACAACCCCTGGGCGATCAGCGAAGCTGGCGGGCAAGGTTAGTTCGACATGCTCGCACTTGGGGAAACATCCGAGCGACGGAAGGCGGCGTGAGCGATTCGGCTGCCGCGCCGCTTGGCAGCAGGAGTTCAAGGGACCGCCTGGTCCCGTTTTCGAGCAAACTGGCGTTTGGAGTCGGACAGTTTGCCGAAGGCCTGAAAAACACCGCTTTCAGCGCTTTTGTCCTCTTCTATTACAACCAGATACTGGGGATGCCAGGCACGCTCGCCGGGTTGGCACTCTTTATCGCGCTGATGTTCGACGCCGTCACGGACCCCGTGGCCGGCTCCCTTTCCGACAACCACCGATCCCGCCTCGGCCGCCGCCACCCGTTCATGTACGCGTCCGCACTGCCCCTGGGCCTGGCTTTCGTCGGCCTGTTCGCCCCGCCGAGCGGACTGGGCGAGTGGGGGCTTTTCGCGTGGCTGGCCGTGTTCGCGATCCTCACCCGCGCCGCGATGACGCTCTACCACGTGCCACACCTGGCGCTCGGCGCGGAAATGACGGAGGACTTCAGCGAGCGGACCCGGGTCGTGGCATACCGGCAGTTCTTCAGTGCGGCGGGTGCGGCAGGTGCGTGGATCATCGGCCTCATATGGTTCTTTGCCGATGACCGGGGCGGCCGACTCGCCGCCGACAACTATCCGCCCTTTGCCGTCGTCCTCGCGATATTGATGGTGGTGACCATCTGGTGGTCCGCTTACGGGACGCAAAAGGAGATTCCGTTCCTGATCCAGCCAGCGCCGCGGCCCAAGAGCAACCCCATCGTTCGGATGTGCCACGACCTGCTGGAAGGATTCAGGAACCGCTCCTTCACGTGGCTCTTCAGCGGCGTGTTGATCATCTACGCCATGGTCGGGGTCAACAGCGTCCTGGATCTCTACATGTTCCAGTATTTCTGGGACCTGGCGGGCGGCGAGATGCTACAGCTTCAGATGACCGCGATCCTGGGGCTCCTGATCGGGGCTTTCCTGACCGCGCCGCTGTTGCGCCGCACGGACAAGCGTTTCGGCGTCGTGCTGGGTGCCCTCGTCTGGGCCGCCTGCCAGGTCATCCCCGTGGTGATGCGTCTCGTGGACGCGTTGCCCGCGAACGGTACCGAAGAACTCGTCTGGATCCTGACGGGCTTCAAGTTTGTCCAGGGCCTGATCATGCAACAGGCGCTGGTGGCCTTCGGTTCGATGATGGCCGATGTCGCCGACGAGCACGAGTACACGACGGGCGCGCGTCACGAGGGCATTTTCTTCGGCGCCGTCTCCTTCTCGGGCAAGGCGACTTCCGGCCTCGGCAACTTCATCGGCGGCATTGGCCTGGACATCATCAATTGGCCGCGCGGGGCGGAGATTCAGACGAGCGCGGACGTGCCGGCGGAAACGATCGCCAACCTGGGCATCCTGTATGGCCCCTGCGTTGCCGTACTATCCGTGGTCGCCGTGTGGTGCTTCGCGCGCTACAGGCTCACGCGCGCGCGCCACGCGGAAATCCTCGTCGCGCTGAACGCGCGACGCCGCGAAAGCTGACGTTCGGAACGGAGGTCAGGCCGCCTGGGTTTCGTCCGCCGTTCGGCGCCGCTCGAGTTCGCTTAAGAACTCCCAAAGGCCCTGGGCACACTCCGAGGCCGCGGCCTCGGCCAGTTCTCCCTGCTCCGGCGTCAGGCCGTCGATCTGATCGCGCAAGGCGCACGAATGGTACACGTCCGCCTTGGCGTGCACCTTGAAGAAAGAGAGCGTCCGCTCGTCCGTGATGTCGTAGGAGTCGCGCAATGAACTGACCTTGGTTTCGGCGATTTCCGGAATCTGCGACTCGTACGCGTACAACGCGCCCAACCCCTCCGCATAGGAACTCCGGATACGCCCGAGGAACGTGTCGATCAGCTTCCGGGTCGCCGCATCCCGCGTGTCCTCCACCGCCTTGCGGGACTCGCCCAACCCTTCCGCAAACCGCAGCCATAGCTCGGGATGGTGTTCGTCTCCCGACTCTTCGTCGACCAGATTGTCGAGCAGTGCCTTCCTCGCATCGAGATTTTCGCACTGGCTATGAACGCCGCTGACATATCGCGGGAACGCGAGCACGTGGGCGAAATAGGATCTCGCATAGCCGCGCATATCATCTTCGGTGAGTTCTCCCGCGACCCAGGCGCGATAGAAGTCATGGTCCAGCAGCCGCGTTGCGGAGATGGTCTCGTCCAGTCGAGCGGAAAGGGTCATTTCGTTGCTCCTCAAGTCGGGTGTGTTCATGCGATCCGGCGCGAAATTGTAGCGTACCGATCGCGCCCCGATGCGACACGGGTTAGCCATTTTCGGTCGTTCGGCGCCCAGTCCGGCTACGCCTTGAACTCCCCGATGACTCCGGGAAGCGACTCCTTCGCGCCACCGAACAACATGCGCGTGTTCTCGCCGAAGATAGAGCGGATTGTCGACGAACCCTCCACCTTACCGCCAGCATCGGCGAGTCCGTCCGGGTACACCGGCTAGGTTACAATCCTGTTTCCCTCGTTTCGAGCATGTCAGTGACTCGGCTAACCAATCGGTCGGCGGCTGTCGCCGTCGGCATCGCGTTTTTTGCGGGCCTTTTGGCGAGTCTCGCAGTCCGGCCGACCGGAGACGGAAGTACCGTTGCGGAACCCACCGAAACCGGCGCCTTATCGCCCGGACTCCGCTGGCGCGTCCCCATAGCATTCGCCACGAATCTGCCGGTACTCGGCGACAACATACTGTATGTCCAGAACGCCGTTGAAACCGCTTCGGGCGGCCGCGTCGTCATGCAACTGTTCGAACCCGGCGAGATCGTGCCGCCTTTCAACATCGTCGACGCGGTGCGTGAAGGCAAGGTGCCCGCCGGCTACACCTGGCTCGGATACGACCAGGGCAAGATCCCCGCCTCGACGCTGATCGCGGCAGTGCCGTTCGGCATGGAGCCGTGGGAGTTCAGCGCCTGGTGGTTCGACGCCGGCGGCCGGCAACTGGCGGAGCAGCTCTACGCGAAGTATGACGTTCATCCGCTCTACTGCGGCCTGATCGGCCCGGAGACCGCCGGCTGGTTCCGCGAGCCCATCGAGAGTCTCGATGACATCGCAGGGCTCAAGATTCGATTCGCCGGCCTCGGCGGCAAGGTCATCGAGCAACTCGGCGCGTCCGTCACGATGATTCCCGGGGGCGAGATCTTCCAGGCACTGGAGAAGGGCGCCATCGACGCTTCGGAGTACTCTCTTCCGGTCGTCGACGAGGCGCTGGGTTTCGACCGCATCGCCAGGTTCAACTACTTTCCGGGGTGGCACCAGCCATTCAGCGCCGTACATCTCGCCGTGAACAAGTCCGTATGGGACGGCCTCGACGCATCCCAGCGCGGCGTATTCGAAACCGCCTGCACTGCGGGGGTCACGCGCAATCTCGCCCGCAGCGAAGCGGTGCAGGGCCCGGTGCTCGCGAGCTTCGACGCAAGGGGCGTGTCCACGCTGCAGTTGCCGGAACCGGTCCTGCGCGAACTCGAGCGGGTGACCGAGGCGGTGCTCGCGGAAGAGGCGGACAAGGACGAGGACTTCCGCACCATCCATGCGGCCCAGCGCGAGTTCCGGGAGGCCTACGCGCGCTGGAAGCAGCTCGCCTACCTGCCGCGCGACTTCTAGTGTCAGGTCAAGGGATCCAATCCCTTCGGGCCGCCAAGCGCGCGTGACAGAGCACGACCGTCAAGCCGGCCTTCCGGGCACGAGGTTTTCCAACGCCGTCGACCCGGTCATCACGCGGATCGGAAACGCCGTCTCGTGGGTCTGGTTGGTCCTGCTCGGCGTCATCGTGATCAACGTGTTCATGCGCTACGCGTTGGGAGAGGGCCGCATCGAATTCGAGGAAATTCAGTGGCACCTGTATTCCATCGGCTTCATGATCGGCCTCGGCTACGCCGTCGTCCATGACGCGCACATTCGCGTCGACATCCTGCACGAGAGGTTGTCGCCGCCGACACGTGCCTGGATCGACCTCTACGGAATTCTCCTGTTCGTCCTGCCGTTCACGGCCCTCATGCTGATCTACGCGGTGCCCTTCATCGCCGACAGCTTCGCTACGTCGGAAACGTCTCCCTCTCCCGGCGGCCTGCCCTGGCGCTGGCTGATCAAGTCGATGCTGTTCATCGGCTTCGCGTTGCTCGGTCTCGCCACGGTGTCGCGTCTGACGCGGCTATGGGCGTATCTCTTCCTCACCAGGGACCGCGATGCCCGCTAACGAGATCCTGGCGCTGGCGATGTTCATCGCCTTCATCGCGCTCGTCTTCACCGGCTTTCCCGTCGCGTGGATTCTCGCCGGCCTCGCCGTCCTCTTCACGGCGCTCGCCATCGTCTTCGAAGTCGACTTCAACCTAGCTATCGGGGTCGACTGGGCATACGCGAGCCTCTCCGTCGAGCGCGTCTGGAACGTGATGGAGAACTGGGTCATGGTGGCGCTGCCCATGTTCATCTTCATGGGGCTGCTGCTCGACCGCTCGGGCATCGCCGACCGGCTGATGACGAGTTTCGCGCGGTTGTTCGGCCGCGTGGGCGGAGGGCTCGCCATCTCGGTGGCCCTCATCGGCGTGCTGCTCGCCGCCACAACGGGCATTATCGGCGCCTCGGTGGTGCTGCTGGCCCTTCTCGGCCTGCCCGCCATGCTGCGCACGGGTTACGACCGGAGCCTCGCCTCCGGGACGGTCTGCGCGGTCGGCACGCTCGGCATCCTGATCCCGCCGAGCATCATGCTGGTGGTCATGGCCGACCGCATGGCCATGTCCGTCGGCGATCTCTTTCTCGGCGCGGTGTTGCCGGGCCTGCTGCTCGGCGCGCTTTACGTCTCCTACCTCGTCGGATACGGGCTGGTGCGGCCCGAGGGCGCGCCGAAGTTCGAACGCGCCGAACGGGTCGACTTCGCCGCCATCCGCGAACTGGTCCTCGCCATCGTGCCGCCGTCGCTCCTGATCGTCGCCGTGCTCGGCAGCATCTTCTTCGGCCTGGCCACGCCCACC
>CAZFGB010000021.1:0-3656 GCA_964518405.1 uncultured Pseudomonadales bacterium | reverse complement strand
TCCTCGAAGAGTTCATGGTGCGCAACACCTACATCTATCCGCCGGCGGAGAGCATGCGCATCGTGGCGGACGTGATCGGCTTCTGCGCCGAGCACATGCCGCGCTTCAACTCGATCTCGATCTCCGGCTACCACATGCAGGAGGCCGGGGCGGACGCCGTCGAGGAACTGGCCTTCACGCTGGCCGACGGGCTCGAGTACGTGCGCGCGGCGCTCAGGACCGGCCAGGACGTGGACGCTTTCGCGCCCCGGCTGTCGTTTTTTTTCTGTATCGGCATGAACTTCTTCATGGAGGTCGCGAAGCTGCGCGCGGCACGCGTTCTCTGGGCGGAGCTGATGGAGCAGTTCGGCCCCAAGAAACCCGCGTCGAGCATGCTGCGGATGCACTGCCAGACATCCGGCGTATCGCTGCAGGCCCAGGATCCCTACAACAACGTCGTGCGGACCACCATCGAGGCCCTCGCGGGCGTGCTCGGCGGCACGCAGAGCCTGCACACCAACTCCTTCGACGAGGCGATCGCCCTGCCGACTCCGTTCTCCGCGCGTATCGCCCGCAACACGCAGACGATCATCGCCGAGGAGTCGCAGATCACGCGCACCGTCGATCCGCTCGGGGGTAGTTACTTCGTCGAGCGCCTGACAGCGGACATGGTCGAAGCGGCGCGCCGCCTGATCGAGGAGGTGGAGCAACTCGGCGGGATGACCGCGGCGATCGCCCGGGGCATGCCGATGCGGCGCATCGAGGAGTCGTCCGCTCGGCGTCAGGCCCGGGTGGAACGGGGCGAGGACACGGTGGTTGGCGTCAACAAGTACCAGCCGGAGGACGACGGTCAGGTCGAGGCACTCGAGATCGACAACTCGAAGGTGCGCGACGCGCAGATCGAGCGGCTCGCCGAGGTCCGGGCAACGAGGGATCAGGTGGCCGTCGACCGTGCGCTCGAAGCACTTGCACGGGTTGCTCGCAATGGTGAGGGAAACCTGCTCGGAGCGAGCATCGAAGCCGCGGAGCGGCGTGCGACCGTCGGGGAGATCTCAGACGCGCTCGAGGCCGCTTGGGGACGCCACGACACGCGGCCGGCGCTGGTTCCGGGCGTCTATTCGAGCGCGTATGGGAACCACGAGGGCTTCCGCGTGGTGCAGGACGAGATCGGGGAGTTCCGGAACCTCGAAGGCCGCCCCCCCAGCGTGTTCGTCGTGAAGATGGGCCAGGACGGCCACGACCGCGGTGCCAAGGCCATCTCCAACGCGTTCAACGACCTCGGCTTCGACGTCGAGATGAGTCCGCTCTTCCTCACGCCCGGAGAAGCCGCCGAGCGTACCCGGGAACTGGCTGCGGACGTCGTCGGGATCTCGACGCTTGCCGGCGCGCACAAGACGCTTGTGCCGGAACTGATGGACTCTCTCAAGGCGCGTGGCACGGATGCGGTGGTGGTCTGCGGCGGCGTCATCCCGGAGCGCGATCACCAGTTCCTGCTCGACTGCGGCGTGCGGGCGATATTCGGTCCGGGTACGGACATCCTCCAGGCGGCGAGCGCGATCATGAAGATGATCCCGGGCAGGAACCGCTGAAGCCGGGCCGCGCGACCTCAGGTCGGTCGTTCGGCCGGCCGGGTCGAGGTTCCGGCCGCGGAGCCCCTGGATCAACCCTTCCGGCCGGGCGATGCCGGCCGCCATCTCGCGGAACTGGTCGTCCATGCGGGGTGCCATCCGCTCCATGCGCGTTTCGAGGCGGTCAACCGCGCCTCGGCCTGTCCGAAGCGGGCACCCACCTGCTTGAAGCGTTCGTCCACCTGCCGAAAGCGGGCGTCGACCTGTCCGAAGCGGGCGTCGACGGGTCAGGTTGACCCCGATGACGCCCGCCCCCACGAGCAGGGTCGTCGCGATGAGGGTCGCGAACTGGTACTGCATCATGGGCTCCGGGTTCGGATCGTCGCCGAGTCGAAGGGCCATGTTCGCGTCTCGTGACAGGCTTGTATGCGGGACGAAACCCCGCTCTTCGCGGGCGGATGTCCTACGCGTTCCGATCGGGCCGGGCCGATCAACTCAACATGGACGCGGGGCCTCCGGTCGCTCGATGCCGGCGGCGCCGATTCGACCGCGCGCTCTCACGAACGCGAGCTTGGTGCGCAACGGAGCCTTGCGCTGGTCGGACGGACGTTCATGGCGTTCGGCGTTATCGTAGGCGGAGATAGTGGCCGATAGGCCCGGGAGGGCGGTTAGCGTGAGCGGGCCTCCCTACTAGGCTGGTAGGGCTGACCCGTTGTCCGCGCAAGCCGGTCTCCGCCACCGGCAGTCGATAGGCAGTCAGCCAGCGGGAAATAGTAAGTTGGGACGAAGGCGGCCCTATCGGTTTTATTTCGACACTAACGTATCGTTTCAGGATTGCGACTCTTTAGTATTCTCCCATCGGGACGCATAGAGTTGATGCGGTCGATTCGCGTTTGCAGAGCGTGTCGTGATCGTCCCGATTACAGGCAGCCGATACGGCTTTGGATGGCTGAGAATCCGCGGCATGCATTGCGCGATCTGGACCGCAGCGGCACGAGCCGATGGCGTGCCCCCCGATACGGTGCGCGCCCAGGGGTCGGATGGACGGCATAGCTAAGGACCGGAGGTTGCCCTGGCTGCTCTCGGCCAAGGTCGCGGTGCCGGAGCGCGTGCCGCACTACTTCGAGCGTACCCAGCTGCTCGCGCGGGCGCTGCCCACGCAGCGGCGCCTGACGGTGCTGCGGGCGCCCGGCGGATTCGGCAAGACGACGGTGCTCGCCGAAGGCTGCCGGCGGCTGTCGGCGGACGGCGTACCCACCGCGTGGATCTCCCTGGACGAGCAGGACGACGGCCGGATGCTGGACGCCTACCTGGCGTTCGCGTTCGAACATGCCGGGATGGACATCGTCAGTTCGCTTCGTTCCGTCGAGTTGGATCCTGGGGAGACCCATCGACACCGTACGGACTTGCTACTCCGCGCGGTAGAGTCGCATCAAACGCCTTGCGTATTGGCGCTCGACGAGCTGGAACGGCTTTCGAACCCTGACTCGGTGGCCTTGATCAACTTTCTGTTGCGCTGGGGTCCAGCGAACCTGCACTTGGCGATGGCGTGTCGTGAACTGCCCAGTGGCCTCGATGTGGCCGACTTGGTGCTGGATGGTTCTGCCATCGTCCTATCTGCGGAGGAACTGCGATTCTCGAAGGCGGAGATCGCGCGTTTCTTCGGCCTTAAGCTCTCGCGGCGCGAGCATCGGGCGTTGGCGACGGAATCGGCGGGTTGGCCGATCGCCCTGCGCATCCGCCGCAATGAGCTACGCATCGGTAGAACGGACGACGGGGTGTCCGGCGAAGCCGGCGTTGTACGCGAGGTGGTCGAAAACTGGATCGAGGCGCGGTTGTGGTACGGCTTGGGAAGCGATGATCGGGATTTCCTGCTCGATATCGGATTGTGCGAATGGCTGGATGCGGAACTGCTCGACGAGGTCCTGGAATCCACTGATGCGATGCGCCGGATCGAAACGATGCCGGTCCTGGTAGGACTTCTCGAACCAATCGGACGAGGCGAGTCGACGGCTTGGCGGCTCCATCCATTGATCCGCGAACACTGCGCGAAACAGCGATTTCGGGAAACGCCCGATAGGTACCGCGAGATTCAGCTAAGGATAGCGA
>CAZFGB010000020.1:0-4661 GCA_964518405.1 uncultured Pseudomonadales bacterium | reverse complement strand
AAAAAGCACGGGCGGGATGGGCGAAAACAGCACGGGGAGAAGGAGCGGAAACAGGAAGTCCAAGCTCGCGTTCGCCGGCGTTGCCGTCGAAGAAGAAGGCGAGGAGGACCTGGGGCCGGGCGAGATGGCGTCGCCGCGCTCGGCGCTCGGGCAGCTTCTAATGCTCGACGGCCGGGTCGAATTGACGGTGCGGATGGTCGAGGCGGCGAAGGCCGTCAACCTCGAACAGATCCAGGTCTTCACCCAGAAGGGTCTCTACACGCGAAGGATCATGGACGAGATGGGACTCCCCGACCTGCAGCGGGAGATAAACGAACGCAGACTCGGGGCCCTGCCGGAACGCCGCCTGTCGCAGGAACTGAAGAAGCGACGAGAACGACTGCGGGAGCAGGTGCGCGACTACGTCGAACGCCAGTTTCTTCTATATGCGGATGCCACGGGACGGCGGCTGCGCGAGGAACTCCTGCGCAAGGTGAAGCTCAGCAACGTCGAGCACCGCAACTTCCGGTTGATCCAGGAAATCGTCTTCAAGATGGCGAAGAAGCTGGTGGCCCTGTACTCCCGGCGCAAGAAAGTGTTCAGGCGGGGACAGCTGAACCTGCCGCGCACCTTGCGCCGCAACATGGGCTATGACGGCAATATCTTCGACCTTCATTGGAAGTCGGTGAAGGTCGACCGCCCCAAGGTGTTCGCTATCTGCGATGTCAGCGGCTCGGTGGCGAACTACGCGCGATTCATGCTGATGTTTCTTTACAGTCTGGAAGAGGTCATGCCGAAAGTGCGTTCATTCGCCTTTTCGTCGGACTTGGCCGAAGTGACCGAGCTGTTCGAGCGCAACGGCATCGAAGACGCCATCGCCAAGACCCTGCGGGACTATGGCGGCGGCTCGACGGACTACGGGCAGGCATTCGAGGACTTCAGGCACAAGTGTCTCGACGATGTGGACAACCGCACCACGATCATCATCCTGGGAGATGCGCGCAACAACTACGGAGATCCCCGCACGGAGATCCTGAAGGAAATGTATGATCGGGCCAAACGCGTCCTGTGGCTGAATCCCGAGCCGAGGGCGACCTGGAACGTAGGAGACGCGGAAATGCGCGGGTACGTCGCCTATGTCCACCAGGCGGAGGAGTGCAATTCCCTGTTGCATCTTGAACGCATTGTGGGGAACCTGCTCAAGTGCGTGCGGTAGCGGATGAGGCTTCCATGACCACCATCAGTTCCGGTAGGGCAGGCGCGGGCAAGCGGTTCGTGGTAGGCGCCCTTGGCGACGCCGGCGCGGCTTCGGCTTCGCCGCCCCGCAAGGGCATCGCATGGCTGGGGGAGGGCAGCCAGTTGTTCCTGCTGGCGCTGCTTGGCGTCGGCGCTTTCGTTCTGCTCATGGCGCTACTCTCCTGGGCGTCTGAATTGTCCGGCGCCGGCGGCGCCGGGGAAGCTGTCGATCCGGCGACGGGTACCATCACGCTGGCTTTGTCCACCGAACCGCCGCAACTCGACAGCACCCGCGCCACGGACATGGTGAGCGGACAGATACTCGGCCACGTCATGGAAGGCCTGGTGAGGTACGACGAATTCAACCAGATCGTCCCGGGCGTGGCCGAGCATTGGGAAATCGGCGAGGCGGAGGCCGTCTTCCACCTTCGCGAAGACAGCCGCTGGAGCGACGGCTCGCCGGTCACCGCGCACGACTTCGTTTTCGCGTGGCGCAAGGCCGTGGAGCCGGCGACCGCTTCGGAGTACGCGTTCATTCTCTATCCGATAAAGAACGCCCGGGCAGTGAACGAGGGCGAACTGCCGGTGACGGCGTTCGGCGCGACGGCGTTGGACGACCACACCCTGGCAGTGCGGTTGGAGCGGCCTATCGGCTACTTCGACAAGCTCGTCGCGTTTCCCACCTACTATCCGATAAAGCAGGACTTCTACGAAGGCCGCGACGGCCGTTACGGAGCGGACGCCGTAGACCTGCTCTACAACGGCCCGTTCGTCATCGAAAGGTGGGTGCACGGCGCGCAACTCAGGATGTCGCGCAACGACGCGTACTGGGACCGCGACCGCATTCGCCTCAACGCCATCGACTACGCCTACATCACTTCCGACGTCAACGCGACCCTGAACCTCTACAAGGACGGCAAGGTCGCCATCGCCGGCCTCGATGCGGAAACGCTGCACGACGCGCTTGAGCAGCGGTGGAAGCTGGAGCGGTTCAACGACGGCTCGGTTTTCTTCATCGAGTTCAACCATCGCCCGTCCCGGCTGACGAGCAACCGGAACCTGCGCAAGGCGATACAGTTCGTCGTGGACCCGGCCGAGTTGGTGTACAAGGTCATCAAGCTCCCCGGCAACACGCCGGGCGAGTCGCTGTTTCCGGTGTGGCTCAAGGGCGTCGACGGATACTTCCGGCAGGAATACCCCGCGCCGGAACACCGCGTCGACTTTGCCCGCGCTCACGAGTACCTCGAGCGCGCGAAGCAGGACCTCGGCGTCGATCCGTTGCCGCCCCTCATATTCCTCTCCGGCGACAATCCGGCGGCGAACAAGCAGTCGGAGTACTTCCAGGAGGTGTTCGCCTCCCGGCTCGGCATCGAGGTGAAGATCGACCGGCAGATATTCAAGCAGCGCCTCGCCAAGATGACGGCGGGAGAGTTCGACATGGTGCTGGCCGGGTGGGGACCGGACTATGCCGACCCGCTCACTTTCGGCGACCTGTTCGCTTCCTGGAACAAGAACAACCGCGGCGCTTACGTGAGTCCCGAACTCGACGCATGGGTAGAGGTCGCCCAGAGTTCGCTCGTCCCCGAAGAGCGGATGCGGGCCTTCGATGAAATCCAGAAGATCATCTACGACGACGCGGTGATTCTGCCGAACTACGAACGCGGATCCGTCTTCGTGCGCAATCCGCAGCTCAAGGGCGTCGTGCGCCGCGCGGTGGGCACCGATCCCGACTATACCGGCGCCTACATCGTCGGTGGCTGAGTCGACCCCGTGATTCGATATACGATCAAACGGCTGATTCAGGGCGTCATCACGGTCTGGTTCATCGCCACCGCGACGTTCTTCGCCATGCACATGGTGCCGGGCGATCCGCTCATGAACGACAAGGCCATATCCGAAGAGATTCGGAGGAACCTGGAGGCGCAATACGGCCTCGACAAGCCTCTCCCGGTCCAGTACGGCATCTACATCGGCAACATGCTCAAGGGGGATTTCGGCATCTCCTTCGCGCAGGAGAACCGCCGGGTCAACGACATCATCCGCGAACACTTTCCGGTTTCCGCCATCCTCGGCATCCTCGCCATCGCCTTCGCCGGCCTCGGCGGCATCCTGTTCGGCGCGCTCACGGCGCGCTACCGGAACCGGATGCCGGATATCGTGATCATGTTCCTGGTCATTCTCGGCATCTCCGTTCCGAGTTTCGTGTTCGCGGCCCTGGGTCAGCTCGCGCTGGTCGAGCTGAACGCGCTCTTCGGGACTTCCATATTGCCGGTCGCGGGATGGGGCACGCTCTCGCACATGATTGCGCCGTCGCTGGTGCTGGGCCTCGGCACCATGGCATTCCTGACCCGGCTCATGCGCTCCTCCATGCTTGAGATCGTCAGTTCGGACTACGTGAGGACGGCCCGGTCCAAGGGTCTGCCGACCACCCGGATCTTCCTTCGACACGAGCTGCGGAACGCGATACTTCCGGTGGTGACCGTGCTCGGACCGTCGATCGCGGCGATCACGACCGGCGGCTTCGTGGTCGAACTCGTATTCGCCATACCGGGTCTCGGGCGCTACTTCGTGCAGGCGGTGCAGCAGCTCGACTACACGGTGATCATGGGGACGACGGTCTTCTACGGGGCCTTCCTGGTCTTCATGGTGATCGTGGTCGATTTGCTCTACGGACTGATCGACCCAAGGGTGAGACTCGAGTGAACACGGCGCTCTCCTTCGCACCCGTCGTCGTCGAGCGCGACGTCGAGGTCATTTCGCGACCTTCGCTCTCTTATTGGCGGGACGCCTGGATCCGGCTCAAGGCGAACCGGCGCGCGCTTGTGTCTCTCTACATCATCATCGCCCTCGGCGTCTTCACCGTCGTCGGACCGCTGTTCGCGCCGGATCCTTCGGCCCAGGACCTGGACCAGATATCCTCGCCGCCCGGCGCCGACCGCAGAGCGTTGATCGTCGCGCCGTACGCCCCATGGTCGGGCGTTACGGTGAACGTGCCCGCCGGCGACGGCCCGCTTGCGGCGCCGTTGTCGGTGTCGCTGGCCGGCGAGGCAACGACACAGTCGGTGCGCATTTTCTGGGATCCGGTGCCCGGCGCTCACGGTTACCGGGTCTATCGCAATATCGCCCACCCGGCGCCGGACGACGCGCTGGGCATGCCGCTTGCGGACGTGCTGATCCCGTCGCGCGTCAGTTTCGAGGATCGGCTCGACATCAAGCCGCGGGAGTACTTCTACTCGGTGGTGCCGCTCGACAGGAACGGCCGGGAGGCGCCCGTTTACGCTACCGTTGGCGTGAGCGCAATACGCGTCATCACGGCCGGCGAGGCGGTGAAGCGCGGGCTCGCGGAAAGCGTCGCCGATCTCTCCATCGGCGAGGAGGTCAAGCTGCCGCTGCATCTCCTCGGCACCGACTACCTCGGGCGCGACATGCTGTCGCGACTCATGCAC
>CAZFGB010000019.1:0-6685 GCA_964518405.1 uncultured Pseudomonadales bacterium | reverse complement strand
ATCATCGCAAAAATCACCCCGGACCCTCCCCGAGGCACACTCATGCCGACGCCGACAACCCCGCAGGTCCCCCAGCGACCCAAAACCACGCTTGCCCACGCCAAAATCAACGCCTCGGAAAATCAGCTCGCCGATCAGGGGTTTTGCTCCGTACAGACTCGTTATACACATCTATTGTACACAGTTCCCGTGGGAACGGCGCAGGAAAGAAGAGCTCGGCACGGTTGCCGCTTGTGATCGAGGGCCTGGGCGTTGGTGTCGCGCTCCTCGCGGATGAGCAAGAGGCGGGGGCTGAGCCGGCCACGGTGAAGGCGCGGTTGTGCACCGAGGTGGAGAAGGTCTGCGTCTCATCCTCGCGCGGCGGCGCAAAGATCATCTTCGCCGAGGCGCGCCGCGTCTCGAGCGAGGACCGGGCGTCCGCCGCGCGCGGCAATGTTTCTGCAACACGCCGACCTCGCCGTTCTGCGCCGACTGGACGACGGGTGCCGATACGCAGCCGGAGGCCCCCGGCCGTTCCATGCACTGAGCCTTCTGGCAAATGCTGAGCGTGTCCACGGGATCAGGCGTCTCTAAAACCGCCGACTGAAGCGCGCTACGATCGAGACCTCTTGTTCGCCTCCCACGTGTCCTGCGTCGCGCGAGGCGATCATGGCCATGTGCACCTGCCCACCTACCCAGGGACGCGAATAGGCGACTTCCAGGTCGATCTGGCGGCCCGAGGGCTTGAGGTTCAAATCCGCCTGCTCGAACTCGACCTGTCCGCCAGGGCCACGCCCGGACACCCATCGCAGCTGCGCACGCCCAGCCTCGACGCGCAGCGGTTGCGACACCCGCAACGCCAGCCGATCACCGCTTCGGCCTACATCCTGGCCGATGAGGCCGACCGCGAAGGCGCCGCTCCGAAGTCCGGACAGCCCTCGCACGATACCTTGGCGCAGCTTGTCCGTGCGGTGCGCACCGGCGTGTGCACTCCCTAGCAACATCCAGTTCCCGCTCAGATGACGGGACGTCGTGAACCCCGTGAATATCGTCCTCGTACGAAGTTTGCCGAAGGCGCCTTCAGGTCGGCTCTCCACTGCCCCGTTCGCTTCCGAGATCCATCCTGCCTGCAGTGAGAGGCCCGTTTCAGCGGGACCGGCGAAGCGGTACTCGATAAGGCCTCCTGTGATCCCATCGCCA
Source organism: uncultured Pseudomonadales bacterium (assembly GCA_964518405.1). Lineage (GTDB taxonomy): Bacteria > Pseudomonadota > Gammaproteobacteria > Pseudomonadales > Azotimanducaceae > VXNE01. Next base: position 5,506 of record CAZFGB010000019.1, on the reverse strand, counting down.
TTCGCATCGGCTTGGCCAGCGTACCGGGCCTCGGCTGCGAACGCCGCGGTCCGAAGCCAGCCAGTGCCCAGGGACGATGTCAGCCCGAGGCTGATCCCGTTGCGGGCGAAACCGAGAAAAGGATTGGCGAAGACGTTGGCGTCGGCGAACACGCCCGGCGCGAGCTCTCCTGCTCCCGGGCCGAACTGCGAGGCCGGCCGGCTGTGGTATCCGAGCGCAAGCCGGCCGCCGCCGAAGTCGTGCGTGGCCGACAGCGAAGCGAGTGCAGCCGGGCTTCCCCACCGCTCGGTCCCTCTCACGCCCACGCCCATACGTCCGACACCATGCTCCGCGACAGCATAACCCGGGCCATCGCTGAAACCGGCGCCGCGCACGGCTGGGACGACGCCGAGACGCACCTGCAACCCGTGCCCGTCCACCTCCCACGGCGTTCCCCGCGGACCGCGCCCCAACGCACTCAGGCGCTCGCCGAGCGAGCGGCCAGAAAATGCCACCGGGCGAAGGTAGTCGCCAAGGCGACGGAAGAACGGCGCATCGAGTTCGTCGAAGCTCGCTACATGCGCCGAGGCAAGCCCGCGCACGAGCGAGTCCCCGAAGGCCGGGCTCAGATACAGGGCGCTCTGTTCTTCCGGTGATGATGAGCCGAATAGCGAGATGCCGGTCAGCATCCGTTTATCCCCGACCGGCCGGGTCGCAGCGTCGAGGTCCAGGAAGCCCTGTCCATAGATGTCGGCGTCCGCGTACACGCCCGTCCTGTCTGCCGTGGCGAGAAGGCGCTCCACGATCTCGTCATTGCCGAGCTGGTTGCGAAAATGCTGGGCGAGGAGCCCGATCCCGCCCGTTACGAACGGAGCCGCAGAGGAGGTGCCGGCCTCTTCGAGCGTGACGAAACACTGCGACGCGCCCGCGTCGCAGTAGAAACCCGGCGCGGTGCTCGTGATGTTCACGCCGGGCGCCGCCAGACAGAACTCTTTGGCGATCCCGCAGCGGTTGGAGAAGTCGGCGATCATGCCTTGCGGGTTCGTCGCCACAACAGCCAGCGAATGACCTCGCAACTCCGGAATCCGCACCGGAAGCCCGGGCAGAATCTCGACCGAGGTGGCCGATACCGGTGACCCGTCCGGTCCGGTCTCGCCGTGGGCGTTGCCGGCGGCCCACACGTAGACCGTGCGCTCGCCGGCCGCGACACTCTCCTGCGCCATCGCCTCGATGGCGTTGGGAAAACGTCCCCGCAGCTCCTGCGCATCGAAGTCCTCGATGTTGCCGGGAACGCCAAAGCTGCAGTTGACCGCCGTCACCCGGCCGTTCAGCCGGACGAAGGCGATCCCGGTGTCCCGCTCGATCTCCCTCTCGATCGTCGCCTCGGCATTGAGGACCCGCGCCTGGAGCTCCGCGATCTGCTCGGGCGTGGGGTCTTCGGGGTACTCCGCCACGATCTCGTCAATGACCTCCTCCAGGTCGCGCGCTCCCACTCCCACCGATACGACCCTGGCGTCGAAAGCGACCCCGTGAATGGCCGACTCGCCTGGCGCGAGCGATTCCGGACTCCCTTGCCGTGCGGCGGCCATGATCCCCGCGACCAGCGTTCCATGTCCCAGCCCACTGATACACGCGCCGTCGGGGCCGACTTCGTCGCAGGTGCTGAAATCGGGGTCGTAGTCTCCGACATAACTCGCTTCGAGCTTGCCTTCGAACTTGGGGTGATCGGGATCGACTCCGCTGTCGACGATCCCGAGCGTCACTCCCTCGCCGCTCGCACCGCGAGCGTAGGCGTAATGCGCCTTGATGCGGGCGAGCCCATGCTGGTTGCGGAATTCCGCGTGCCGAGCATAGTCCCCGCGTCGTTGCTCTTCTATCTCGGGATCCAGGTTCCCATCGACCGGATGCACCGTCGCGCTGGTGCCGCAACCCGCAAGCGCCAGTGCGAGAGCCAGGACTACAGTGGGGGCTCCCGCCGCTTGAACCACCGCTCGGCTGGCTCGCCGTTTCGAAGCCGCGTGTTGCGTTGTGAACTGCATATGCGTCACCGCCAGTTCGCTGGCTGTTTCGAGTTTGGTTTCGTGCATCCGCTGCCCGATGACTGGACTGGTCGGGTATCTTGACCCCTCAAGTTTGCCCGGACGATTCGAAAACCGCTATTCGGGAAGTCTAACAGGCTGCGGAAAAACGCGATAAGCCAGATTCTTACGGGCGCCTGTCGGCGTGAACGCGCGGGCGGGTCGATTTGTTCGGAGGAGGCATGATCGGCGGATTCGGACTGTTCGTCGTCTGCATGTGGTTCCTGACGGAGAACCTGAAAAGGCTGGCGAGCCCGACCGCGCAGCGTATGCTCGGGCTATCCGCAAGACAGGGCGAAAAGGCCGAATTTCCCCGATCTTGGGGCTGCATGAAGGGTGCAACCGGGCTAGCGTTTGCGTCCAGGCCGATGAGGAGTGCATCCGAGTTGCCATATGGTTGCTATCCTCGCGCTACCCGAGCGGCTCCCGCCGGAACGGCAAGTGGAGAACTGGAAGTGGCAGAGTCCGATACGGTGGAATCCAAAGCAGATTTTCGCCTTACGAGCACCCGCGTCATCCGTGAGATCCTGACCCGGACACTCCTGCCTCATCACATGGTGCGGCGGATCGGACGCCGGCGCCTGCACCGTCGGTTCCTTATCGGACTGAAAAACGCGCAGCTCGACCTGTACAGCCAGGTGCTCCAGGGCGATTTTCTCCACTACGGTTACTTCGACGATGCGAGCGTGCCGCCAGAACAAATCAGCTTCCACGATATGCAGCACGCGCAATTGAGGTACGCTCAGGAGATCCTGAAGCTGATCGACGTTCCCGGCGCGCCTGTTCTCGATGTCGGTTGCGGCAGGGGCGGAATGCTGAGCCTCCTGGAGGGGGCCGGATTGGACGCGACCGGCTTGACGCCCGACCTTCTCGAGGTTGAGTACATCCACCGCGCCTGTAGAGGAGTCCCGGTCCTTCACTGCCGGTTCGAGGATCTTCCGTCAGATGACTACAAAGGGGCCTTCGGGACCATCATTCACGCCGAGTCGATCCAATACATGAACCCCGTTCGGGTGTTCCCTGTTGTCCGGCAGATTCTGGCGCCCGGAGGAGCCTGGATCGTCGCCGACTACTTTCGCACGCAGCCCGGAGGCGAGCGGTCCGGATGGCTATGGGAGGATTTTCGGAAACGGCTCGACTCCGAAGGATTCCGAATCGTCCACTGCCGCAACATCACCGAGCATGTGTTGCCCACGCTCGGTTTCGCTCACCTGCTCGCAACCCGACTCGGTCTCCCGTTATTCGATTACACGCAGGGCAAGGTCCAATCGAAATCTCCCGGCATGCACTACGTTCTGGAGACCATATTCGAAGGCACGCGGCGTTCCCTCGAGCGCTCGCTTGAGATACTGGACCCCGCCGAATTCGCGCGCCGGAAACGCTACATGCTCATGAAAATCCGGCGAGAGGGAGTGTCGGACGGGGAGCAGTGCGGGAAAGGCACCCGGCTTTCAGCTTGACGGCGGGATGAAGTTCCACGTATGGACTCCCCGGCTTTCAAGGGATTTTGTGATCTTCGAGGCGCTTGGTCAGGTGCAGTCATGTTTTCGGCCCTGAGATGCGGCATTTCCGTCGCCGCAGGCCCAGATGAAGTCCGCAGACCGATTCCCAATCAAGGCATCGCGCTTCATCGCGCTTGGAACTTCCTGGGTCTGATCGGTCTCCGACTCGACCGGCTTGCCATCAGTTCACGATCACCCTCGCAAGAACGTTCTGAAACGACCGGTTACGCGGCGGCGTTCTGGACGGGCGGTTCATTCTGGTAGCTGCGCTGGACGCGCAAAACCTCCCAGATGATCTGCGCCGTCGCGCCAGTACATTTTTGCTCCGCCGTTAACAACTCAGATCCAACCGCTCAGTTCGCGCATCTTGTGATAACCGAACGGCAGTTACGGTTGTATTCTCGACATTTTCGCAGCGCCGCGTTTGCAGCACGATTCGTCGTATCGCCCCAACCGCCACCGTACCCGTTGTTGTCACCTAACGCCAACGAACCGCAGGCATTCCGGAACCAGCCGATTCCAAAGCAATTTCTGCCACCTCGATTCTGGCATTCCCGTTTCGCCCGCGAGTGCGCCGACGATAGACTGTCGTAGCTCCAAGCCATGCCCCAAGCGTAGCCGCCATTCGCCTCCTGGCTGAAGTATATGGACCCGTACCGGTTCTGCGCCGCCGCATCGCCAGCCCAAGCTATCGCTGCCAAAGCGCCGGCGAGGCCGACAGTTATGGCCATCCGCTTTCGTGAAAGCATACTACGCTCCCGCGTTTCATTGTTGAATATGGATTGAGCCTATTCGGTCCACCGCGTAGGGTGCAAGTCTGTTGGGTCGTGTGGACGGATTGCCTCAAGCATGGGGTTTAGGCTTCCCGACAGAGGATTTGTGTTTCCTTTCGGGTCCGGTCTCGAGAGGCCATCGGCCTGCCTGCCATGACCTTCCAGTTGAACCCGACGCGCACGGTTTCCTGTCTGCCGCTCCTTGTCTTGTCCGCAGGAAGAACGACCTCGAACTCGTGACGGCCTTCCTGCCATTCGGGTGCCGCTTTCTTCCTTCCCATCGCCGGATTTCCGAATTGCGCGTGCGATCTTCCAGCTGCTCGTGGTGTCCGATTTACCACGGTGAATATACACAGCCGTTTTCCCGGCGCTGTTGATCCTTGCCACTGCCATTCCGAACCGGGTGCGGCCAAGGCGGCGTTTACCAGAGATTTCAATCCGCACTATCCTGCTCGCTCGCCGGCACGCGCGGGTCGATTCAGGAAACGGGAACAAGTTGGCTCACGCTTCATCCCATGAGGAAGCCGCGCTGATACGCGAGCAGCTCAAGCGCCTCGAAACCGAGAAGGTGGCCCTTGAGGCCCGTCTCGCCGATATCGAAGCGCGCGGGGCGGACGCCGGGGACATGCCGCCGCCCGCAGGGCCGGTCACCGGCCGCTCGCCGGCGGGCGACAAGATCGCGTTGTTCAGGTCCCTGTTTCGGGGCCGCGAGGATGTCTATCCGAAGCGCTGGGAAAATGCCGCTACGGGCAAGTCGGGCTATGCTCCGGTCTGCGCCAACGAATGGGCGCCCCGCATCTGCGGCAAGCCGCGCGTCAAGTGCGGCGCCTGTCCCAACCAGGCATTCCAGGAGGTGACGGACGACGCGATCGGCGGGCATCTGAGAGGCCGCCACACGCTTGGTGTCTATGCCATGCTTGCCGACGACACCTGCTGGTTTCTCGCGGCCGATTTCGACAAGGCGAACTGGCGGCGGGATGCGAGCGCCTTCCTTGAAACCTGCCGGTCGAAGGGCGCGCCGGCGGCTCTCGAACGCTCGCGTTCGGGCCATGGCGCGCATGTCTGGATCTTCTTCGCCGAGCCTGCATCCGCCAGCCTCGCGCGCCGCCTGGGCGCCCATCTGGTCACCGAGACGATGGAGCGCAACCCCGATATCGGGTTCAAGTCCTACGAC
>CAZFGB010000018.1:0-12478 GCA_964518405.1 uncultured Pseudomonadales bacterium | reverse complement strand
ACCTCCATCGCACGGTCGGAAAGCGGCACACGGTGCTCGATCCCCGTCTTCGTGCGGTCGCCGGGTACCGTCCAAACGCCGGCCTCGAGATCCACCTCGTCCCAAGTTGCTTCCCGCACCTCGCGCGACCGGCATGCGGTTAGCACCAGGAACTCGAACGCGAGCTTCGTCGAACTAAGGGCGTTGCACTTGCGCACCTTCTGCAACGCGTCCGCGACCTCTCCATGCACCATCGCGCGTTGGTGGGTCGTCTTGTGTCCAACCTTCGGCAGCGCCGCGCCGATCGCGTCGCCCGCCGGGTTGTCCTTCCGGTGACCCTCCGCAATCGCCCACTTCATGACGGTTCCGATGCGCTGCCGGACCTTGCGTGCCGTCTCTCGCTTGGTGTTCCAGATTGGCAGCAGGCATCGCATCACGTCCGCCGGCGCGATGGCGTCCACCGGCATGCTACCGATCTTCGGGTAGGCGTAGGACTTGAGGGTCGACTCCCAGGACGTCACCGACTTCGCGTTCCGCCAGTTGGGACTGTGCATCTTGATCACGGCGGCCGCCGCTTCCTGGAACGTCGGGATGAGCCGCTTGGCTCGCATCTCGCGCGGATCGCCGCCAGCGAGCGCCAGCTTGCGGTTGTCGTAGGCCGCCTGGCGCGCCTCTCCCAGCGTGACCAACGGGTAGGGGCCGAGCCCCAGGTCGCGGCGACGACCGCGGATCGTCAGCCGTTGCACCCAGGACTTCGCCCAGTCTCCTTAACGAGCAGGATCAGGCTGTTTTCATCGTAGTATTTGCCCGAAAGGCTCACCTTCCGGACAAAGTGCACGTTCAATCTCGTCGCCTGTCTCGGCATGGTCCGTTCCTATCCCCTCCGCAGATGTAGTGGGAACGATCAGGGAAAGGGTGGGAACGATCGATCAGGTTCCCCCTAAAATTCCCACTACGAAAAGAGATACTACGAGAAACGCCCATCAACGTCAAACAACGATAGGCGTAAGTTTATCAATCTGTTAAGGAAAGCACCGGCGCAACACCTATGAGCCCTAGTTCGACTCCCCCTCGGGATTCCTAGGGGACGCCAGTTTTGGTCCGCCGACGCTTTGAGTCGGATCATTCACTCGGCGCGCGCTCCTTATGACGCCGACGTGAGCCAACAACGAAACCACCCATTGACCCTTGGTCAGTGACCGTCGCCCTAGTCAGCGCGGTTGCCGCCTTAGCCAGCGCTTGGTACGCGCGAACGGCAAATCGCACTGCGGAAGCGATTAGGGCCGACGCCAAAGAGTTGTACGAATTGCACCCCAAAAGGGAGGCTCTGAGACGGTACCTTGGATGCCTGCACTACGCCACGGGTGAACGCCGCAACTTCAGGCTCCGCTGCCAGCTTCACTCGAAGCTTCACTCGACTGCTCCGACATCCTACTGCACAATTTTGTTCGGCTAGGGGTCACAGGGCATGGCAGCCCGCCATCGCGCCGAAGCCGAGATGCTCCTGGGCGACAGGTGGGCTTTGATCGTCGAAACGGAGGAACCCGCGTCCCACACCCTGAGATCCGCTGACAAGACTTGTCCTCGGCAGAGCGCCTGACATCCTATTGAATAAATTTATTCACAACCGTATTCTGGGGCCATGGAAACCTTCCAACGCTCCCAAGTCGCGACGCTGCTGAACCGGCTGGCCGAGCCACCGCAGCAACTCATCGCTGTGTTCGGCCCACGCCAGACCGGCAAGACTACGCTTGTGCGCCAGGCGCTACGTCGCATCGACCGGCCCCACCTCCACGCTCGCCTCGACGAGGTGGACGCGGACCCCGGTGATGCGCCGGATTCCGAAGCCACCTTCCGTGCCCCACGCAAACCAGACACGGAATGGCTGGTGCAGACGTGGCGAAGGGCACGGCACGAGGCCGACGGAAACCCGCGCGGCTTCGTGCTCGCCCTCGACGAAATCCAGACGCTCCCCAACTGGTCCTCCACGGTCAAAGGGCTTTGGGACGCCGACCGAGCCGAGAGTCGCCAGTTGCACGTCATCCTTCTCGGGTCGGCGCCGCTCCTGATCCAGTCGGGCTTGAGCGAGAGTCTCGCGGGCCGGTTCGAGCCGATTCGAGTCACCCATTGGTCCTTCGACGAGATGGCCGACGCTTTCGGCTTCGACTTAGCCGAGTACGTCTTCTTTGGCGGCTACCCCCGCGGCGCACGGTTCATTCGCGAAGAGGACCGGTGGCGGGATTACGTTCTCGGAGCCCTGGTGACGCCGAACATCGAGAAAGACATCCTCGCCATGACGCGGGTGGACAAACCCGCGCTGTTGAAGCAACTCTTCGAACTCGGCACTGAGTATTCCGGACAGATCCTCCCGTACTCCAAGATGCTCGGCCAGCTCCAGGATGCGGGCAACGCCACGACACTCGCCCGATATCTGGACTTGCTGTCCCAGGCCGGCCTCTTGGCCGGTCTGCCAAAGTACGCACCGTCTCTCCACCGCGTCCGTGCGTCGAGCCCGAAGCTCAACGTCCTCAACACCGCGCTCATGACTGCCGGTGCGGGCTACACATTCGAGGAAGCCCAAGCCGACCGCTCATTCTGGGGACGCCTCGTCGAAAGCGCGGTCGGTGCGCACATCCTCAACACCGCATCCGGCAGTATCCGACCCCACTACTGGAGAGAAGGGCAACTGGAGGTGGATTTCGTGTTGCGGCGGGGACCGCGAACGATCGCCATCGAGGTCAAGAGTGGCCCACGGACAAGACAATTGCCGGGGCTGAAGGCATTTGCGGAGGAGTTCAAGCGGTCCCGCACGATGCTCGTCGGCGAAGGGGGCACGTCGTTGACCGAGTTCCTGACCACGCCCGCCGATCATTGGTTCGACGACCCATGACCATCGTCGCCCGCACATGCACTGAACTCCGTGAGGATGGGGGAGTGGGGATTTCCAGGCCGATTTCGGAGTTTCGAGAACGCGCAGCTTACGTTTTGCTGGGCGAACCCGGTATGGGGAAGACGACGGAGTTTGACCAAGAGGCGACCGCCCTCGGTGACGACGCCCTCTTCATCGACGCCCGGGACCTCGCAAGCTTCGACGCAAACGACCATCCCGAGTGGCAAGGCAAGACTCTGTTCATCGACGCTCTGGATGAGATACGGGCGGGCCAGCCCGATCCCCGCACACCTCTCGACCGCATCAGACGCAATCTCGACAAACTCGGCAGGCCCAAGTTCCGCCTCTCGTGTAGGCATGCCGACTGGCTCACGACGGACCAGAGACGCCTCGAGGCGGTCTCCGCATCCGGCGAAGTCGCGGTCCTCCGTCTCGATCAGCTCAACGCCACGAGCTCCGCTGAGCTCCTCCAGCGTCAAGATGGCATTGACGATGCCGGGGCCTTTCTCCAGAAAACGACACATCGTGGTCTGGAGGGACTGCTCACGAATCCTCAGTCCTTAGAGCTGCTCGTGCGCGCAGTCCTTGAGGACGGCTGGCCCGTTAGCCGTACCGAGACGTTCGAAAAGGCGTGCCTCGCCATGGCACGCGAGCACAACGAGGAACATCTGGGCCTGCCGCCACCTAAAGACCCCCACCAAGTCCTCGATGGCGCCGGACACCTGTGCGCGGCACTGCTCATCTCGGGTACTCCCGGCTGTGCCACGAGTCCTGCGGAGGCTAACGGGGACTATCCCGACACGGCCAGCAGTCGTCGCCCGTACCAGCAATGTCGGCTAGCCACCGCATCGATGCTGTTCCGCTTCCGCGCGACCGGTCGTGCCGAACCCGTCCACCGCCACATCGCCGAGTACATCGCCGGCCGCCACATCGCGGCACTGATTGAGGACGGCCTTGCGTCACTTCGTGTGCTGGCCCTAATGTCGGGCCCGGACGGAAAGGTCGTCTCCGGGCTACGCGGACTGTCGGCTTGGCTCGCAGCGTGTTCGTCGATTGCCAGACAGCACGTCATCGAGCGCGACCCCATCGGGGTAGCCCTCTACGGGGATGTGGGAGCACTTTCCGCGAACGAGCGGGAGGTTCTTTTTCGGGCATTGGTGAGCGAGCCGCGCCAACTAGAGCCGACGCACAAGACGGCCCCGGCCTTCGCGTCGCTGGCCACTCCGGCCATGCTCGACGTGTTCAAGCGGACGCTCTCCAGTCCGCCGACTGGCCCCGATGGACCGCTCGTGGCGGACTTCGTGCTGCGCCTGCTCCGGCATGCCCCACCGCTGCCAGACCTCGCGCCGACCTTCGTCGAGATTGCTCGCGACGGTACCCGATGGCCCAGGATCAGGGAGGCCGCCCTCGACGCGTTCATCCACTATGGGGAGAGTGACTGCGACTCGCATCTCCTTGCAATGCTCCACGAGGTTCAGGACGGGCGAGTAGATGACCCTGACGATCAATTCCTCGGCAAGCTCCTGTCCACGCTGTACGCGCAGCAGATTCTCCCATCGACCATTTGGGACTACTTCAAGGAGACCAACCCCTCATTCGCCGGCGCCTATATGCGATTTTGGGTGTACGAGCTGCCGGAGAGGGCCGCGAGTACGGCTGTCGCCGAACTCCTCGACTCGTGCCGCACCCGATTACCCCGACTGGAGCAGGTTAGCGACTCTAGACTCGAATCCTGCGTCGCCCGCCTGCTTGTCCGAGGGCTAAGAGAGCACGGCGACGATCTCGACGCCGCCAAGCTGTACGACTGGCTTGATTTAGGGGTCCGCCTCCGCGTGGGCCAGCATGCAAGCCGGGACGAGGCGGCCAGAATGCGCCGCTGGATCGAAGACCACGCCGACCTGCACCTCGATCTCCTGCTCGAGGGGATTCAACGATTTCCGGACGAAAACTGGTACGCCCCCTACGAGGCATTCCAGCGGTTGTTCGGTGCCACGCTATCCGCTGACGTGTACGAGAACTCCATACTGGCGGCGAAGTCAACGTCGCAGATGCGTCATGACCGGGCCGAGTCACTGGTGAGGTTCGTCGTGCAATCAGGCGGGCTCGAGCAGGACCGGGTGCGGCATCTCCTGGCCGAGGATGCTCGACTGAGCGAGTTCGCGGACAGTTTGTTCGAACCAGCCCCTCCCACACCCGAGCGTGTCCGAGTAGAAGAGATGCAGCGAGCGCGCGTCGAAGAGCAGCAGCGCAACGCACGCCGCGCACTTGAGACGTTGAAATCGCACCAGAGCGCGCTGCGAGAAAACCGGGCGCCCCCCGCATTGCTGTACGGACTCGCCCGTGCCTACTTCGACGTGTACATTGGCTTCACCCCGGAAGAGGGCGCGAGGCACCTCACGAAGCTCGTCGGCTCGGACGCTGCGCTACTCGACGCAATCCTGACCGGGCTGCGCCTGACCGTGGACCGCGATGACGTACCGGATACGGACACCATTCTGGAACTGCGCCTGCAGGGCAAGATGCACTACCTTAGTGAGCCGTTTCTGGCCGGCTTGGCGGAGGCAGAGGAGGGGGGCCTCCTAACGCACTCCTGGTGGACGGAGGCGCGCAGCCGCAAGGCGCTCGCCGCCTACTTCGCGTGTCCCCACGGTGACTACAAGCCGGATTGGTACAAGTACTTGATCGCCGAGCGCTCCAAGACCGTGGCGAAAGTCCAAGTGCAATTCGCAACCGCCCTGCTCCGGGAGAGCATCGAGACGGGCAACACCAACCTCTGGCATCTGGCCTTCGACGGTGCCCACGCGAAAGTCGCAAGACACGCCAGTCTTCCGTTGCTTCGGGAGTTTCCGACACGGGCCAAGAGCGACCACCTCCGCGTGCTCGAGTACTTCCTGCTAGCCGCGCTTCGGCACGTCGACCGGGGGGACTTCAAACAGTTGATCACCAACAAGCTCTCGCAGAAAAGCATACCTCCGCGCCAACGTGGCCGGTGGCTCGCCGCCGGTTGCGCGGTGGCGACCGGCGAGTTCGCTCCTGCCACCGTGGAGTTTGCTTGCGAAGGCCGCGAGCAGGCGCGCACGCTCCATGTCGCCAGCTTCTTCTGCCCGCAAGAGCGCGTGGCCTCCCCGGTCGAGGGGGCGGCTGCCGACCTCCCGGCGCTGCTGGTCCGGCTGGTCGGGCGTTTCGTTGGTCCCGACGAGTTCAAGGACGGCTTCACGGCACCCGAAATGGAGGCATCCTGGCTCGTGAGTCGCTGCATAAGGACCCTTGCCAGCAATCCCGGCGCCGAAGCCACTGACGGGTTGGCGGATCTGTTTGGCGATCCGCAACTGTCCCGTTGGAGGCATGCCTTGGCCCAAGCCTCTGACGACCAGCGCGTGTACCGCCGGGAGTACGAGTACCGTCACCCAACCTTTGAGCAGGCTATCGAGACCCTCGCCTCCGGAGCCCCGGCAGGCCCCGGCGATCTCGCAGCCTTGGTGCTGGATCGGCTCGACGCCATGGCCTCCGGAATCCGATCCGGCAACACCGACGACTGGAAGCAATACTGGAATGAGGACCGCTACGGTCGTCCGACCGAGCCGAAGCGCGAGGAGTCCTGCACGAGCGGGTTGCTACGAGAGCTTCGTCATGGCCTGCCGCCGGGGGTTACCGCCGAACCCGAGGCACGCTACGGCAACGCCACGAAGGCCGACGTCCGCATCGCGCACGAGCACTACCACGTACCGATCGAGGTGAAACGCAACGACCACCGGGACTTGTGGCACGCCGCAAGAACTCAGCTCATCACCAAGTATGCGAGTGACCCGGTCACCGGCGGCCATGGCATCTACGTCGTTCTCTGGTTCGGCCGTGACCGAACGCAGCGCTCGCCGGAGGGCCGGCGGCCCATTGGGCCGGGTGAGCTTAGGCAGCAACTCGAGGACACGCTCACGAGGCAGGAGCGACGTACCATCTACGTTCGCGTCATCGATGTGAGCAAGCCGCTTGCGCACGGGACATCGCTTTAACGCCGAGCGCCCCTATGGGCAGCCCGGTCGGCCACGTCTCCGAGCAGATCGAACTGCGCATTATCGGCGGTACGATCTATCGTCGTCGAAATTGCGGATCGTGATACTCGGCATCGCCCGTGTCTCGTTTCCGGACCCATGCGCCAGGCGATGTTGTTCGCATCGCGCCTCCAATGCCGCCAAGGAGCGTTCGGCCCCATCCGGCTCACCGCGTTTCCATTTCATTCGCTACCTCCAAGCCATGTTCTCGGCGTGATCCCTTGCCAGCCGCGCTATCGTCCGGAGGGCCTGATTGACGGAGGCCGAGTCCTCAAAACACCTCGGCCACATCCGGCTCCAGCAGGACGACGTTCGTCCCCCGCCGGTACGCCTCGTAGTCTTTCCCCCTTACCCCTTTGGAGAAGTCGTACTCGTCCCGCATCGTATCGCTGCCATCCTGAGTCATGGTCGTTTCGCTCTCCCGCGAGGTCTCCCTCGCGCTGATGATTGGAGTCGTGTCGACGCGCCCGCTCCGACACGGGACACCGCCAAGACGCGCCCGCCGACCACGGAGCCTACGCTCGATGCGCCTGAAGCCCGGGAGCCGAGGGAGCAGAGGCGCGTCGGCTGCGGTTGACCTTCCCGTTTGACGTGCCGTTGAGCGCGTGTCAGTGTGGCCGCGGTGAGCGACCACCGAACACGCGGGAAGCCGCCCCGTTCGTCGGCGAGTTCCATCGTCGCAGCAAACCCGCCGGAGGTCGCCGCAGAAGACCTCGAAGCCGTCAGGGGCATGCAACGCGCCATCTTCGACCACGTCCAGGCGCGTGGCGAGGACAGGGAGTCCTATCTGGCGTGGTTCCTGTCGGAGTTCGTGGCCGGGGCGCCCGGGGGAAAGCCGGATCCGGACGGCGCAAAGTCCGCGTACTGGTTCGCGTGTGCGCTCTGGGACGTGTTGCCGCTCGAATCCAACGGCTTCCGGCCCCTACCGTTCCCGTCGCCCCGTTGCCGAACCTTCTCATAGCCCAGGCGCCCGAGGGCGCGTTGGAGTTCGGAACCGCCGACATCGCGGGGTAGCCTCACGCAAGCAGTGATCTCGTCCCGCACGAAGTGAAGGCGAATCAACCCCGGCCGGTCCATGGTTTCGTCGAAGTAGCAGTCGACGGCTTCAAGGACATTGCGGCGTATATCTTCGACTCAGTCCCCCTGTGTGTGGATGCCGTATCCGAGCGCACTTGCCGAGCCGCCGTCCATTTCGTCCTCGGTCACTTCGAAGATGATCTCGGTCTTGGACATCGTTCGCTCCAGAATGCTCTCATGCGCGAATCTCGACACGCTTGTCGCGGGGCTGCTGGCTCCCGCCCAGTTCCGGCCGGCGGCACTTCAAGCGCTAGTCTATGTCTGGCAGGAGGGGAGCGCACGGAACGAAAGGCGAGTGAAGACCGACCGCCCGATGGTCCCGCCGACAAGCCCACATTGGTCTATGCCGAGCATGCCCGTCGTTCACGAGAAGTCCGGGGGCTCCCGCATCGAACCGCGGCGCGCGGGAAGTTCGAGTTCCACACCGCCAAGCGGCGCGAAACACTCGTGGGTGAAGGCCGCCAGGTTCCGAGGACGACTGGGGTCACCGTTCACCGCATCGCGCAGGATGATGCGCACTTCCTCCTCCATCGAACGGTGATGCTCCGCGGCGCGCACGCGCAGGCGGGTCTTCACGTCGTCGTCGAGATTGCGGATCGTGATACTCGCCATCGACCGGGCCTCGTTGTCGTAGCGCCCTGTCCACCTACAGTTTGCTTGCAGTGCAAGCAAACACGGATTCGGGCGGGGACGGCAGCGGGCGCATGACCGACCCCTGCGCCGGATCGACCAGGCTCGACCCGATGCGGCGGTTCTGATACAAGACCCCGCGAAGCCGCCGCCGAGCTTCAGGATCCACATCGAGGAGAACATCATGCGATTGAGACAACACCGGCGCATCTGGCTGCGCGCGTTGCGGCGCTCGCTCCTGGTCGGCGCCCTGGCTGGCATGACTCAGGTTGCGTTCGCCGAATCGGAGTACGCCGCTGCCTGGGGACCTGGTGTCGGCTCGATGGCGCCGCTGTTGGCGGCCACCGACCAGGACGGCGTGCAGCAAACCGTGGACACGCTGAAGGGGTCCAACGGTCTGCTGTTCGTCTTCAATAGATCGGTCGACTGGTGACCATTCTGCATTCGTCAGTTCGTGAAACTGAATGACATCAGAGACCAGTTCGAAGCCATCGGCGTGGGCGTCGTTGGCATGACCTACGACAAGCCGGAGATCATCCAGCAGTTCGTCAAGAAGTGGGAGATAGCGTATCCGCTGTTGCGCGACGTGGACCGTCAGCACGTCGAAGCCTGGGGCGTCCGCAACGAGGCGTACGGCGAAGGCACCTTCGCCTACGGCATCCCGCATCCTGGTGTGGTACTGCTCTCGCCTGAAGGAGAAATCCTCGCCAAGTGGGCGGAGGCGGGCTACCGGTCGCGTGCGGACTGGTCCGAAGTCCTGGATGAAGTTCGCGCTGTGGTGGGCGGCGACTAGCCGCCCATTCTCCAAGGTCTACCCATGAGCAAGCTTCGACACGTCCTGAGCTGGGCGGGCATCGTTGTGGTGGGCCTTGTCAATGGTGTGCTTGAGGACATCCTCTTCCTCAAAATCCTGGTGCCCCATATGCCCCCGAGCTGGGATCTGACGGGCAATCTCTTCTTTACCTTCACCGTTCCGCTGGCCCAGCTGATGGCGCTCTGCATCACGGGTACGCTTGCGTGGTTTCTGCTCGGCCTGCGGGAAACTCCGCGGCTTCTCACTTTCTGGGCTTGCTGGAGCGTGGCGCGTGCGACCTTTCTGACGCGGATCAACAATCCCGTTGAAGACGTGGCGATCTACCTGTTGTGGATTGCGCTGTGGTGTGGACTGCTGTGGCTGCTGGCCCGCTTCCCGGCAGGCCGCGAGCCGACACCTGCCGGATAGCATCGCCGGTCTTCTCTACACAGGAAAAGGACGATGACCGATTTGCTGCCGGTCCGGGGTTCACCCGGATCTCCCTATACGCGAAAGATGCTGGCACTGCTGCGCTTCCGCCGGATTCCCTACCGGTTCCTGCAGGGTGGGCGGGACGCGGCAGGCATGCCGCAGCCGAAGGTGAGCCTGATCCCGATCTTCTACTTTCCGGACGCACGGGGCGAAATCACGGCAGAGGTGGACAGCACGCCGATCATCCGCCGCCTGGAGGACGAGTATTCGGGCCGCCCCGTGATCCCCTCAGATCCGGCCGCCGCATTCCTGAACTACCTTCTGGAAGACTATGGAGACGAGTGGCTGACCAAGGCCATGTTCCACTATCGCTGGTACTACGGGCCCGACATCGAGATGGCCGGCTCGATCCTCCCCCACTACGCGGATGTGTCGCAGCCGGACGAGCGGATGGCGCTGGCGAAGAAAGCGTTCTCCGAGCGGCAGATCGGGAGGCTCTACGTCGTCGGGTCCAACGACGTGACGGCGCCGGTGATCGAGGCCAGCTACCGTCGCTTTCTCGCCTGCCTCAACAATCACCTGAAGGCACATCCCTTCACCATGGGTCGTCGCCCCGGCTCCGCCGATTTCGCCTTCTTCGGTCAGTTGACCCAACTCGTGCAGTTCGATCCGACCCCGTCCGCCGTGGCGGCCGGGGACTTCCCGCGCGTACACGCGTGGGTGAGCAAGATGGAGGATCTGTGCGGCCTGGAGGTGGGCGAGGACGGCTTCGTCGACGTGGGGGAGCTGCCCGGAACCCTCAGGGCCTTGCTCGCCGAAGTGGGACGTACCTACGTGCCGGTGATGCTGGCCAATGCCAGGGCGCTGGATCAAGGCGAGGACCGCGTGGAAACCGTCGTGGAAGGCAGGCCCTGGGTCCAGGAGCCGTTTCCGTACCAGGGCAAGTGTCTGCAGTGGTTGCGGGTCGAATACGCGCGCCTCGATGCAGCGGACCGGGAACGGGTCGACGGCATGCTGGCGGGAACCGGCTGCGAGGCGTTGGTGGCCCCACCGGGCGGATAACCACTACCGCCGAGAGCGGCGACGCTGTCCGTCCGAAAGGCTGCTCACCCCGATGCCTCCTGCCTGAGCTCCGGTATCACTTCGTTGCCGAGACGTTCCATGCTTGCCGCGGCGTGCGCGGGATCGGCGTCGCGCGAGCCTGTCAGGAGCACGAGCCGATCCAGACCCTGATCGATCAGCTCCCGCAGGCGTTCCACGCAGTACGCCGCCGGGCCCACCACCGCGAAACGCGCGACAAAGTCGTCGGGCACCGCCTGCATGTGCGCCGCCTTGCCGCTCGCGTGATTGGCCATGTCGTAGTTCTCCCCGATGTGCTGGAACACGGCAGCATCTTGCAGGCCGTCGCTGGCGGCCCTGGACATACCGCTGAAGTGAGCGAAGGTGCCGGTGCTGCCACGCACGACGTCGATACCGCGCTGCAGGTCGTCGTCGCAGGCCACGTTGACGTACGCGCCAAAGCTCAGCTCGGCCGGGTCGCGGCCGGCGTCTCGAGCCGCCTGTCGCGCGGCCGTGATGCCGCCCGCGATGCGCGCTGGATCCGCCCCCATCGCAAAGGTGATTCGATCGGCGAGACGCCCTGCCATGGCGATCACCCGCGGGCCGGTGCTGGCGACGTCGACCGGTACCTTCGGTTGTCCGCTCCCGGCAATCCAGGCAATGCGGCTGTCATAGCCATCCAGGTCAACCGACTCCCCCCGCAGGTACGTCTGCAGCTGCTGGAGGTACACCTCCAGACGTTTCGCGCCCGCCGGCTTCTGCCCAAGGTAGCCAAGCGAAGAGTCCCCACGACCGATGCCCAGCACGGCACGCCCGCCTGACTCGACCTGCACGGTCGCGATCGCGGACGCGGTTACCGCGGGGAGGCGGGTCACCGGGTTGGTGACCGCGGTACCGACCTTGAGTCGCGAGGTCGCCTTCGCCGCAAGACACATCGCCGAGTAGATGTCGCCCGACAGGCACTGTGTGTCCGCGAAATACAGACCGTCCCAGCCATGGTCTTCCGCGGCGCGAGCCGCGCGCTCGCTGTTGCCGGGCATCGGAAAAGTGATTTGCCAGAACTCGGTCATCTGTTGGTCCCCGGTATCGTCGTCGCATGGAACGCCGAGAGGATATACCGGTCGCGAGCTCGGAGACCCAGTTTCCACAAGGCTCCTCGACACTGGCGGACCGGGGACTGCGTTGAGCCCACCCGGAGTCTGTGCAAGGATGCGCCGCCGCCGATGCGCTCCCGCCACGCGCGCGGAGCACGGCATGGACACACACCGACCCACCAGGGAGAAGCATCTTGTCCACCACCCTCGCCGACATCGCTCCCCCGTTCATCGCCATGGCGCATCGCATCGTCTGGTGCACCGCCGCGACGGTCGACGCTCAAGGCCGCCCGCGGTCGCGCGTCCTGCACCCCATCTGGGAATGGGACGACGGGGCGCTCACTGGCTGGATCGCGACCGCGCCCACCGCGACGAAGCGCGCGCACCTCGACGCCAGCGCCCACGTCTCGTGCAACTACTGGGCGGAGAACCAGGACACCTGCGTCGCCGAGTGCAGCGCCGAGTGGGCCTTCGA
>CAZFGB010000017.1:0-2540 GCA_964518405.1 uncultured Pseudomonadales bacterium | reverse complement strand
GTCAGGCCGGGCGGAATTCGGCGTCGAGATCGCGATCGTCGCAGAAGTAGAAGAACGCGTCGCGCAGCTCCGCGATGCGCACGGAAGGCGGTATCTCCACCTCCATGGCCAAGGAGAAAATCGGCGTGCCCGTATGCGGGGCTCGTTCGGTCACGGTGTCGAGATTGTGAATGTTGATGTTGCGGGATGAGAAAAAGCTCGCCACGGCGTATACGATGCCCGGATGGTCCATGGCCGTGACGCTCACGGTATACGGCAGACAGCCCTCGACGCCTTCGCGATCGCTGGTTTGGCGGAACAGGTGGGCAAGCCCGTTGGTCTCGGCGAACTGGGCGAGCTTGTCTTCGAGGCGCGAAAGCGCCAAGCCTCCGCCCGATACGCTCATGAGCACCGCGAACTCGCCTCCGAGCACCGTCATGCGGCTGTCTTCGATGGAGAGCCTGAGATCGTGCGCCAGCTTGGCGATGTCGTTGACCAGCCCGGGCCGGTCCCGGCCGATAGCGGCCACAACCGCGCGTGTCACAGGCGCTCCGAAAGATACGCCGGCAGTTCGCTCGCGGCGATCCGGCATTGGTCCATGGTGTCGCGATCGCGCACCGTCACGGTGTCGTCCTCCTCGATCGTCTGGAAGTCGACCGTCACGCAAAAGGGCGTCCCGACCTCGTCGTGACGGCGGTAGCCCTTGCCGATATTGCCGGTGTGCTCGTAGAGCACGCGGCCAAGCCCCAGCGCCTGCAGCGACTGCTTGATGTCGCGCGCCTTTGCGACGATGCCTTCGTGGTTGCGCTTGAGCGGTATGACCGCGGCCTTGATCGGCGCCAGGTGCGGTTTCAGGCCAAGCACCGTGCGGCGCCTGCCATTGTCGAGTTCCTCGACTCGATAGCCCTCGTTGAGCAGCGCGAGTACGCCGCGGTCGACGCCGGCGGACGGTTCGATCACGTAGGGCACGGTCCACTTGCCCGAAGCCTGGTCCGGCGTCGCGAGCCGCGCCGTCGAGTCCGCGTTCGGCATGACCTCGGCGTCGATGGACAGATCCGACTGGCCCCTGGTGTGGGATCCGAGATCGAAGTCGGTGCGGTTGGCGATTCCTTCGAGTTCCTCCACCCCGTGGGGGAAGCGGTACATGATGTCGACGGTCGCTTTCGAGTAATGCGCCAGTTCGTCGTCGGGCACGTGATATAGCTGCAGGTTGTTCGGGTTCACTCCCTGCGCCTGCCACCAGTCGAGGCGATCCTGCACCCAGGTCTCGTGCCACAGCTCGTCCGTGCCCGGCTCGACGAAGAACTCGAGTTCCATCTGCTCGAACTCCCGCACTCGGAAGATGAAGTTCCGGGGCGTGATCTCGTTGCGGAACGCCTTTCCGATCTGGGCGATGCCGAACGGCGGGCGGCGCGAGGTCGAGTCGAGCACATGCCTGAAGTTGGTGAAAATCGATTGCGCCGTCTCGGGTCGGAGATAGGCGAACGCGGAGCCGTCGTCCACGGGACCGATGGCGGTCCTGAACATCAGGTTGAACGGACGCGGCTCGGTCAGGTCGTCGGATCCGCATCGGGGACAACGGCCATCGAGGTGGTCGGCGCGCCAGCGCGACTTGCACACGCGGCAATCCACCAGCGGATCGGCGAACGTGTCCTCGTGGCCGGAATGCCGCAGGACTTGGCGGTTGGTCAGGACGGCGGAATCCAGTCCTTCGACGTCGTCGCGTTGATAGACCACGGCGCGCCACCAGGCGGCCTTCAGGTTGTTCTTCAGTTCGACGCCGAGGGGACCGTAGTCGTACACGCCCTGCAGCCCGCCGTAGATGTCGCTCGCGGGAAAGATGAACCCGCGCCGCTTGCACAGGGCGACCAGTTCGTCCATGGACTGCGCGGGCATTTCAGACTCCGGGATTCATCGCGGGCTCGGGGCGGCGGCACTATACCGCAATGTCGTGTCGCCATGCCGATCACGGCTTGTCGAGACCTCAATCCCCTGATAAGCATGAGATGACGGATGATCAGCGCCATTTCCGGGTTGAGCTTGCCAAGAGCGGCAAGCGGGAGTCGGTTACAGGCGCGGCGGAACGGTAGAGAGCCCCAGGGAGGACGCCCGATCCGGCTCGCGGGGCGGTCGACGTCGAGACGCGCGCGAGCGCGCCTCCGCCGCGGGGCGGCGTCGGGCGGTTACGGGGGATCAGGCCGGCGTCGCGGGCGGCGGGGCGCGAGCCTCCAGCGAGATCATGGCGTGGTACAGCCAGTCGAGCCGGTGGTTCGTCTTGGCGAAGCGCACCGCGCGGCTGTGCCGACCACGTAGCGGATCACCGACCGGATGCCGTGGCGCCGCGCGCTCTTCGGCAGCGCCGCGTACTGCACCGCCCGAAGCAGGACCTGGGCGATCTGCCCCAAGGCGTAGAACGCCTGGTTGGCCCGGTACGAGCGGCACGGCGGATGGTGCAGGTCCATGTCGGCGAGCGGACCCTTGAAGGCGTTCTCCTGGCCCTGCTTGCCCCGGTGGCGACGCACCAGCTCGTCCAGAGGCTGATCATCGCGCGACACCAGGAT
>CAZFGB010000016.1:0-3674 GCA_964518405.1 uncultured Pseudomonadales bacterium | reverse complement strand
TACGACGAGGGTTGGCACCAGTTGGAGTTCGACGTTTTCAACCGGACCTCATGGCGGTGGAGCACCGACCGGGCGGTGCTTTCCTTCCGGAACCCCAACAGCGCAGCGAGGCTGCTCCTCGAACTGCAGGGACGTCCGAATCTGTTCGATGCTCCGCAACAACTCACACTGGTGGTCGGCGGGAACACGCTCGACACAGTCACGCTGGATTCGGCAGCTCCGGTGCGTCTGGACTACCATATGACCGTCGCGGACCTCGGCGAAGCCGCCGACGTCCGGGTCGAGTTGCTGATAGATCAAACCTTCGAGCCAGCCGCTTTCGACCCCGGCGCCCGGGATACGCGGGAACTCGGTATCCGGTTGATCGACGCGTACATCGAGCCGCTCCCGGAGTGACGCCTACCGCTTTCCGCTGCCCTCCGCGTGCGGCGGTCGTGACAAGGGAGAATCCCTATTCTTGCGACGGCGTGCACGGTATCATAGCAGGGATGACGTCCTGCCGAGCGGAATCGCCGCCCTGTCGCATCGTTGGACGCAGTGCGGCACCGGCTGGTGGGACGGAGCTGCAAGGCGCCATAGTGAAACGCCCGCGCGTACTTGTGCTCACGCTCTACTACCTGCCGGCGCGGGGCGGCGTCGAGGCTCATGCGCATGCCTTGGCTCGGTGGCTGGTCCTGCGCGGGTACGAGACCCTGGTGGTGACGACGCGTGTGGGCGTGTCTGCCGCTGCTGATCTCGTGGAGACCGTGGACGGCGTCCACGTCCATCGGGTTCGCCCGGGAGGGTTTCGCAGCCAGGCTGCCAAGTGGTTGGCGCTGCCGTTCGTTGTCGCGGCTCTGGTGCGCTGGCGCGCGAGGTACGACGTCATCTACTGTCCCGATATCAGGATCGTCGGCATTGCCGCCATGGTCGTGCGGCACCTGCTCGGCAAGCCGCTCGTGATCCAGCCCGCGGTGCAGGGGACATTGTCGTGCGCGACCTGGGACGGTCAGTTGACGCGCGTCGGCATCAGGCCCGCCGGGGACATCGGCCGGGCACTCAAGCGGATCGGCCAACGCATGTACGGGGCTGCCGACGCCTATGTCTGCGCATCGCGGGAAGCCCAGTCCGAAGCGCGGATCCTCGATATCCCCGAGCGGCGGATCGTCTATCAGCCGCACGGCGTGTCCCTGGAGGAATTCAGGCCGGCGGCTGCGGATGAATCGCGGCGACTCAGAGTCGAGCACGGTTGGCCCGTCGACAGGGTCGTCTGCCTGTTCCTCGGTCGACTTGCCAGGGAGAAGGGCGTCCTCGACCTGATGGAAGCGTGGCGGCGTCTCGATGCGGAACGGGCTCTGCTGGTGCTGGTGGGACCCGACATGACGGGGCACGATCTCGATGCGGGTCCGGAGGCCCGTGCATACGCCGCGCATCATGGCCTGGCGGATCGCGTCCGGTTCGAAGGCAGCACCGACTTGCCGGCGCGCGCGATGCGGGCTGCGGACGTGTTCGTCGCTCCTTCCCGCGGCGAGGAGTTCGGCCTGGTGCGCGCCGAGGCGATGGCGTGCGGACTGCCGGTAGTCGTGTCGCGTGTCGGCGGCATGGTCGAGTATCTGAGCCATCGAGAGAACGCGCTGCTGTGCGAGCCGGGTCGACCCGATGAACTCGCTTCCCTGTTGCGACAGGTCATCGACGACCCCTCGTTGCGCACCGCGCTCGGGCGTGCGGCTCGCGCTACGGCCGAACGTCATTTCGACGCCGATTCCTCCGCTGCGCGGATCGCGGACGTTCTCCGCCAGGTGGGAACTTCGCAGTCCCGCGCCGCGGAGTGATCGCAGGCGGCGCACGCGATGTTCACCGGTTGTGTCTCGCCATCCTGGCGCCGCCTGCGTGCTGGCGGGGTTCCGCCACGGCCTGCTAGGATCCGATTCGGCGCCGAACGAGGCCGTCGGCGGCCCGACGGACCGGTAGCCGTTGCCGGAAGTTGCCAGATGCGCGTGGTAAGCACGTCGGCTCATGTACCGTTCCCCGAGCGCGGCGGTCTGCTGCGAGGGGTGGTCGATCTCGCGACGTGTCGGTATCCTGCGTTCATATTCGGCGGGCCCGTCGGCCGTCTCCTGCCGGTCTTTCACCTCCACGAAGTAACTGTGGCCTCGCTGGAGCCGAAGCTCCGACACCTCGCCGAGCACGGCTACCGGACCGTGACCTCGGAAGCGCTCGATCGCTTCGTGCGCGGTGGTGTGCATCCGGGCGAGAGGACGGTGGTGCTGTGTTTCGACGATGCCCATGCCAGCCTCTGGATCGTCGCAGCCCCGCTGCTGCGGCGGTACGGTTTCCAGGCCATCACGTTCGCCATCCCCGGCCGTATCGCCGAGGCCGCTTCCGTTCGCCCGACCATCGACATTCCCGAGCCGCCGCCTCCGGCGCCGCCCGGTGACTTCGTGACATGGCCGGAGTTGCGGGCGCTCGCTGCAGGCAGCGTGATCGACGTACAGTGTCACGGCCACGCGCACTCGAAGATCTTCTGTCGCGACACTCCTCACGGCTTCGTCACGCCCGGCGTCAACGCGTGGCATCCGCTTGACATGCCGCTTCTTTTTCGAGAGAGAGCCGGCGTCTACCTCGATCCGGGCGATCTGGGAGCGCCACTCTACGTGCAGCGGTCCCGCTTGAGCGACGGTCTGCGCTACGTGGACGACGGCGGCGCACACGACCGCTGCGTGGCGCATGTCCGGAACCGGGGGGGCGCGTCGTTCTTCGACCGGCGCGGTTGGCGGGCCGAGTTGCAGGACCTGGCGGGCAGGGGCGAGTCCGGCGCCTTCGAAACCGACGAAGAGCGGCGCGCCGCCATCTACCATGATCTCGACCGCGCCCAGGTCGTGCTTCGCGACCGACTCCGCACGAATGCGGTTCGGCATCTCTGCTTTCCCTGGGAAGTCGCCGGGACCATCGCCCGCGGCGCGGCCCGCGCACTGGGCTTTCGCACCGCTTTCGCGGATCGACTCTTCGGCCTGCGGGCCGTGTGCGCGGGAGACGATCCGTGGCGGCTCATGCGGCTCAATGGAAAGTTCATTCCCTCTCTACCCGGTCGTCGGCGCAAATGGGTCGCTGCCGGATGGGTTCGCGGTCCGAAGCGGGCCGCGCCGGGCAACCGTGATTGACCTTCCACGGCTCGACGAGGCAGGCGGCATGGGGCGCAGCATCGATCCGGGGTTGCTGGCGGTCGCTTTCCTGCTCCTGGTGGGAGCCAGCACCGCGCTGACCGTCGATGTCGTGCGGACCGCTTACGGCGTAAAAGCCGACGAGGCCACCTACGTCGCGATGGCGCTCAGCGTGGCCTACGACGGCGACCTCGTCTACGAATCGCGCGACATCGCCCGCCTTCATGAGGTCTACGAGGGCGGGCCTTCCGGCATCTTCCTCAAGCGGGGCGGGTCCGGCGACGGGTACGGCAGTCTCTACTTCGGGAAGGCCTACATCTACTCCGTCGTGGCCGCCCCCTTCGTTCGCATTGCAGGTCTCAACGGCATGCTGCTGTTTCACGTGGTGCTGCTCGCGGGCATGGTGCTGGCGGCCTACTGCTTCCTGGCGGCGCGTTCGCCGCGTTCGGTGGCGCTCTTCTCGGCGCTGGCCTTCTTCGGCGTCTCGATCGTCCCGCTGCACGCGGTGTTCCTGGGCTCCGAGATATTCAATGC
>CAZFGB010000015.1:0-21393 GCA_964518405.1 uncultured Pseudomonadales bacterium | reverse complement strand
GGGTATCTGCGGGTCTTTTTGCCCCCTGGACTTTGTTGCTCCTCCTTGTGTGGCGCCTGCCACACGGCGTCGTCGCGCCTCGCCAGGAACCAAAAATCCCTCGCAGCTACACTCGCATCTTTAGACTTGACGGAACACTAGCTTGGCGATTCGCCGCGCGACATGACAGCGCAAGGCGACAACGAGCCGTAGCCGTGCCCCAGTTCCGATCGCACGTCCAGAAGTATCCGCCGTCTTTGAAACCTGCCCGCTTTGACGCCCGTATCGGGAAATCCACGTAACGAGGAAGGATGCAATGGCTAGCCGAATCAACGGCGTGGTGGCGCGCCTGGCCGACGACCGACCGGTCTTCTACACCGGCGGCCACACAGGCGCCGAGCTGACATTCGAAGCCGGGATAGCGATGGCGGACACATGGGCCGACTACATCAACATCGGCATGGAGCACGGCCCGCTCGACATCCCGGGGATGAACCGGTTCATGCGGGGCATGGCATCGGTGCGCACACCCACGCCCATCGTGCTCGTGGAACTGCCATTCGAGGGCCGGGCGCCAGACCTTGTGCGGGCGAATGCCTGGCAGATACGCCAGTTGCTCGCCGTCGGCGTGCATGGGTTCCTGCTGTGCCACGCCGAGTCCCCCGAAGCGGTCGGGGCGGTGGTCGAGGCGATGCGCTACACCTTCCGCGGCGGCACGCGCGGGTCCGGCGGGCAGGCCGCAGCGGCGGCCATCTGGGGAGTCACGCCGCAGCAATACGTGGAACGCGCCGACCCGTGGCCGCTGAATCCGGATGGAGAACTCCTGCTCGGCCTCAAGATAGAGAACCGGCGCGCGCTCGCGAACGCGTTTGAAACCGCCAGGGTGCCGGGGGTCGCATTCGCCGAGTGGGGCCCCGCGGACATGTCGATGTCCCATGGATTCCAGGATGCGCGTCGCGACGCGCCCGAACTGGCCGCCGCCCGGGAACGCGTATTCGATGCCTGCAGGGCAGCCGGCATCGCCTTCCTGGACGGTTGCACCGAGGAGACGCTCGAGGCGCAGTTGGCGTCCGGGGTGCGCATGAGCGGAGGCACGGAACGCCTGAAGGCGTTGGCCGAAAAGCTGCTCGCCTGAGCGGTGGTCGCTTCAGTCCGTCGCGTTCGTCCCTTTTCTTGCGAGGGACGCCCTCGCGCTCCCGGCCCGGACGAGTTCCACGATGTGCGCCAGGGCGGGAGGTGGCGCAGAATCCTGTCGTAACCAGTCGAGAATCTCCCAGTCCCCGCACCGGAGCAGGTCGCGATATGCGGCCCGGTCCGCCGGCGTCAAGTCCGCGTAGCAACTCTCGGCAAAAGGCATCAGGAAGAGGTCCAGCTCCAGCATGCCGCGCCGGCTGCGCCAACGTACGCGGTGCAACTCCCGGCCATCGTCCACGTGCATCTTGTCCCGCCAACTGAAGACGCGCGAAGTGCCGGCGACACTCCCGCTTGCCGCTACACTAAACCAATGTACCCGTTCAGCGTAGTGGGCAAGCCGGGTAGACGCCGCCCCGAGGTTCTCGGACCCCGCCGTTCGAACAGCGGTCAACGCAGGTGTCGCCCGTGAATCAACACCTGGCCGACATCGTCTTGGTGACGCATGCGCTGTTTGTCGCGTTCGTGGTGATCGGGCTGCTGTTGACCGTCGGCGGCGGCCATTTCGGATGGGCCTGGATCCGCAATATCTGGTTCCGGGGCACACATCTCGCCGCCATCGGCTTTGTCGTTCTGCAGACCTGGCTCGGCATGGTCTGTCCCCTGACCACGCTCGAGATGTCGCTTCGAATCCAGGTTGGCCAACCCGCCTACGAAGGTAGCTTCATCCAGTACTGGCTGCATCGGATCCTGTATTACGACCTTCCCGCCTCGGCTTTCATTGTGGCCTACACCGCCTTTGGACTGCTGGTCGTATGGGCATGGGCGCGTTTTCCGCCCAGGCGCCTGCGCCCGGCGGCCCGGGATCGCACCCCCTCACACCCGCATCGATAAAATGGCCGACTCCTGGACTGGCGGAGGATTGCAAGTGACTCCTGAGCCCAGACCCCTGCGAGGCGCATCGCGAAAAGCGGCGCTATACTCGAACTCACCTACCGGGAGAACGCCATGGACCGCATCACTCTCTACCACAACCCTGGCTGAGGCCAGTCACGCGGCGCGCTGGGGATCCTGCGCGAGCGAGACGTCGAGTTCGATGTCATCAACTACATCAAGGAACCTCTGAGCGAGGGAACGCTGCGCGGGTTCATCGGCATGATCGACGATCCGCCGGCGGAACTCGTGCGCAAGGACAAGAACTTCAAGGACCTTGGGCTGAACGCCGGCGACTACACCACCGAAGATGCCGTGATCGCCCTGCTCCTCGAGCACCCGAGATTGATGCAGCGGCCGGTGGTGGTGCGCGGCGACCGGGCCGTCATCGCGCGACCGTCCGACAAGGTGGAAGCGCTGCTTTAACAGGCTGCGGACCGTAGAGATGGTCGCAGACCCACAGCGAGTCGCAGCCCATCGCCTCGAAACTCCGGGACGCGTCCGCGGCAGCCGCCCAGGGGCGCTTGATCTGCGGGACGGTGACGCCGAAGTGGGGCCTGTACCGGGCTGCCGTCATGTCCGACCTCCCGGTCAACGCGGCACGCTGATCGAGCATGCCGGCAGCGCCCCAAAGCCAGCGCCATCGCGTAGACCGGGGTGATCGAGTATGAAGGAAAATGTCGCGTTCGAGGTGATCGAGGGATGGGAGAAGCTGCCCGAAGGCTGGAGCTTCGTCGAAGTGGCGGGCGTGGCTACCGACTCCAGGGACCGCGTATACGCGTTCAATCGCGGCGAGCATCCCATGATCGTCTTCGACGCCGACGGCAACTTCCTCGACGCCTGGGGCGAGGGACTGTTCACCAATGCCCACGGCATCCACATCGGTCCCGACGACCGCATCTACGCGGCGGACAACTTCGATCACACGGTCAGGATGTTCTCTCCCGACGGTACGCTGCTCGATACTCTCCGAAGTGACAGTCAGCTATGCGCGCAATCGCGGCCTGGTCCCGCTCGACTGCGCCGCGCTACAGAAATTCGCCCGCATCAAATCGATTTAGCCAGCGCCCCGAAACAGGGCACTGGCTAAATCAATCTCGTCACCCCACGGGACCCGTCCTTTGCTGACCCGGTACCCCTACCCTCCCGGAGCGAACCGTACCGATACGCCGTAGATTCGCGGTTCCGTCAGGAAATAGTTGCGGAAGAGACCGGAGGTATCGCTTGTGAGGTACTTGCCGGTCACGATTTCCTTGTCCTGCAGGTTGCGAATCCAGGCTCTGGCCGACCAGTTGCCGCCGCTCTCGTATATCAGCGAAAGGTTGTGCTGGCTCCAGCTGTCGATCTCGTCGCCGACGGTGTTGAACTCGCGCGCGTAGGATGCGCTTTGCCAGTAGACGTCCCAACGGAGCGTCAGCAATGCCGAGGCGCCGGTATTCCACGTATGGGACAGGCCCAACTTGATCGTGTGCCGAGGCGCGTTCGGCAGTTCCTTGCCATCGAGATCGATGGGAATGCCGTCAAGGGTTTCGACGCCCGCCGCCGCGAGGAAGTTCCGCGAAAAGAACACGGGTATCGATACGCCCGCAGCATTCGCAGGGTAGGACACCGACTCGACCGTCAGCCCGTTGCGGACATCCAGCGCCGCCGGCACCTGCAATGCGGCGGCCACGAGCGCCGGCGTGATCTGGGACTCGCGCGCGACGTAGTTCACCCCCGTAAGCGAACCCGGATCGATGTTGTTCAACAGGACATATTCGGAGTTGCCTCCGGTCCGATTGATGGGATCGATCGATCGGCTGCCCTTGATGTCGCTGAAGAGCGAACCGTAGGCGAAATCTACCGCGAGACCCGGCATCGCCTGCGGTCGCCAACGTCCTTCCAGTTCCAGACCGCGAATGCCGGCGTCGATATTCTCGTTGATCGAGCTGTTGTTCCTGATCCGGGTCACCTGTAGACCCGTGTAGTCGTACATGAACAACGCGCCGTTGAGGACGAGTCCGCCGTCACGCAACGTACTCTTGATCCCGCCTTCGATGGCGTTCACCTGCTCGGCCTCGAAGGTAAACGCCGACGTATCCTGGAACGCGGGCGGTATGGCCGGATTGAAGCCGCCGGGCTTATAGCCGCGACTCAGGAATCCGTAAACCATTGTCCTGTCGTCGATCTTAAAGTCGAAGCCCGCCCGGCCGCTCGCCTCCCGCCACTGTCCTTCGCTCGGGCTGCCCGTAACGAAACGCGTTTCGCCGAAGCCGGGCACCGGCGTCAGGATGTCTGCGATCGCGGTGAACGCCTGCGAGCCGGCCGCAAGACCCGCGTCCCGCCCAATCACCGCCGGATTCTGGGACAGCAGCGCGCCCACGGTGGCCTGAAAGATCGGCGGCAGCGGCAGTCCCGCGATGACTTGCGGCACGAACTGGATCGGCAGCAGCCCCGCCGCGATCTGCGCCCCGATCGCTTGGGCGGCGCCGATCGCCGCAACCGAGCCGATGGCCGTCGGCGCATTGGCCTCGTACACGCCCTGCGCACTCCAGAATTCCAGCAACCGCCGCGAAGCTTCGCTCAATGGCGCGCCCGGATTCGAAGCCATGCCGACCATTTCCGTGAACAGGCCGCTGCGCAGCCAGATGGGATTCGGTCCCAGCAGCCCGCCGAGCGCCGCGTTCACATTCGCCGAGTTGAACAACACGCTCGCGTCGCTTGCGCTCTTGTTGTCCTCGTTGAAGCGCAGTCCCAGCGTGAACTTCAGCCGATCGGAAACGTCGTAGTAGAGTTCGCCGAAGGTCGCCCAGCCATCCTGCTCCGCGCCGGACTCCGGGTTGTTCGAGTTGTAGAAGAAACCCGGGAACAGGGGTGGAAGCCCCAATGCCGGAACGCCGAAGACGGTGACCGAGTCAAGCTCGTTCGACAGCACGTAGTAGCCGCCGTAGCTTTGGCCGTCATGACGGCTGGCGCCGAGCAGGAAACCCAGCGGCCCGTCGAACTCCGAGTGGATCTTGGCCTCCAGCGTGAAATACTCCGAATGGGCGTCCTGCTGGTCGTAGCCGAAGGACCTGTTCTGGTGCGTTGGCAGGATGCAGCCGCCGACAGCGCCCGCCGTTCCCGCCGCGAGGTTGCAGGTATCCGAGAGCCACTCTTCGCCCGCCCCGCCCGCAGGTTCGGATACCGGCCAGACTCCGATTGGATTCAATCGCGTCGGCGCCAATACCGGCCCGACATTCATGAAGTAGTCCTGCTGGGCAATGAACTCATTGACTCGGCGCCCGCCGATCAGGCTCGCACGCAGGTTCTCGAAATCGTAGTCGAGCCCGAACGCCCAGATCTCTTCCTTCTGCCAGAATACGGGGTCGAAGTCGGTGTGCATCTCCCTGTAGCTGTCCATCGCGGGACGCGGAAAGTCGTACAAGGCCGTCTGGGAGCCGTCGGCCCCCAAGGGCAGCATGCCGCCGAGACCCGCGAAGATTCCCGACGTGGTGGCGCTCAGGTGCGGCGTATCGCGTCCGCGCGCATCGGGAAGGCATCCCGTGGTGGGCAGGGGGTTGCGCGCGCACACCTGGTTGGTGATGCGAGCCCGGTCGTCTTCTTCGTTGGTACGGTGGTATTGGAGCCAGGCGCCCGCCCGGTCCGTCAGGTCCCAGGACAGGGTCGCCCGCGCCGCCACGATGCCGCGCCCGTCAACGCTTCCATCGATGCCCGGCAGCGTATTGCCCTCGCTATCCCTCTGCCCGTAGGCGAGGTTCTTCGTATAGCCCTCCCGATCGAGCTTGAACGCGGCGACCCGCGCCGCGACCCGGTTGCCGATGGGCAGATTGATCGCGCCCTTTAGACGCGAGTGATTGAACGCACCCGTCTCGATGTCCGCGAAACCACCGAATCCATCCGTCGACGGCATTTTCGTCACGAGGTTGATGGCCCCGCCGGTGGCGTTGCGGCCGAACAGGGTGCTCTGCGGGCCACGCAGTACCTCAACCCGCTCCAGGTCAAAGAACTCCATGGTCTCCAGGTTGCTGGGAACCGCTATTTCGTTCACATGCGACGACACGCCGGACTCGCCCGAGCGCCCCACCACGAGCCGTCCGATCCCCCGGATGCTCAGCGCCGAGCTACCGAAATTGGTCGCGCTGAACGACACGTTCGGCGTATTGAGCTGCAGATCTGAAGGCGTGATGATCTGCCGATCCCTGAGCGTATCGTCGGTCAGCGCCGTCACCGCGATGGGGACGTCCTGAATGCTCTCCGCCACGCGCTGCGCGGTCACGATCACTTCTTCGACCGCGGTTCGGCTGTCGTCCGCCGAGGACTCGTCTTCCGCAGCCGCGGATCCGGACGGCACGCCGATCAAGACGGCGCCGGACAGCGCGAAACAACTCACGATTTGACGATGCATGACTTCTTACTCCCTGTTGGGGCCACCGCCCCATCGGAACAAATATTTCACAAAACCGCCAGCCAATCGAACACATATCACTTTTTTCAATGGATCCGTCGGCCTCGAGACATCCCGGCCGCGCCAAAGACGGGGGTCGGGGACTTGCGCGCCCGGAGGCACGCTATTCGCCGAAGACGTACCTCAACGAGACACCGTAGATCTGCGGCTCGGTAACGAAATAGTTTCGGAAGAACCCGGACGTGTCCGATGTGAGGTACTTGCCCGTCACGATTTCCTCGTCGAGCAGGTTGCGGACCCATGCCCTCGCCGACCAGCCGCCGCCGCTTTCGTAAACAAGCATCAGGTTGTGCTGGGCCCAGGCATCGATCTCGTCACCGACCGCGTTGAATTCGCGGGCGTACGACTTGCTCTGCCAATAATAGTCCCAGCGCAGCGTCAGCAACCCCGATCCGATCTCCCAGGTATGGGCCAGGCCGATCCTGGCCGTATGCCGGGGCGCGTTGGGCAGATCGTTGCCATCCAGATCGACAGGAACGCCATCGAGCGTTTCGACGCCGACCGCGTCGAGGAAACTACGGGAGAAGTATGCCGGTATGGCCACACCTGCGGCGTTCGGGGGATAGAGGATATTCGCGCCCGTGTAGCCGCGCAGGAGCGCTTGCGTGGTCACGGGCAGAGAGGCGACAAACGCCGCCAGGACCGGGGGGGTGATCTGCGACTCGCGCGCCACGAAATTGATCCCCGTCAGCGAGCCCGGATCGATGTTGTTGAGCAGGATGTAGTCGGGGTTGCCGCCGGTTCGGTTGATCGGATCGATGGACAAGGTGTCCTTGGCCTTGGCGTTCAGCAAGCTGTAGGCGAAATCGACCAACAGTCCCGGCATCGCGGCGGGCCGCCACTGCCCTTCGAGTTCGAGCCCGCTGATCGCCGCGTCGACGTTCTCGTTGATCGAACTGTTGTTCCTGATACGCGTCACCTGGAGACCTGAATAGTCGTACGTGAACGCCGCTCCGTAAAGGATCAGGCCGCCGTCCATCAAGGAGGTCTTGATACCGGTCTCCAGCGAGGAGATCTGTTCCGCGTCGAAGGTGAACGGCGAGGTATCCTGGAAGTGCACCGGAATGGCCGGGTTGAAGCCGCCGGGCTTGTATCCCCTGCTGAAAAAACCGTACAGCATCGTGTTGTCGCCAAGTTGGTAGTCGAACCCGACCCGGCCACTGACTTCCTGCCAGCGCGCGTCCGTCGGGTTGTTGTTGACCCACCGCGTTTCGCCGAAAACCGGCACGGGACCGAGCGCGTTGGCGATCATCGCGAACGCCTGCGCGCCGGCGGCAAGGCCCGCGTCCCGGGCGATAAGCGCCGGATTCCGGGACAGCAGCGCGCCGACCGTGCCCTTGAAGATCGGCGGCAGCGGCAGGCCCGCGATGGCTTGCGGCACGAACTGGATGGGCAGCAACCCCGCCGCAATCTGCGCGCCGATCGCTTGAGCCGCCCCGATCGCCGCCAGCGAACCGATGGCGGTCGGCGCGTTCTGCGAGTAAACGCCGGTCGCATTGTGGAATTCCAGTGTGCGGCTCGAGTTCTCGCTCAGGCTCGCCGCAGGATTGGCCGCCGCCGCGGCCATTTCCGAAAACAGTCCAGAGCGCAGCCAGATGGGGTTCGGGCCGAACAGCCCCTGGACCGCCCCCGCGACGTCGATCGAGTTGAACAGCAGGCTGGAATCGCTGACCGCCTTTTCGTCCTCGTTGAAACGCAGCCCGGCGGTGAACTTGAGGCGGTCCGTCGCATCGTAGTAGAGCTCGCCGAATAGCGCCCGGCCCTCCTGCAGGGGACCGCCGTCCTCCGGGTTGTTCGTGTTGTAGAAATACCCCGGGTAGAGCGGCGGCGCTCCCAGCGCGACCGAACCGTAGTTGCTGACGAGATCCAGCGTGTTGGCGAGCACGTAGTAGCCGCCGTAGTTCCGGTCCTCGTGGCGGCTCGCGCCCGCGAGGAAATTGAACTGCCCGTCGAAGTCGGAGTGCGCCTTGGCCTCCAGCGTGAAGTACTTTCCGTTCACATCGAGCTGATCGTAAGCGAAGACGCGATCCTGATGCGTCGGGAATATGCAGCCGCCCCGGATACCTCCGGTGCCTTCAGCCACGTTGCAGGTCTCCGAAGTCCACTCGGCGCCAGCCCCGCCGGCGGGTGTCGACGTCGGCCAGATTCCTGCGGGATTCTGCGGCGTCGCGGCCAGGCGTGGTCCCACGTCCATGAGGTAATCCTGCTGAGTCAGGGTCTCGTAGTCGCGGGCCGCGCCGACCAGGCTGACGCTGATCTGGTCGAACTCGTAGTCGAAACCAAATGACCACAGGTCTTCCTTCTGCTGGAACACGGGTTCCATATCCGTGTGCATTTCCCTGAAGGTTTCGATCACTGGTCGCGGATAGTCGTACAGCGCCGGATTGGTACCGGGCGCGCCAGCCGGCAGCGCCCCGGCCGCCCCTCCGAAAATGCCGCCCGTGGTCGAACCCAGGTGCGGCGTCTCCCAGCCGAATTCATCGGGAACGCATCCTGTCGTCGGCAGGACGTGCCGCTTGCAGATCTGGTTTGAAACGCGCACGCGGTCGTCGTCCTCCCGGAATACGCTGTACTGCACCCACGCGCTCGCCCGGTCCGTCATATCCCAGGAGAGGGTCGCGCGGGAGGCCCAGAGGTTGCGGCCGTCCACGTCGTCGTCGATACCGGGAATCGCCCGGCCCGAGGCGTCCCTCTGGCCGTACGCCACGTTCTCGACGTAGCCGTCGCGCTCCAGTTTGAATCCCGAGACCCGAAAGGCGATATCGGATGTCAGCGGCAGGTTGAGCGCCCCCTTCAAGCGGCTGTGGTTGTAGCCGCCGGCTTCGACATCGGCGAAACCTTCGACGCTGTCGACCGAGGGCATCTTCGTCACCACGTTGAGGGCCCCGCCCGTGGCGTTGCGGCCGAACAGCGTGCCTTGCGGCCCCCGCAGAATCTCGATGCGTTCCACGTCGAAGAACTCAATCGCGTTGAGATTGGTCGCGACCGCGATTTCGTTGACGTGCGACGACACGCCGGCTTCGCCGCTACGGGAGATCACCAGTTGTCCGATACCCCGTATGCTGAAGTTGGAGCCGCCGAAGTTGGTCGCGCTGAACGATACGTTGGGCGCGTTCAACTGCAGATCGGACGGATTGATGATCTGGCGGTCCGCCAGCATGTCGTCGGGCAACGCGGTGACCGCGATGGGCACGTCCTGAATGCTCTCCGCCACGCGCTGCGCGGTCACGATCAGTTCTTCGACAGAGGGAACCTGTGTTTCGCCGCCGGACCCTGCGATTTCCTCGTCGGGCGCCTGGGCCCATGCGGAAACCCCTGCGACCGCGGCAAACAGGACTGAGCCACACAGCGCGAGGCGCCTCACGATCTGACGCGTCATTCCCAACTCCCCCATGCGTTATGGAACGAACCCCGCAACTAAACTCCTTTTTGCCCAATGCGTCAATTTCCGACCGATAGATCCTCGATGGACCTGCAACGCATTGCATGGCGGCTCTCGGCCACCCTCGGCCGGCAGACTTCGCCCATCGGCTGCGACGTGGGTGCGGCCGGCACAACAATCGCCCCGCGGGAACAGATAAAGCCACCGACACCGCAAGTAAGCGGTCAGCGTCGCTTCAGTTCACGAGGTCGCGAAAGAAATATTGGATACCGGCGAAGAAGCGCGCGAAGAACTCCGCCTGGGCGACCGATTCCCGCGCGAAGAGCGGCGATGTCGCGAGAGTTTCGCCGTCCAGCCCCACTCGGAGTTCGCCGACTTCCTCGCCCTCGGCGATCGGCGCCTCCAGCAGTTCCGGAATGTCCAGCGTCACCTCGATGTCCTGGTAGCGACCGCGGGGGATGGTCACATAGATGGCATCCGAAATGCCCATCGACACCTCGTCCGAAGTCCCGTATCGCACTTCGGACGTCTTCAGGGGAGCTTCGTCGCCATAGAGCTTGTGCGTCTCGAAGTAGCGGAATCCGTAGGAAAGGAGTTTCTGGCTCTCGCGAACGCGCACCGCATCGCTGTCCGCACCCATCACCGCCGAGATCAGGCGCATCCCCTCGCGTTCGGCAGAAGCCACGAGGCAATAGCCCGCGTTTTTTGTATATCCCGTCTTGACGCCGTCGACCGTCCGGTCTCGCCAGAGAAGGCGGTTCCGATTCGGCTGTTCGATGCCGTTGTACTTGAATGATCTTTCGGAATACAGGGCGTAGTGGCTCGGAAAGCGCCGAATCAGTGCCTGTGTCAGGATCGCCATGTCCAGCGCGGTGGTGTACTGGTCTTCGTCGGGCAGCCCCGTGGCATTCGCGAACGCCGAACCCGACATCCCCAACAGCGCCGCATGCTGGTTCATCATGTCGGCGAACGCATCTTCTCCCCCCGCGACAAATTCCGCCAGCGCGACGCTGGCATCGTTGCCGGATTGGATGACGACGCCCCGGAGAAGGTCTTCCAGAACCACCGTGGTCCCTTCCCGGATGAACATCCTGGAACCCGGCGTCTGCCAGGCGTTGACGCTGACGGGCACATCGGCGTCCAGATCGATGCGTCCCGCCCCCAACTCGACGGCAACAACGTAGCCGGTCATGATTTTCGCCAGGCTCGCCGGCGGCAACGGTTCCCGGCTGTTTTGTTCGGCGAGGATCTTGAACGTGTCCGCATCCATCAGGACGTAACCCTCGGCCGCGATCGACGGCTGACTCGGCACCACCGACGGCGCCGGCGGCTGCCCCCACAAAGGCGCTCCGGACGCAACGACGGCCAGCGCCAGTCCGAGCTTCGCCAGGGCGGGGGCAAAACGCGGCGCACCCGGAAGGGTCGACGGGTCTTGTGGCATCTCTACTCCTCGATGATTTCCGGCACAGCGCGGCGTTAGAAGGTCAATAGCGCCTGCAGGCGCGTCGCTTTCGTCCGATCCGCAAATGGTCCAGTGAGCTTGAACACGTCGTGGGTTTCTCCGCTCGATGTGCGGCGCCATCAAGAGAAGAAACGAAACGGCGGCGGCCAGCCTCGTGGCATCAGCGGCGTGTCCCGCGCGACTTCAGCCGGCACCGTCCGAACCCGCCATCGCCACCCGCTCGGTGCGTTCTTTGCCGGAACGTATTTCCTGCCCCAACTGCCAGACCGCCAGCGCGTACAAACGGCTGCGGTTGTACCGCGTGATGACATAGAAGTCGTGCAGGCCGAGCCAGTATTCCGTGCCTTGATCACCTTCCATTCGGAAAAGGGCCGCCTTGGCGCCGGGCGGGACACCATCGCTGATCACGCCGAGCCGCTTCAACTGTTCCGCGTCGTAGTCCGGCTTGAGGCCCCGATTCACGTCCTTGTCGGCAACCGGCGCCTCGACGTCGACGCGCAGGACCGCCGGACCGTCTCCGCGCCAACCGTGACGGGCAAAATAGTTGCCGATGCTGCCCAGTGCATCGGTGACGTTGGTCCAGATATCGCGCGTGCCGTCGTCATCGAAATCCACGGCGAAGTTTCGATAGCTCGACGGTATGAACTGCCCGTAGCCCATGGCCCCCGCGTAAGATCCCTTCATGACCAGCGGATCGATGCCTTCTTCGCGAACCAGCAGCAGGAACTCCGTGAGTTCGCCGCGAAAGAAGGTTGATCGCGGCGGATAATCGAAGGCCAGGGTGGCAAGCGAATCCAGCACCCGGAACGAACCGAGGTTGCGGCCGTATCGAGTCTCCACGCCGACAATGGCAACCGTGATTTCCGGCGGCACGTTGTAGACGCGCTCCACGCGGCGCAGGGTGGCATCGTGGGCGCGCCAGAATTCGACTCCCTCGCGAACCCGCGTTGGCGTCACGAAGATCCTTCGATACTCATGCCACGGCTTGCGTTCGGCCGGACGCGAGATCGCCGCCAGGATGGAGTCCTTTCGCTCCGCCGAGCGGAACAGGGTGACCAGTTCGGTCCGGTCGAGGCCATGGTGCGCGGTGACTTCCTCGATGTAGTCCCGCACCTCCGGCCGCTCGTCGAATTCGGCCCATGCCACGACCGCCCACAACAAGGCGACCGCGAAACCCAAACCGCGTCTGAGCAAAGTTACCTCCTGCCGGTTCGGTGGGTATGGATGGACATGACGATACCGCACCCGATCAAAATCGAAAGCGCCGAGGTTCCCCCATAGCTCACCAGCGGCAACGGTACGCCGACGACCGGAATCAACCCACAGACCATGGCAATATTAACAAAGACGTGGGCAAAGAACGTCAGCATGAGCCCGCCCGCAAGCAAGCGTCCGAACCTGCCTGGCGCCAGGGTCGCGAGATGAAGCCCTCGCGCCAGAATCACCATGTAGAGAAACACAAGCACCAGCACCCCCACGAAACCCTGTTCTTCTCCGATAACGGCGATGATGAAGT
Organism: uncultured Pseudomonadales bacterium; assembly: GCA_964518405.1. GTDB lineage: Bacteria > Pseudomonadota > Gammaproteobacteria > Pseudomonadales > Azotimanducaceae > VXNE01. Next base: position 8,543 of record CAZFGB010000015.1, on the reverse strand, counting down.
CCGTGCTGCTTTCCGGCAGAAAGTCGTAGCGGCTCTGGGTGCCTTGACCCATGCCTTTGCCGAGCAAGCCGCCGGAACCTATCGCCGTTGTCGACTGGATGATGCTCCATCCCGCGCCGAGCGGGTCCTGCTCGGGCTCGAAAAGCGTCAGGACGCGCTCCCGCTGGTAGTCGCGCAACGACATCCACAAGACGGGCATCGCCGCGACGCCCAATGCCAGGGCACCGCAAATCCAGCGCCAGGACACGCCCGCGAGGACGATAACCGCCAACCCGCTGGCAGCCACCAGCATGCCCGTTCCCAGGTCGGGCTGTTGGACGATGAGAAAGACCGGAACGGCGATGATCGCCAACGCCACCAGCAAATTCATGAATCTTGGAGGCAGTCTTCGATCATGGAAGTACCAGGCCAGCATCAGCGGTATGGCCACCTTTATCAGTTCCGACGGCTGAAACTGCGGCAATCCGGGAAGATCGATCCAGCGTTGTGACCCCTTCGCGCTGGTGCCCGCAACGATCACGAGCAGCAGGAGTCCGACGACGCCACCGTAGAAAGCCGGCGCCCAGGCGAGATACTGACGCGGTTCGACCCATGCGGCCAAAACCAGGCCCGCCAGTCCCGCCGCCATGCGCACCAGCTGGCCCTGGAAGGTCTCGTAGTCGCGGGAATGCACCACCAGTCCCAGGACGATGACCGCGAGGATCGCAATCAACAACACCGGGTCGAAGCGCATCCAGAGCGGTCGCGTCCTGGACGCGCCTGGAAGGGACAATTGCCGGACGAAGTCCTTAGCCACGGAGGCCTCTACAGTCTTGCGAATTGCGGCAACAGGTAGGCGTCAATCACTTCTTTGGCAACCGGCGCCGCGATCGAACTGCCCCCGCCGCCATTCTCCACGAGGACGCTCAAGGCGATCCTCGGATCATCCGCCGGCGCGAAGGCGATGAACCAGGCGTGCTTGCGCTGGCGTTCATCCAACGCTTCCTCGTCGTACTCCTCACCCTGGGCGATCTCCACCACCTGCGCCGATCCGGATTTGCCCGCCATGCGGTAGCCGATGTCACGGCCGACGTACCACCACGCCGTGCCGTTCTCGCGGAACCCCTGGTTACCGCGATGCACGACGTCCTCCATCGAATCGACCAGCATCTCCCAGTCCTGTTCCGTCGGGCCCCGAACCGTCGACGGCGGCGAGGTTGCGTCGAATCCCGACAACGACGCGTCGCTCGACAGCAAAAGGCGCGGCTGAATCCATCGACCCCGGTTGGCAATCACCATCGAGGTCGTGGCGAGCTGCAGCGGGGTCGCCAGCAGGTGGCCCTGGCCGATGCTCACGTTCACGGTGTCACCCAGATACCAGTCCTCGCCGCGCGCCCCCTTTTTCCATACGCGGGTCGGCAGGACGCCCTCCGCCGCATCCACATCCAGGGCGGTCGCGTCGCCGAATCCGAACTGAGCCGCGAACTCCCCGAGCGCATCGATACCGATTCGCGTACCGAGTTGATAGAAGTACACGTTGGACGACCGGAAGATCGCCTTGCGCAAATGCACGATTCCCTGTCCGCCTGAATTGGTCCGCGTCCAACTCCAGTCTCGATACACCCGCGACTGACCCGGCAGCCTGAACTCGCCCGTGTCGATGATCGTCCTATCCCAATCCGTAACGCCCGCACTCAGCCCCGCAAGCGCCACGACCGGCTTGAACGTGGACCCCGGCGCATAGGTTCCCCGGGTGGCGCGATTGAAAAGGGGCGTATCCGGGGAGGCCGCAAGCAACCGATACTCTTCCTGCGGTATACCGGTGATGAATGGATTGGGGTCGTAGCCGGGATTGCTGACCAGCGCCAGAATGCCTCCGGAACGGGGGTCGATGGCGACCACCGCGCCGCGCCGTTCGCCCAACGCGGCGTGCGCGGCGGTCTGCAACCTGCTGTCCAGATGCAACGTCAGGTTCTGCCCCGCCACTGCGGGCTCCTCGCTCAGGACTCGGCGAACCCGGCCTCGCACATCGGTTTCGACGTGTTGATAGCCGACCTCCCCATGCAGCGACCGCTCGTAGAACTGCTCCACTCCGAAGCGGCCGACGAACTTCGTGCCGCTGTAGCGCACCGCGTCCAGCATTCGAAGGTCGTCTTCGTTGATGCGGCGGACGGAACCCACCGCGTGCACCATGAGACTCGCCAGCGGGTAGTACCGCAGGTTTTCGACGACAACTTCGACGCCGCTCCATCGATGCCCGTCGACCTTGATTCGAGCGACCTCGTCCTCCGTGAGATTCACCTTCAGCGCGACCGGTTCGTGCGGCCGGCGAGGCTCCTTGATCCGTCGGTCGAACTCGGCAATCTCGCTATCCGAAATGTCGATGAACGATCCAAGGTCGGCAATGGCGGCATCCAGGTCGGCGACGCGCTCCACTACCACCGCCAGCGTCCGGATGGGCCGGTTGTCGGCCAGCAATACGCCCCACCGGTCGTAGATCAATCCGCGATCCGGAGCGATAGGCTGAACCTGAATGCGATTTTCGTCGGAGCGCGTGCTGTAGACGTCATGTTTGAACATCTGCAGGTCGGCGAAACGCGCCAGCAGGCCCAGAATCAGGACTGCAGCCAACAGGAAGATCACGGCAGCGCGGGCAGCGAAGCCGCGTTGCTCGAGTTCATGGTCTTGCATGGAATCCCCGGGCGCATGGCCGGCGCCCAGCCAGCCGCGCCAACCCGAGGACCGCGAACGGCCGCCTTCCGCAATCAGGTCGCGGCGCCGAAGGCCCAAGCTGCTGGAGAAGCTGCTGGAATAGCTGCGTCCGTACATCGTTTCGGGCCGCGCTACATTTCCGCCAACGGCGAGGCCAGGTCGCTCCACAACCGCTCCAGGTCATAAAACGCCCGCGTCTCGGTCTGCATCACGTGTACAACCACATCCGCCAGGTCGAGCAATACCCACTCGCCAATGTCGGTGCCTTCGACCCCGATGATCTGGACCGAACGTCTTTTCGCCGCAGCGTGCACGGCGTCGACCAGCGCCCGGACATGACGTCTCGAAGTACCCGTGACCAGAACCATGTAGTCCGTAATATCGGTCAGGGAAGCCACGTCCAGGACGACGACATCCCGTCCCCTGCGATCCTCGATCGCATCCACAACAAGATCGCGCAGTTCCCTCGGCCGCATCAGTTTGCTACGAGGGGCAACCCCCCTCGGACACTCTTTCGCGCGAGCGACACCCTCGCGCTGCCCTTTTCTGCGAGGGACGCCCTCGCGCTACTCTTTTCTGCGAGGGACGCCCTCGCGCTCCCGGGCTGAAGGCTCCTCATTAAGCGCGAATCAGGGATGGTAAAGGCCCCGCTGCCTGATGTATGTCCACACGGGCGACGGTAACAAAGCAGATGCGTCGCCGCCAACCGAAAGAACTCGCCTTATGCGCGTCGCCGAGACGTCGAGCATGGGATGCGAAAGAACGAAAAGACATCCGCGTTCGCTCCTCGCCAGACACGCCGGATCATCAACCCTTCTGAATCCGGGCAGCGGCGCCACGGCGGTCCCGGGTCTTACGACGACAACGATGTGGCAATGTCTCGCGAACGCCTGAAACCGGTGCCAGGTCGGGAACGCGTCCAGGCCATCGCTGCCCACGATCCAGACAATGGGGCGCCCGTCGCCAAGCGACTCGATGGTGTCGATGGAGTACGAAGGACCGCCGCGCCGGAGTTCTATGTCGCAAGCCCCCAACGCTGCGTCTCCGGCAACGGCGAGACGCAACATTTCCCATCGATCCGATGCGTTGGCAAGAGCCGCCCGATGCGGCGGCCGGGCCGCGAGAACCAGCGTGACCGACGATACGCCGAGAACGTTTCCCACGGAACGGGCAGCGTGAAGGTGCCCGATATGCACTGGATCGAATGTGCCGCCAAGAAACGCTCGCACATTCAACGACCGGGCGCCTTCAGCCCCGGGAGCGCGAGGGTGTCCCTCGCAGAAAAGAGCAGCGCGAGGGTGTCCCTCGCCAAGAAAAGGGAGCTTCCCCGACCGCTGACGCGCAAGGAAGTCGTGGGGCGATCCACATCGTTGGCGGCGTGCTTCCTTGGAAGTTTCTGCGCATGGGAGGGGCGCATCCATCGCGTTGATAATACGCTCCACCCCCCAGGCCGTCACGCTGCGATTCACTGGCTGTGTGTGCGGTTGGCCGCCGCCCCGAACAGCGAAAGGGTTGTGTCACTCACCGATGTAGCGCGTTCTCACCGTGTAGACGCTGTCTCCGGTAAGCACCGCGCCGCGGGCGAACAATCGTCCATTGGCCCAATTGGAAAGGCCCAGCTCCGGCTTGTTGAGAGCGAACTGACCGTCCACCCATCGCGTGTGGCCGTCGCCGACAAAAGGCGCATTCAGTGTTTCGAAGAACCTCCCGTGTTCGTCCGGATCCTCCGATACAAGAGCTCCCACCAGGCGCGGACTCTGCGCATTGAACAGGTCGACCGCCTCATCCAGGGACGCCGCCCGAACGAGGGTGACTTCGGGCGTCTCCTCCCACTCCCACTCGATGCCGAGTTCCTTCCGGGAGATCGCCTCGGCCTGCTTCTCGACCAGGACGCCTTGCGCGCGGGCGACCCGGATGTCTGTTTCAAAGAGCGCCCGCGGCACCAGGTCTTCATCCCCGGCGGCAACATGCAGCTTGAACGGCTGGCCGCGGGCGGCGCCGGCTTCGCGCAGACCCTCAAGCACAACCCGCGCGAGGTCCCGCGCCCTCGCGCCGACCAGGCAACAGGTATTCAGCGTGTTGCAGACCTTTCGGTCGAGCGATCGCACAACGGCCTGTTTCAGATGATCGGCTTCCGCCTTCTCCGATACGACGATCCAGGCCCCGCCGGTACCGTGCAGACTCACCGGGGTGCCGGCGCCGCGCGCCAGCGAACCGAGCAACTCGACGGTCCGGCCGGAACCCCGCGCGACGGCGAGCGACAGCCGCTGATCTAGAAAGACCGCCCAACCCGCCGCGTGCGCGGGGCTATCCACCAGCGAAACCGCCCCCTTCGGCAATCCGGCCGCGGCGAGGGCGGGGACCACCGCCAGACGCATGATGCTCTGCGCCGTGGCCAGCGCGTCACTGCCGATGCGAAATACCACCGTATTGCCCCCGCGCAATACGCCGCAGGCGTCCGCAAGGACGTTGGGACGACCTTCGAACACGAATGCCACGACCCCGAGCGCCGCGCCTGACATCTCCACCCGGAATCCGTCGTGGCGGATGGTTTCCAACAGCGCTCCCCGGCGCGAGGGCGTGCTTGCCCAGCCGCGCATGCCCTCGATCATCTTCTCTCGCATGTCGGCGGACACCGCCAAGCGCGTCGTCGATCTGCCCCGCGCCCGGGCGCGTTCGACGTCCGACGCGTTGACCGTCGCAATCTCTTCCCGGACGGCGTCGTCCGCAAGCGCATCCGCGCAGCACCGGTAGAACATCGCAATGGCATCGTCACGGACCGATCCCATCCGCTCAAACGCGTCAACGGCTCGGTCGACAGCGGCGCGAGCTGCGGCAGCATCTCGCCGGGGAATGCGCAGCAACCCCGCTGCCGGATCCGCGATCACGCGGTCCCCGGGCTCAAATGCGGCCGCGAATGCTTCGTCCACGGGGAACGCGGTGCCGTCCGGCGCAAGCACCACCGAACCCGGGCGCAGTTCCGTCAATGCGCTACCCCGCATTCCTGGTCGCTCCCTCGACCAGGCGGCGAATCTCCGCCAGGCGTTCCATCGCACCAGGCATCTGCAGAAGTATCTGCTTGGTCTCCGGCGGAAACGGCAGCGCGTCGGCCAAGCGCCAACCCAGCGTTCGCGCGTCATTCAGGTCGATGTCGTCTGCCCTGTCCCCGGACCATGCGGTCGGATGCCGCATGATCTCGCGCAGGAGCGCACTCAACCCCTCGAAGCCATCACCGACGGGACAAGCCTCCTCCTCGGGCAGATATTCGATATCGCCGAGCAGAAGATGGTCCGCCTGTTCCCGCGTAGCGGCAATCCGGAACTTGCGCTCACCGCTGATCCTGATGGCCAGGCGACCGGCGTCGGCCTGATCGAAGTCGACAATGCGCGCCAAGGTTCCGATGTCGTGGATTTCCGGCTGCCCCATGCCTGCGCCGTACGTGTCGGCGCCTCTGCGGATAAGCACGACGCCGAAGCCGGCATCTTCCCGCATGCACCGGCCGACCAGGTCAAGGTATCGCGCTTCGAAGATCCTGAGCGCCATGGAACCGCCTGGAACGAGCACCTGTCCGAGCGGAAACAACGGCAGTTCGCTGTGGGATTTCGCCATGTCCGCACCTTAACACGTACCAGCGGACTGTCGGACTTGCCGCGTCAGCGGTAAGATCGACAGGATGCCGGGACGGGTGGGATTGGGCGAAAAGTGGGCTTGGCCGGGGGTGAGACGCGGCGCCGGCAGGCGACGGGTTTCATGGCGCTAGCCGCAGCGTGGACCTCTCCCAAGTCATTGTCCTGGCACTGATCCAGGGGATTACGGAATTTCTCCCGATCTCCAGTTCCGCCCACCTGATACTTCCGGCTGAACTGACCGCGTGGCCCGACCAGGGCCTCGAATTCGATGTCGCCGCGCACCTCGGATCACTGACCGCCGTCCTCGTTTACTTTCGCCGCGAACTGGCGGACTTCGGCCGCGATGCGATCCGACTGCGCACCGGCGCATCGGGGCTGCTGCTATCCAAGGTCGCCATCGCAACCGTTCCCGCGGCGCTCGCCGGACTCCTGTTCAAACCGTTCATTGAGTCGGAACTGCGTGCCGTGGGCGTGATCGCGGTCGCGACCATCGCTTTCGCCATTCCGCTGTGGTGGGCGGACCGGCGGGTGACATCGACGCGGGACGAATACGCGCTGTCCTACGGCCAGGCGACCGTCATCGGCCTCGCCCAGGCGCTGGCCCTGGTTCCCGGCGTCTCTCGTTCGGGCATCACGATTACCGCAGCGTTGCTTGTCGGGCTGGGCCGAGAGGGCGCGGCACGGTTTGCCTTCCTGCTGGCCATTCCCACCATCGCGGGCGCGGCTCTCCTGTCCGCTGTCGACGCCCGGAACGCGCCCCAAGCCGTGCCGTGGACGGATCTGGGGCTTGGATTCGCGGTGTCTGCGGTCGCCGCCTACGCCTGCATCTCGGCGTTCGTCGCGCTCCTGCACCGGACGGGAATGGCCCCCTACGTCATCTACCGGCTGGCGCTGGGTACGATGCTGTTATGGTTCTTCGTTTGAGCATCAACGCGCCGCCAATACCTTGGGTCGGGATCTCGAAGCGGCGGACCGCCGGCGCAACCGATCATGAACACTTTCCGAGGCTGCCAACGTGATCGCCCTTCGGGTGGCGCTATGCCGAGCTGTCAGTGCGGGCGATGAGCGCACGAAGCGCGATCATCGCCTCGGCGTGGCTTTCTCTTTGCACGGCCATTGCCTCGGCGTGGCGCTGGTCCTGCTCCGCGGCGCGGCGATCGCCCGCGCGCTGCATCGCGCGGATGCCGGTCCACACGATGCCCGCCTGAATCAGGCCGACGGCCACATGCGCGGCGGCGATCCAGTTCCCGGCCCCGAGAAGGGCCAGCGTGGCAAGTTCGTATTCGTCCATGTCAGCTCGGCTCGTCCGACGAATCGCCCGCTAAAACGGAATGTCGTCGTCCAGGTCGTCGAGATCGTCCGTCGCGTCCGCTGCGGACGCCGCGCTCCGTGCGGGCTGCGTCCGTTCCTGGGCGGCGCCACCGCGAGGCGGTGGGGCATAGCCTCCCGATGCTTCTCCGCGGCTGTCGAGCATTTGCATGTCGCGGGCAACGATTTCCGTTCGATAGCGCGTCTGGCCCGTTTCGCGGTCCTCCCAGGAGCTGGTTCGCAGTGAACCTTCGATGTAGCACTTCGAACCCCTGCGCAGGTACTGGCCCGCAATCTCCGCAAGCCGCCGGAAGCACACGATCCTGTGCCATTCCGTCCGATCCTGCTGCTCATTGGTTTCGCGGTCGCGCCACTGGTCCGAGGTGGCGAGGCTGAAGGTCGTCACCGCGCTTCCGCCCTGCGTAAAGCGCGTCTCTGGATCGCGCCCGAGATTGCCTATGAGAATGACCTTGTTGATGCCCCGCGCCATGGCTCATCTTCGTTCGTGGAAAGGTGTTTCAATATAACGCAAGGCACAGCCTCAAACTACCGAGATTGCCGTTCCGCCGTGTGGGAGAATGGCGCTGTTGCGGCGGTGATTTCGACCGCGTATTTTCGATGGTTTGACCGGACGACAGGGCGCGAATGAATCCGTCGACGATTGCCGTGCGCGGCGCGCGCACGCACAATCTGAAGAACATCGATCTCGACATCCCGCGCGACCGGCTGGTCGTGATCACGGGACTGTCCGGTTCCGGCAAGTCGTCGCTGGCGTTCGACACGCTCTATGCCGAGGGGCAGCGGCGCTACGTGGAGTCGTTGTCGGCTTACGCCCGGCAGTTTCTCTCGATGATGGAGAAGCCGGATATCGATCACATCGAAGGGCTTTCTCCGGCCATTTCCATCGAACAGAAG
>CAZFGB010000014.1:0-57648 GCA_964518405.1 uncultured Pseudomonadales bacterium | reverse complement strand
CTCTGTCGATGTTGGCGCTGACGCGGCAAGCCCGACAGACTGCTAGACTTTTGCTTTTGCTGGCGGGAAAGACAAGTGCCTGATCTTGTCACCATCGACTGTAGGCAGGGTGTGGCGGATGTCCGCCTGAATCGTCCCGAGAAGTACAACGCCCTGTCGCCGGAAATGTTCGGAGCGATCACCGAGGCCGGCGAGAGCCTGATGAATTCAGGAGACATCCGCGCCGTGGTGCTCTCCGGCAACGGTCGCGGATTCTGCTCCGGTCTCGACTTTTCGAGTTTCTCCGCCATGGCGGACGAAACGCGGCGCGCCGGTGATCACGCGCGATCCGTCCTGTCGCAAAGGCGGGGGCCTGAGAACTTCGCGCAGCGCCCCGCTCTCGTCTGGAAACGGCTGCCGGTACCGGTGATAGCCGCCATTCATGGCGTGGCCTTCGGCGGCGGTTGCCAGATCGCGCTGGGCGCGGACATTCGCATCGCGCGGAACGATGCGAGGCTCTCGATCCTGGAGATCAAGTGGGGCCTGGTGCCGGACATGTCGATTACGCAGACGTTGCGCGACCTGGTGCCGCTCGATGTCGCCAAGGAACTGATGTTTACCGGTCGCATCGTCAGCGGTGTCGACGCCGCCGCGATGGGACTGGTTACGCGCACGGCGGACGATCCGCTGGCGGAGGCCCTGACTCTCGCGAGCGAAATCGCTTCCAGGTCGCCGGACGCGGTGCGTGCGGACAAACGCCTGCTCGAAGAGAGTTGGCGGGCCGAACCCGCCGTGGGCCTCGGGCTGGAGGCCGAATTGCAAAGCGGTCTCATCGGTACGCCGAACCAGGTCGAGGCCATAAGGGCCAATTTCGAGAACCGGGCACCCGATTTTGAGGACGCGGGCTGATGAGTTGGAAGGAAGAAGTCCGGGAAATCCACCGGCGTCGGCACCTTGCCAAACAACAGGGCGGCAAGGAAGGCATCGCGAAGCAGCATGCGCAGGGGAGGCTGACCGTTCGCGAGCGCATCGACGCGCTGCTGGATCCAGGCACGTTCGAAGAACAGGGCAAGGCGACCGCCATTCCGGACTACGACGGGGACGACAAGTTCCTCGGCTTTGTGCCGGCGAACTACGTCGTCGGTTTCGGCAAGATCGAAGGTCGTCGCGTGGTGGCGGGCGGCGAGGACTTCACCCTCAAGGGAGGCTCGCCGAACGCGGCGGGATTGCGCAAGAGCGTCTACGCGGAACACCTGGCGGTCGGCTACAAGGTGCCGCTGGTGCGAATGCTCGAAGGCGGGGGCGGCAGCGTAAAGGGTGGCGGACGACGCGGCGGCACCGTCGGCGAGCCGGTGTTCTCGGCGCCGCGCTTTCGCATCATCGCGGACGCCATGGCGCGGGTGCCGATCGTCTCCATCGCCTGCGGCGCGGTGGCGGGTTTCCCGGCCGGCCGTCTGGTCGCCTCGCACTTCTCGGTCATGAGCCGGCGCACCGCGCAGATACTGATCGGTGGACCCGCACTGGTCGAACGCGCGCTCGGGGTCTCCTTGACGAAAGACGAACTCGGAGGCGCCGCGGTGCACGCTCGCAGCGGCGTCGTCGACAACCTTGCCGAGGATGAGCGCGATGCGTTCGCCCAGTCGAGGCGATTCCTGAGCTACCTGCCCTCCAACGTGGACCAGCGTGCCCCGAGAGGGCCATCTAATGATGATCCTGAACGGATGGAGGAGGAACTCCTGACGGCTGTGCCGAGGAACGCGCGGACGGGATTCGACATGCGCGCCATCGTGCGCATGGTGATGGATGTCGACTCGTTCTTCGAGATCGGCGCAACCTACGGTCGCAGCCAGATTGCGGCCCTGGCGCGGCTCGATGGCCAGACCGTCGGCGTGCTGGCGAACGACTGCAGGGTCTACGCCGGGGCGATGACGGCGGAGGCGGCGCAGAAGTACCGTCGCTTCGTCGAGATGTGCGACACGTTCCATTTGCCCATCGTCAACTTCGTCGATCAGCCCGGGTTCATGATCGGCCCGGAGGCGGAACGCAAAGGCACGATCCGCTATGGCATGGCGGCCGTATGTGCGGCGGTGCAGGCATCTGTGCCGTGGGCATCCATCCAGGTGCACAAGGGATTCGGCGTCGCGACCGCAGCGCACTACGGACCAGACGCCTATGTCCTGTCGTGGCCCTCCGTCGAGACGGGCGCGTTGCCGGTGGAGGGCGGCGTGGCGGTGGCGTATCGCCGGGAAATCGCGGCGGCCGACGATCCGCAGTCGAAGCGGCGCGAACTGGAAGAACAGTTGCGCACCCGGCGATCTCCGTTTCCGAGGGCGGAGTCTTTTGCCGTGCACGAACTCATCGATCCGCGCGAAACTCGGCCCGCGCTATGCCGATGGATCGACTGGATCCAGCCCCTGCTTGAAGACCTGACCGGTCCGACATTGTTTCCCATGAGGCCCTGACGCCATGCACGCGGTCATCATCCTTTCGGTCATCCTGAGCTTCCTCGCGGCCGCAGCGGTGTGGCTGACGCTCGGACCGCGCTTCAAATTCGATGAAGACGCGCGCCAGAACGAGATCCTGAACGTAGCGGCCTACTTCGGGATCGCCTTTCCCTTCTGTTTCGCGATCGTCTTTTTCGTCATCGAAAAACTCTAGCAACCCGCGCCGGAGAACGGCACGCGTGACCGCGCCGGGCGCCGGTTGCCGACGGCCGCTCGCGGGATCAAAATATGAACTTGTCACATGATCCTAATGGCGGATCTTGAGTTATGTTCATATCGAGCTTTGACCTGCGCCACCTTCGCACCTTGGCCGCCCTGCGGGACACCGGCAGTCTGGTTGAAGCGTCGGAGCGCGTCTTTCTGACGCAATCGGCGCTCTCGCACCAGATCAAGGCGCTGGAGACGCGGATGGGTTGCGCGTTGTTCGTCCGCAAGACCAAGCCGGTCCGCTTCACGCCCGCGGGAAGGCGGTTGCTTGAACTCGCGGACGAAGTGCTTCCCTTGGTGCACGCGGCATCGCGGGACATCGGTCTGTACGCGAGCGGCGAGTCCGGGAGACTGCATCTGGCCATCGAATGCCATAGCTGTTTCGAGTGGTTGCTGCCTGCCATCGATCAGTTCCGCGACCAGCGCCCGGAGGTGGACCTCGACATCGCCAGCGGTTTCAACTTCGATCCGCTGCCCGCCCTGGCCCGGGGCGATCTCGACCTCGTCGTGACCGCCGATCCGAACGACGACACCGCGCTGGCCTACGCGCCGTTGTTCGGATACGAAGCGCAACTGGCCGTTGCCTCGAGCCATCCCCTTGCGGCGAGGGACGTGATCACGCCGCAGGATCTCGCCGGCGAGACCCTTATCGCCTACCCGGTAGAGCGTTCCCGGATGGATGTCTTCAAGCGCTTTCTCGATCCCGCCGGGGTGAAGCCTGCCCGCATGCGAAGCGCCGAACTGACGCCGATGATGGTGCAGCTCGTTGCGACCGGGCGCGGCGTTGCGTGTCTTCCCAACTGGGCGCTGCACGAGTACATCGCGCGCGGCTACGTCGTTGGCAAGTCGCTGGGCGAAGATGGCATCTGGCCCAACCTGTATGCGGCGGTGCGCGCGGTGCAGCGCGACCTGAGCTTCGTCGCGCACTTCATTCGAACGGCCAAGGCCACGTGCTTCAAGAACCTGGTGGGAATCGTCCCGGCGGATGAAGACGTCAGGGCCGGGCGCCTGTCGACCGGCAAGGTGACCTGGCGTTAAGGCACGAGGAAGGCTTCTGTCCAGTCGCCCCGGCGCAACGTGTATCGCCGACGATCATGCGGACCGTCGCTACGGTCGAGGTCCAGTCGCTCCAGTTCGAAAGGTCGAAACACGTAGCCGACAGCGCTCTCCGGCGCGAGAAGGGGTTGCGGGTGGGCATCGTCGGCCGAGACTGCGTCGAGGAGCGCGCCGCGGGACGCGATCTCGGCGCTTTGCGGGTACGCTTCGTACACCCAGTCCAGGCGCTTCGATACCTCTGGCCGCATCCGCCAAGCCTCGCGCACGAGGCCGGGATCGATCGGATCGAGAGCGCAGCGCAATCGATACTGCACCATGACGCTGGGCAGGTAGATGAGAACGGCAACGCTGGAGGATCGCGAGAACTCGTCGACCTTCGGTGAACTGGCGTTGACAAAAATGCCGATGGCGGGTTTGGGTGGCGTCGATGCGGATCGTTTCCCGCTGCCGAGGTCCAGTTCGCGTACCACCAGCACCCGGGCCGACGGTTCTCCCTCGTCCGTAACCGTCGCTACGACGCAGAGTTCAGCCCAGGGGTCTTCATGCTCCCGCGCCTGACGGCGGTCCTGATCGAGCCTGCCGAGAGGGTCCATCGCGCGCCGGTTCAGTCTTCAGTCACTGGATTCCCCATCCGGCTTTTCGCCGCCTTCTTCCGTCAGTTTTCGGCGTATGTCGGCGATGTCCCGCTGGATTTCGCTCAGGCGGAATATCGCATCGGGAAGCTGGTCCATGATGCGCCAGGCGAGGTAGCACAGGACGGCGACGCCGATAAAGATCAGAACGGACATGGCACAACTCCAGTGAAGAACGCTGTCGGCGCTAATATAGCGTTGCAGGCCGGATGAGCAACGTCGAAATCATCGATCCGTCTGTTCCGATCAAGTAAGCCCGGGGAGGACGCGGTGCCCGACAGCGAAAGCCATGCCGTCACGCCCGCCGGCATCGTCGCGTTCTGGCTGGGTCCCTCGCCGACGGATTGCGATGCCGCAAAGACAGCTTCGGGCCGCTGGTACGCCGAGGACGATCAACTCGATCACGAGATCCGCCGAAAGTTCAGCGAGGCCATCGCAAAGGCACTTTCCGGCGCGCTTTCGGGTTGGGAAGAGACAGCGGAGGGCGCGCTGGCGCTGGTGATCCTGCTCGATCAGTTCACGCGCAATGCGTACCGGGGGACGCGCGATGCGTTTTCCGGGGATGCCTTGGCGCGTGAAGTGGCCGCGCGCGCGCTGGACAAGGGCCTTGATCTCGATTTGCCGATCCCGGGGCGCCTGCTTCTCTATCACCCGTTCGAACACAGCGAGGACCGAGAGGACCAGGGACGGTCGGTCGCGCTGTTCGCCGGGTTGGCGGTGCTGTCGCCCTCCGAATGGCGCGAATACGTCGATTCGTTCCTGCGCTACGCGCGGGCGCATCAGGAGGTGATCGAGCGGTTCGACCGGTTTCCGCACCGGAACGCGATCCTCGGGCGCGAGAGCACGCCGGCGGAACAGGAGTGGCTTGCGACCCATGGCGGCTTTTGAGTCACCGTTTGCCCGAGACGGAGATCCTTATCGTTCCAGGATGGTATCCGACGCCGCCACCAGCGCCAGTTCTGCGGAACCCGGAAGCAGATGGCCCCAAGGCGCCGGGCAGGTCAGCACGGCGATGCCGCAGGTCGGCAGATTCCCGATCGACGATCCGATCAGGATGCTTGCCAAGTCGCTGACGCCGGGGTTATGGCCGATCAGAGCGACGTTGCCGGTGCCTGGCGGCAGTCGGCGGAGCAATTCGATGAGCACGCCCGGGCTCGCCCCGTAGACTTCCCTGTCGGTATGGAGGTCGTCGTCCGATAGACCGAATCCGCGAACGACGTGTCGCGCTGTCTCCGCGGCCCGCCTGGCTGCGCTGCTGACGATGAGAGTCGCGGGGTCCGGCTGTGTGGGGAGCCATCCTTCCATTCGCTCGGCCTGCCTGAGTCCCTTGGGCCGCAGCGACCGGTCGAAGTCGGATACGCCGAAAGTGTGCTCCGCGGCGGCGTGTCGGACCACCCACAGTACGTTGGCGTCTCGCTTCGTCACGAATCCGTTAGCCCCAAACGCCCGCTCGGGGCGCCGATCTCAGGTCGGAGACGAACTGGCGCATATCGGTGAGGGGCTTCCCCGTTTCCAGGCCGAAACGCTCCATCGTGGGCGCGTGACTGACCCCGGCGCCAAACAGGAAACGGCCGTTCGAGACCTCGTGAATGAAACTCGCCGCGTTGGCGATTTCCCACGGGTGTCGCGTATAGATCGGCGTAATGGACGTGCCGAACCGAATCTCGTTCGTGACGAACGCAAGCGCCTCGCATAGCGCGAGACCGTCTCCGATGCTTGGACAATAGATGCCCGGGAAGTGCGGTCATGGACGTTCCTTGGCTCTTCTGCGATACGGCGAGCGGAAGTTAACAGACTTCAAGAACAAGCCTTGGGACAACGTTTGATCAAGCGTTGCAGCGAACCGACTATCCTGTACTCTAGGCACAGCATGAACGGGGAAACATCCCGGCGGAGTGACCGATGATGCTGAGGTTCGCCGAAGAAGTGCTGCTGCTCCTTCTGCACGACGACAATGGCAAGTTCGCTCGGGTGCCGGAGTGGTCCCTTCGATATGCCCTGGGCGGCGGCGTATTGATGGATCTGGCGCTGGAAAACCGGATCGACACGGACCTCGAGAAGCTGGTTCTTATCGATTCGACCCCGGTTGGCGACAGCCTTCTGGATCCCCTGCTGGAAGAAATCGCTGCGACCGAGGAGTCGCACGATGCGCGGTATTGGGTTGAAGTGGCCGCCGGGCGCGCCTGGGAAATCCGTGAAGAAGCGCTTGCGCACCTGATCGAGCGTGGAATCCTGGAGCAGCGGGAGGATCGGTTCCTGTGGGTCCTTTCGTCGCGCCGCTACCCCGTTGTCGATGGCAAGGCCGAGCGCGAGTTGAAGCTGCGCATCATGGAAGTGCTGTTCAGCGACGCGCTTCCCGATCCCCGGGATATCGTGATCATCGGATTGGCGGATGCCTGCGGGATCTTCAAGGAGTTGCTGGCGGAACGCGAACTGGACCTGGTTGCGGAACGGATCGGTCAGGTGCGAAAGATGGACCTGATCGGCCAAGCCGTCTCCAGCGCAATCTGGGACATCGAAACCGCTGTCGCTGCGGCGATGCCGCCGCTCGCATACTAGCAGACTGTCGGACTTGCCGCTCTTGCCGCTTTGGCGGCAAGATCGACGGGATGGTAGGTGGGCTTGGGCGGGGGTGAAAGATGGCGCCCGTTAGGGCGACAGATTTCATGGCGCTGACCAGGCGAACCGTTCTCCAAGTACTCAGGACAGTCCTTCGACCGGGATCGATGCGCCGTGAATCGCGCTTGCGGCGTCCGACGCGAGGAACATCACGACCGAAGCGATCTGGTCGGGCCGCACCCACTTTGAGAAATCCGCTTTCGGCATGTCCTCCCGATTTCGCGGGGTGTCGACGATGCTCGGCAGGATGCAGTTGACGTTGATGCCGTCCGCCTTCAGTTCGTCGGCGAGGGATTCCGTCAGCCGCAGCACGACGCTCTTCGAAGCGCAGTAGGCGCCCATGGCGCCGGCGCCCCGGAGGCCGGCGCGCGCGCCGATGTTGACGATCCTGCCCGCGCCGCGATCGCGCATGCCGGGCACCACCGCGCGCGCCATATTGAGCACGGTGCGGGCGTTAAGGTTGAACATGAAGTCCCATGTGTCGTCGCTCGTCTCGGCGACGGACTCGCCCATGGTGAAGCCGCCGGCGATGTTCGCGAGAACGTCGACATGCCCGGCTTCAGCCGTCGCTCGCGCGGCGTCGGCCGGGTCGATGAGATCGGCGACGATACTGCGGTAGGGCATGATCGCTTCGACGATGTCGATGCCCGTGACGTCCGCGTTGGCCAGGTGGAACGCGTCGGCGACGGCACGCCCCACGACGCCGGCGGCGCCGGTGACCACCACGCGCTTGCCGTTGAAGTCGTTCATATCGATTCTCCCTAGAGCCATGAAATCCGCCGCCCTTCGGCGTCGTATTTCAGCCCCGCCCAAGCCCACCTATCACCGTGCGCCTTGATCGGCGCTACGTGCCGTTTTGCGGCGCGCGACAGCGGGAAAATCATACAGCAGCCGCCTTCCACCCGGAGATGGCTGCGCACGGGAAGTACAAGGATCCTTGTCCCGTCTGCGGAAGGCCCATCCAGCGCATCGTCTACGCGGAGAACGAAAGCAACTACTGTGCGCGGTGCCGGACGGGCGGTTGACTGCTGGCCGACCGCTCCCTGTCCAGGCTGCTGAAGGAGAGCTGCCCGAAGCGCATCTGACTGTTGCGCGGCGCGTGGAGCGGTGGTTGGGCTTGGCGGACCGATTCCGTTGACGCACACGCCAGCGCTCAATAGGGTTGTTCGGCCGGAAGGAGGCGACGATGACCCAACCAGGTATCCTGCAACCATCGCGAGCGCATCGGATGCGCTCGACACCTGCCGAACCGGGCTTCGGCCCCGTCGCCTCGTGTGCGCTAGCGATCCTGTTGTTCGCTGGCCAGTCGGCGGCGGATGTGCTCGACGTCATGCGCGAGGAACTCGAACGCTCGCGGGGAATTCTCGCCCGGCAACCCACGCCGGCCTACTACCTCAGCTACGAGATCACCGAAGACGAGACCGTCACGGTGAGCGGTGAGTTCGGAAGCCTGACGCGGTGGCGGGAGGGCGTGCGGAGAAGCCTCGACATCGACCTCAGGGTGGGTAGCCCGATGCTCGACAATACGCGCGAACTTTCCGAGCGCGTCCGCCGCGGGTCGCGCAGTTTCGGGCGCGCCGCCCAGATTCCGATCGAAGACGAAGAGGGCCTGCGAACCGTGCTTTGGCGTCAAACCGACAAGAAGTACAAGGAAGCCGTCGAGCGCTTCACCAAGGTTGAAGCCGATGTGCGGGTCAACGTCGAGACCGGGGACAGGACGGGAGACTTCTCGCTGGAGAAAGCGGAGGTGGCTTCCGAAGATACGGTCGCGCTCCGCGCCGATCGGTCCGTTTGGGAGGACAAGGTGCGCCGATACACGGCACCGTTTGCCGAATCGCCGCACGTCTTTTCGGCGAACGCCGCGGTTCATGGCAACGTCGAGACCCGCTGGTACGTCAACAGCGAAGGTTCCGCGATCAAGACATCGACCGCGTATTACCGCGTGTCGATCGGTGCCGTCACGCGGGCGGAAGACGGCAAGGTGCTGCCGCGCACGGAGCAGTTCTTCTCCCTCACGCCGGAGGGACTCCCGGACGACGAAACCGTGATGGCTGCCGTGCGCGAGATGGTCGATGATCTGGAAGCGCTTCGGACGGCGCCCCTGGTAGAGCCTTACGCCGGCCCCGCAATCCTTTCCGGCAGGGCGAGCGGCGTCTTCTTCCACGAGATCCTGGGCCACCGCCTGGAGGGACATCGCCAGAAAGGAGTTACCGAAGCGCAGACATTCCGCAAGATGGTGGGCGACCCCGTGCTGCCGGAGGCGTTCTCCCTAACTTTCGATCCGACGATTCGGCGGTTTGGCGGCACTGACCTGGTGGGCGCATATCGCTATGACAACCAGGGCGTCAGAGCTCGGCGCGTGCCGGTAATCGTCAACGGCGTGCTGACGAACTTCCTCATGGCGCGAATTCCCATCGAGGGTTTTCCCAGGTCCAACGGCCACGGGCGCAAGAACACCGGATTCGCGCCGGTGGCGCGGCAGTCCAACTTGATCATCGAGGCATCGGAAACGATGACGCGGGAGGAACTCAAGGCGCGACTGCTGGCCATGGTGGAACGCGATGGCAAGGATTTCGGCCTGTTTTTCGACCGCATCCAGGGAGGTTTCACGATTACCGGCCGAGAATTGCCGAATGTCTTCACGGTGAACCCGACGGTGGTCTACCGAATCAAACTGGACGGCACCGAGGAAATGGTGCGGGGGGTGAATCTCATCGGCACGCCGCTGACCGCCTTTAGCCGGATCGAGGCGGCGGGCGACGACTTCCAGGTCTTCAACGGCACGTGCGGTGCGGAATCGGGCTCGGTGCCGGTGGCCACCGTGTCGCCTTCGATACTCGTCTCCCAGATCGAAGTGCAGAAAAGGACGACTACGCAGACGCGGCTGCCGATTCTGCCGCCGCCTGGAGACGCGTTGAAGATCTTGGGCGAGGTGCGTCCGCTCGCCACGGTGGGAGAGACGCGATGATTCTCCCGCCGATCGCGAGACCCGCGGTCGCCGTCCTTGTACTCGTCGCAGGTGCCGCGCCCCTGGCCGCCCCGTTGGCCGAAGACAGTGTCCTGATGCGAGCGATGCGCGACGAGTTGGCGCGTTCCATGGCGGAACTGCGCTTGGAAGATGCGGAGAAGCCGTACTTTCTCGCCTATCGGGTCCAGGAAAGGACCTACGGAGGCGCCACGGCGAGCCTTGGCGGTTTGCTGAGCGCCTCGGAAGGGGTCAACCGGCAACTGTTCGTCGAGCTGCGGGTGGGCGACCATGGCTTCGACAACACCAACTTCCGGTCGATGGCGAGCGCCTATGCGATGAGGCCCAATATCGCCCCCCTCTCCGTCGATGACGACTACGACACCTTGCGGCGGCAGATCTGGTTGGCGACGGACACGGCCTACAAACGGGCTTTGGACCAGATCGCCGGCAAACGCGCGGCGCTGCAGAATCAAACGCAGGTGAAGAATGTCCCGGACTTCAGCGAAATGCCGCCGCACCGGTACGACGGCGGAACGGACGGGCAACTCGACACCGCGCCGGTTCGAACGTTGGCGCGCGAAGTTTCCGCCGCCATGCGGGGAATGGCGCATCTGTCGCGTTCCGAGGTGCGGGTCACCACCCATTTGGAGCGCACGCGGTTCGTCAACAGCGAAGGGACCGAGTTCGTGCGCGAAGCGCCGTATATCGGCCTTCACGCGCTCGCTGCGGCGCAAGCGGTCGACGGCACGGAGTTGGAGGACTTCGACGCCCTCTGGGTCAGGCGCTGGGAAGACCTTCCCGCGCCGATGGTCCTGGCGGAGCGGGTGAGCGCCATGACGCAACGCCTCGGGCAACGACGCGAAGCGGCCCACATGGAGCGCTACGCCGGTCCCGTGCTGTTCGAAGGCCAGGCCGCGGCGGAACTTGTCTCCCAGGTCTTCGGCCCCCGCCTGGTCGCGATTCGAATGCCGACGTTCGACGACCCGGCGATGCAACGGGCCTCGGCGCGGTTCCGCAATCCTTTCCTGGACAAGATCGGCAGCCGGGTACTGCCCCGCTTTCTGTCCATGGTTTCCGACCCGACGATTGAAGGCCACGAAGGCGTCCCGTTGTGGGGCCGGCAGCCGGTGGACGACGACGGTCTGCCGGCGCAGCGCACACTGCTGGTCGAACGCGGCATCCTGAAGACCTTGCTGTCCACGCGCGTGCCCGTAGCCGAGGTGCCGGAAAGCACCGCCAGCCGCTGGCGAGACATGACGGTACCCGGCAGTTTCTTCGTCACCCCCTCGCGCGGACTCAGTGACGAGGAACTCAAGCAGCAACTCTTCGCGTTGGCGGCGGAAAGGGGCCTCGATCACGCCGTCATCGTTCGCCGCATCGGCAGCCGATTGGCGAAGTTGAACAGGCGCTCCGCCGGATTTGGCCGCGACGGCCCGTCGTCCAGCGTGGAACCGCTGATCGGTGCCTACAAGGCCTTCCCCGACGGACGGGAGCAACCGATTCCGATCGCGGTCTTGTCGACCCTGTCGGAATCGGACTTCAGGGATATCGTCGATGTTTCAGAAGCGACGTCCCGCCACGACACGGGATTCTCGCCGTCGGTGGACGGCAGGGCGACGGGCTTCGCGACCTGGCCGGTCTCGGTGATTACACCAGCGCTCCTTTTCGAGGACGTGAGCGTCCGGCGACCCAGGGCGAACATACCGACCCCGCCGCTGACGCCGCACCCGTTGTCGAAGGGTTGACGGTCGCGGAACGCGGACCCTCCGAAAAGCGCGAAGCAATCCACGCCGCCGTCCAGATAGGACAGGACCTATTCGTCGCGCCCCGCCAATGCGCGCGCAAAGGCAAGCGTACGTTCCGCCTGCGTCGCGTGCATGTGTTCGACCAGCCGCCCGTCGACTTCGACGACGCCGCGGCCCGCATTTCGCGCCTTCGACCACGCGTGAGCGATGCGTCGGGCCAGGTCCACCTCGGCGCGAGAAGGACCGAATACGGCGTTCGCAATCTCCACTTGGCCGGGATGAATCAGCGTCTTGCCGTCGAATCCCAGGTCCCGGCCGTGTTCGCATTCGGTGCGGAAGCTCTCGAGATTGCGGAAGTCGAGGTGCACGCTATCGAGAATCTCCCTTTCCGCCGCTCGCGCCGCCAGCAGGCAGCGTTGCAAGGCATAGTCCACGCTGCGTCGGGCCGCGTCGTGGCGGCCCCGCAGTTGCGCCACAAGGTCCGCCGTGCCCATCACCAGCACGCTGGCGCGCGGATGTGCCGCCAGAACGTCAACGCGCTGAATCGCCCGCGCCGTTTCCAGCATGATCCAGATGGCCAGTCCCCCTCCGCCCGCTGCGTCGAGGGCATCGACCAACTGGTCGATATCCGCGGTCGACTCCACCTTTGGAACCAGTGCGGCGCCGACTTCGAGTCCGGCGACGAAGCGCACGTCGTCTTCCCACCAGGGGGTGCCAGGTCCGTTTACGCGCACGACCAGTTCCCTGTGACCGTATCCGCCGGCCAGCACCGCCGCCTCGATCATTCCGCGGGCGTCCGCCTTCGCTTCCGGCGCGACCGAGTCTTCAAGGTCGAAGATGATGCCGTCGCAGTCGATTCCCCGCGCTTTTTCCATGGCACGCGTATTCGCGCCAGGCGTGTAAAGAACGGAGCGCCGGGGAGTCACCGGAGTCATGAACGGCCATCCCGAAAGGCATCGGCTTGGGCGGGGGTCAAAGACGGCATGCGCCTTCGGCTCTGGCGGATTTCATGGCGCTAACCGATCATTGGTGCCCAGGGTGGGATTCGAACCCACACGCCCTAGGGGCACAGGATTCTAAGTCCTGCTTGTCTACCAGTTTCAACACCTGGGCAATGTGCGCTATGACGGTTTGAGGTGCACCTTGATCGATTTCGTGGACTTGTCGAGCGCCGTCTCGAACGCGGTCTGCACATCGTCCAACGAGAAGCGATGGGTGATCAGTGAGCGTGCGGCTTCCACGTTGTCGGCGATGATCTCGAGCGCAACCTGGTAGTCGGAACGGCCGTCGCGCGCCGAGTAGACCATGGACCCGACGATCTCGACTTCCGGTCCCGACAGGTAGCGCCCGTCGATGGTGAGGGTGGGGACGGTGAATACGCCGAGCACCAGTACACGTCCCTTCGGGCGCACCGCGCGCTGGGCCTGAATCAACGCGTCGCCCTGACCGCCCACCGTTTCCACCGAGACGTCGATGGCCCGCAACGTGGTGAGCTCTGCCAGGCGCGCCTTGCCGGCCTCGCTTTCGTCTATCACTTCGTTCGCCCCGCATTCCAGGGCGGCATTGCGCTGGTGCGGATGGCGGGCCAGAACGATGACCCGCGCGCCTCGCGCGCGGGCGGCGAGAATCGCGGTGAGTCCGATCGTGCCGGCGCCCACGATGAGGACGGTCTCGGCGCCCTTGAGGCGGACTCTTTCGAAGCCATGCACGGAACAGGCGAGCGGCTCGGCCAAGGCGCCAACCTCGGTGTCGACGCCGCTCGGGACGCGGTACACGGTGTTGGCGGGAACGTTGACGAATTCGCTCATGCCGCCGTCGACGCCGGCGCCAATCAGTCCACGCTCAGAGCAGATGTTGTAGTCGCCCGACATGCAGAAGCGGCAGAAACCGCATCGCAGCAGCGGCTCGATGCCGACGACATCGCCTTCCTTGACGTGCCGGACATCGCTCGGCACGGCGCTCACGGTACCGGCGATTTCGTGGCCCGGGGTCCTCCCCACGCGCGGATCAAAGTCGCCCCGGAACGAGTGCAGGTCGGAGCCGCAGATGCCCGCGCTGCCGACGGCAATCTGTACTTCCTGCGCCTTTGGCGCAACGCGTTGGCTCGCGCTGACCTCGACTCGCCCCGCGACCTCCGTCCAGCGGGCCGATTTGAAGGTGCCTGGTTGCATATCCGGTCACTCCGCCCGCAGCACGGTGCGGGAATAGGTTTGCGCTCGAAAGTACCACAGGGCGCGACGGCACCCAAAGGTAGCGCAAGAGAGCGGCATCTCCCGGTCTCCGGTTCGATGCCGGGCGGCTCAGGCAGGCAGCAGCGCGACCTCCGCTTCCAACTCCACCGGGACGCCGAACGGCAGCTCCGCGACGCCGATGGCGGAACGCGAATGCCGTCCCTTGTCGCCGAAGACCTCGAGCAGAAGATCCGAGAAACCATTGATGACCCCCGGCAACGCATTGAACCCGGGTGCGGCGTTGACCATCCCGAAGGCCCTGGTCCACTCGATACGGTCGAGATCGACGCCTGCGGCGTCGAGGCTCGAGATCATCACGAGCGCGACTTGTCGAGCGGATTGGTAGGCCTCCTCGGGAGTCACGTCGGCGCCGACCTTGCCGAGCGGTCCGAACAGTTCGCCGTCGGTGTCGAAGGGGAGATGCCCTGCGATGATGGCGCGGTTGCCGAAGATCCGCACCGTTTCGAATCGCTGTCCCGGTATCCGCATCGGGGGCGGGAGGGCGATTCCCAGTTCCGTTAGGCGCTCCTTGATAGCCAATGGTTCTCTCCGTAGCCCGAGTTTGGGGCCAGCATAGACGGCGTCCGAATGATGTCCAGTGGGAGATAGGACTTAACCGAGCGCTGCGCGAGCGTTGCGGAACAGGCGCAGCCAGGGGCCGTCCTCGCCCCAGTCTTCGGGGTGCCAGGAGTTCTGGACGGTACGGAAGACGCGTTCGGGGTGGGGCATCATGATGAGCGCGCGGCCGTCGGCCGATGTCGTGCCCGCCAAGGCGTTTCGCGATCCGTTGGGGTTCAAGGGATAGGTTTCGGTCGGATCGCTCAGGCCGTCGACATATTGCAGGACAGCCGCCGGCGGCGAGTCGAGGAATTCCGCACGTCCTTCTCCGTGGGCGACCGCGATCGGAAGGGCACTGCCCGCCATGCCGTCGAGCCATGGAGAAGCGTTGGGGTTGATGCGGACCATGACGGATCGACCCTCGAACTGTTCCGAACGGTTGCGCTCGAAGCGGGGCCAGGTCTCGGCGCCCGGGATCAGCGCCTTTAGCCGGGACAGCATCTGGCAGCCGTTGCACACGCCGAGCGTCAAGGTGTCCCGCTCAAAGAATGCCCGGAATGCATCCCGCGCCCGCGGGTGGAACAGGATCGATTTGGCCCAGCCGCCGCCGGCGCCCAGCACGTCGCCGTACGAGAATCCGCCGCAGGCCGCGAGGGCGGCGAAGTCGTCGAGCGAGACAAGGCCCGCGAACAGGTCGGAGGTATGTACGTCCACCGCTTCGAAGCCGGCCCGATGGAACGCCCCCGCCATTTCTATCTGGCCGTTCACCCCCTGCTCGCGCAGAATCGCGACGCGTGGCCGCGCGCCCGTTGCCACATAAGGGGCGGCTACGTCGTCCGCTGGATCGAAGCCGAGCTTCGGAACCATTCGAGTTCGATGGCCCTCGACGCCATCGAGTTCCTGGTCCGAGCATTCTGCATCGTCGCGGATGCGCTGCATGAGATGGCTGGTTTCGCTCCAGAGGCGTTCCAGGTCGGCGCGGGTGGTTTCATACGCGCCGACCACAATCCGGTCGTCCGACCGAGGGGTCGCCACCTGGCGCGCAGCCAGCCCGACGGCCCGCGCATCACGCAGAAGCGCCGGGAGTTCACTTGCGGCGATCTCGACCACAACGCCCGGTTCCTCTGTAAACAACGCGGGCAGACTCGCTTCTTCGATGTCGAGTCCGACGCGCGTCGCGAACGCCATCTCCAGCAGCGTTACGATGAGTCCGCCGTCGGATCGGTCGTGGTACGCGCTGAAGCGTCCGGCCGCGCTCGCTGAGATCACGAATTCGAGCAGTGCCTTGAACGCTTGGGGATCGTCGATGTCGGGAACTTTGTCTCCGAGTTGCCCATAACACTGCGCCAGGACGCTCGCTCCCAGGCGCACCTGGTCGCCGGGCGGTTCGATAAGTACGAGTACGGTGTTTTCGGCCTTGAGAAGCGGTGTCAGCGTCCGGCGCGCATCCGTAACCGGGGCGAAGGCGCTGATGTTGAGCGATACCGGCGAAACCACCACGCGATCGGCGTCGCCATCCCGCCAGCGGGTGCTCATCGAGAGGCTGTCCTTGCCCACCGGAATCGCGATGCCGAGCGCCGGACAGAGGTGCAGCCCGACGGCGGCCACGGCGTCATAAAGTGCCTGATCCTCGTCCTCGAAACCGGCGGCGGCCATCCAGTTGGCGGACAGCACCACGCGGGACAATCCGTCGATGGACGCCGCGACAAGGTTCTGAAGTGCTTCGGCCACCGCCATGCGTGCCGCTGCGGCCGGATCCACGACCGCCGCCGGAGAACGTTCGCCCATGGCCATGGCCTCGCCGGTCAGACCGTCGTAGTCCGCGAGGGTGACCGCGACATCGGCGACAGGGACCTGGTATGGACCCACCATCTGGTCGCGGGCGACAAGACCGGTAATGCTGCGGTCGCCGATGGTGATGAGAAACTTCTTCGAAGCGACTGCGGGGAAGCGCAGGACGCGGGCGAGGGCATCCTCGAGACCGGGCGCGCTTTCTCCGTCCAGCGCCGTCGGCGTCGCGGGCCGGGACTTGCGGGTGAATGATCGGCGCATCTTCGGCGGCTTGCCGAACAGGGCGGCAAGCGGCAGGTCTATCGGGGATTCCTCCGCGTGGCGATCGGTCACCTCGATGCGTTCATCGGCGCGCGCTTCGCCGACGACGGCATAGGGACACCGCTCGCGGGCGCAGATGTCGGCGAACCTCGAGAGGTCCTCGGGCGCTACCGCCATGACGTAGCGTTCCTGCGCCTCGTTGCACCAGATTTCCATGGGCGACATGCCCTCGTCGGCGTTGGGCACGTCGCGCAACTCGAAACGTGCGCCGCGTGAGGCATCGGCCGCCAGCTCCGGCAGCGCGTTGGAGAGTCCCCCTGCGCCGACGTCGTGAATGAGGCGCATCGGGTTGTCGTCGCCCAGCGCGCAGCAGCGGTCGATGACCTCCTGGCAACGCCGTTGCATCTCCGCGTTGTCGCGCTGCACCGAGGCGAAGTCGAGTTGGCTGTCGCTCTCGCCCGAGCCCATGCTCGAAGCGGCCCCGCCGCCAAGCCCGATCAGCATGGCGGGCCCGCCCAGCACGATCAGCTTGGTGCCTTCCGGAATCTCCGCTGCGTTGATGTGCCCGCCGCGAATGGCGCCGACGCCGCCGGCGATCATGATGGGCTTGTGGTAACCCCAGTAACACTCGGGCCGCCGCGCGTGGGGGAACTCGAATGTGCGGAAGTAACCGCCGAGCGCGGGTCTGCCGTACTCGTTGTTGAATCCCGCCGCGCCGATGGGACCTTCCAGCATGATATCGAGGGCGCTCGCGATCCGGTCCGGCTTGCCGATGGAAATTTCCCAAGGCTGCGGATCTCCGGGGATGTCGAGGTGCGATGTGGTGTAGCCGACCAGCCCCGCCTTCGGCTTCGAGCCCCGGCCGACGGCGCCCTCGTCGCGAATTTCACCGCCGGAACCCGTGGCGGCGCCGGGATAGGGCGCGATAGCGGTGGGATGATTGTGGGTTTCCACCTTCATGAGGATGTGCGCCGGTTCGCGCGTCGCCCGGTACACGCGGTCTTCGGGGTCGGGAAAGAAGCGGTTCGCGAACGATCCTTCGATCACCGCGGCATTGTCCGAGTAGGCGGAGAGAACACCGGCGCCATTGATGCGGCGGTAGGTGTTGCGGATCATCTCGAACAGCGATGCGGGTGCCTTGATGCCGTCGATCTCCCAGTCCGCGTTGAAGATCTTGTGCCGGCAGTGCTCCGAGTTCGCTTGGGCGAACATCATGAGTTCCGCGTCGGTCGGATCGCGGTCGAGATCCGCGTATTGCGCGACGAGATAGTCGATTTCATCCTCGGAAAGGGCGAGCCCGAGGCGAAGGTTGGCGGAGCGGATGTCGCCGCGCGGGAACGTGACGAGAGGTCGCGGCTCGCTGCGGGAGAAGACGCCCTCATGCGCCTCGCGATCGAACCGAACCACTTCCGTCATGCGATCGTGCAGGAGGGCGGCCAGGTCATGATCGCCGCTGCCCGCGAGGCGCCATCGAACGCCGCGCTCCACCCTCGACACCTTGTCGAGACCGCATCGCTTGAGGACATCCGTCGCCTTGCTCGACCAGGGCGAAATCGTCCCGGGTCGCGGTGTCACGGTGCAGAAGTACGTGCTCCCATCCGGGGATTCGGGCGCGTGCCGGCCATCGGTCAGAAGTTCGCGGACGGCGTCTTCCTCTGCGCCGGTGAGTGGCGAGGCGAGATCCAGGAAGTGCACGAATTCCGCAGCTGCCGCCTCGACGCGAGGGTCGGCTTCACGCAACGCATCGAGGTGCTTGCGCAACCGTGCCGGCGTAAACGCGGGGGCGCCGACGATGGTGCGGATGATCGATTTGCTCAAGCGCGCTTTCTCTTTTCCCGGAAGAACTCCGCGAGCAGCTGCCCGCACTCCGCCGCCAGCACGCCGCCCGTCACCTCTATGCGCCGGTTGAATGCGGCTGAATGGAGCAATGCGGAAGCGCCGGCCTTGGGTTCCGCGGCGCCGAAGACAAGGCGCTCGATGCGGGCGTGAACCATGGCGCCGACGCACATGGTGCAGGGCTCGATCGTGACGTACAGCGTGGCGCCGGGCAGACGGTAGTTGGCGGCGGCGCGGCAGGCTGCCCGCAGCGCCGCGATCTCGGCGTGGAAAGTGGGATCGCACTCCGTGATGGGAGCGTTGTGGCCGGCGCCGATGAGGTTGTCCCCCGCGTCCACCACGACCGCGCCCACGGGCACTTCGCCGCTCGTCCGGGCGCGGTTCGCCTCGTCGAGCGCGCGACGCATCCAGAACCGATCATGTGGGGCACTCATTCCCACTCGATAGTGGCGGGAGGCTTGCTGGAAACATCGTAGACGACGCGGGAGACGTCCTCGATCTCGTTCATGATGCGATTCGATACCTGACCGAGGAGGTCGTAGGGCAGTTGCGCCCAGCGGGCGGTCATGAAGTCGGTGGTTTCGACGGCGCGCAGGGCGATGACGTGCGCATACCGGCGGGCGTCTCCGACGACTCCGACGGAACTGACCGGGAGGTAGACGGCGAAAGCCTGGTGCACGCGATCATAGTAGTTGGCCCGGCGCAGTTCCTCGATGAAGATCGCGTCGGCGCGACGAAGCACTTCCAGGTATTCGCGCCTCACCTCCCCGATCACGCGCACGGCGAGGCCCGGTCCGGGGAACGGATGGCGGAACACCAGCTCCCGCGGCAGCCCCAGGGCGAGTCCCACCCGGCGCACCTCGTCCTTGAACAAGTCACGCAAGGGTTCCACCAGCTTCAGGCGCATCCTCTCGGGGAGGCCGCCGACGTTGTGGTGCGACTTGATCACATGCGCCTTGCCGTACTTCGAGGCGGCGGATTCGATGACATCGGGATAGATCGTGCCCTGGCCGAGCCAGCGGACGCCCTCGAGTTTCTCCGCCTCGCGCTGGAACACGTCGATGAAGGTGGCGCCGATGCGTTTGCGCTTGGCCTCGGGATCGTCCAGGCCGCGGAGCGCCCCGAGAAACTCATCTGCGGCGTCGACAGCGACGAGTTGCGGGTCGAGCGCGTTCGACATGCGGGGGAAAGCAGCCTCCACCTCTTCGCGCTCATTCAGGCGCAGGAGGCCGTTGTCCACGAACACGCAGGTCAGCTGGTCGCCGATGGCGCGATCGAGCAGCGCGGCGGCGACGCTTGAATCGACGCCTCCGGACAGCCCGAGCACCACCCGTTCGCCTCCGACGGCCGCGCGCACTTCCCGGACGGCGCGCTCGATGATCTGTTCCGCTGTCCATGTGCCGCGGCAACCGCAGATATCCCGCGCAAAGCGGCCGAGGATTTCGGCGCCGTTGCGGGTGTGCGTGACTTCGGGATGGAACTGTACGCCATAGAAACGCCGCGATCGGTCGGTCATCGCGGCGATCGGCGCGTTGGGGGTGCTCGCGGCCACCTCGAAACCCGGTGGCAGCGACACCACCTTGTCGCCGTGGCTCATCCACACGGGCAGCCGACCGTCGGTACCGAACCTCCCGAGCAAGCCACCGGCGCCGTGTTCGGCGATATCGATCTCCGCGCTGCCGAATTCGCGCTTGGACGAGGGTTCGACGGCGCCGCCGAGCTGGGCGGCGAGCGCGTGCATGCCATAGCAGATGCCGAGCACCGGAACTCCGGCGTCGAGCACATGGTCCGGGATGCGGGGCGTCGACACCTCGGTCACGGTTTCGGGACCGCCGGAGAGAACCACGCCGCGCGGTGCGAAGGCGACGACGGCTTCGGCGGGCAGGTCGAACGGATGCACCTCGCAGTACACCCCGGCCTCGCGCACTCGGCGGGCGATAAGTTGCGTGTACTGCGATCCGAAGTCGATGATCAGCAGACGCTCGTCCGGCAGACTTCGGTCCTTAAGAGAGATCATCGAATGTGGGCGCGTTGGCTTGTCGGTTTACGCTCTTCTCAGCCAATCGGGTAGTTCGGCGGTTCTTTGGTGATCGAGACGTCGTGAACATGACCTTCCGCGAGGCTCGCCGATGATATCTTCACGAATTTCGTCGACGCGCGCATGGCATCGATATCCTTGGAACCCGTATACCCCATGGAGGCGCGAACGCCGCCCATGAGTTGATGCACGATGGGACTCACGGGCCCGCGATACGGTACCCGGCCTTCGATCCCCTCGGGCACGAGCTTGCCATTGTCGCCGTCGGGTTCCTGGAAGTAGCGGTCGCCGGATCCGAATTCGCCGCCCATGGCCGCGATGGACCCCATGCCCCGGTAGGACTTGTAGGTTCGCCCCTGGTACAGCTCGACTTCTCCCGGCGCTTCGTCCGTGCCGGCCAGGAGCGCGCCTACCATGACGACGCTGGCGCCCGCGCCGATGGCCTTGGCGATGTCCCCGGAGAAGCGGACCCCTCCGTCCGCGATGACGGGGATATCATCCTCCTGCGCTTCCTCGGCGACTTCCGCCACGGCGGTGATCTGCGGCACGCCTATGCCCGATACGACACGGGTCGTGCAGATGCTGCCGGGGCCGATGCCGACTTTCACGCAGTCCACTCCGGCCCCGATCAATGCGCGGGCGCCTTCCTTCGTCGCCACATTGCCGCCGACCAGCGGCAGCTTCGGATACTTCTGCTTGATCCAGCTAATACGGTCGAGCACGCGCTGGGAGTGGCCGTGGGCCGTGTCCACCACCAATACATCCACGCCAGCCTCGACCAGCGCGGCGACCCGCTCGTCGGTGTCCTCGCCCGTGCCGACCCCGGCGCCGACGCGAAGCTGTCCGAGGTCATCCTTGCAGGCGTTCGGAAACCGCTGCGCCTTGGTGATGTCCTTCACGGTCACCATGCCGGTGAGTTGGGAACCGTCGGTAAGCAGGATCTTCTCGATGCGATGCCGGTGCAGAAGGTCGGTGATCTCCTGGAAAGTCGCGCCCTCGGCGGCGGTGACGAGGCGCTCCTTCGGCGTCATCACTTCGGATACGGGCGCGTCGAGTCGCTGTTCGAACCGGATGTCGCGGCTGGTCACGATGCCGAGCAGTTTGTTGCCCCGGACGACGGGAACGCCCGAAATGTTGTGTTCGGCCGTCAGTTCGAGCAGGTCCCGGACGGTGCGTTCCGGGCCGATGGTGACGGGGTCGCGGATGATGCCGCTCTCGAATTTCTTTACCGACCGCACCTCGCGCGCCTGCCGTTCGAACGACATGTTCTTGTGCACGATTCCGATGCCGCCTTCCTGGGCCATGGCGATGGCGAGACGTCCTTCGGTGACGGTGTCCATGGCGGCGGACATCAGGGGAATGTTGAGGCCGATGTCGCGGGTCAGGCGGGTTGTGAGGTCGACTTCGGAGGGCAGCACGCGGGAATACGCGGGCAGGAGCAGGACATCGTCGAACGTGAGCGCTTCCTGCACGATCCGCAGCATGTCAAAACCCCGGATTTGCTAAACATGCGATGGTACGCCCGCACCCGGGTGGAGTAAACAGCGAGAGTTGTCTGTGAGAGTTGTCCGGTGGTCGTGCGGTTTGTTCTGTCAACACTGGTGGGGATGCCCGCCGTGCGCTCGGTGCACCGGCAGGATTCGAGGTCGCGATCAGGCGGGCCCGCCGACGCGCACCATCGGAACGTCGTAGCTCTCGATCGCGACGTCCGCCGTAACGAGCGTGAGGCCGTGGAGGCGCGCCTGCGCGACCAGCACGCGGTCGAAGGGATCCCGATGATGCGGTGGCAAGCTGGCCACCGCCAATGCGTCCGCGTGCGTGATCGGAAGTTCCTTGAACCGACTGATCCGCATGCGGTCAGGTACGTAGGCGGTCGGATTCTCCGGTAACGGGAGTCTGCCCAAGGCGTACTTGATGGCGATTTCCCAAGCGCTTGCCGATGACAGGTAACGCTCCGACGAAGGGTCTCCGAGGTTCGCCAGCAAGACCTCGCCGAGTCGATCCGGATCGGTCTGGAGCCAGAGCCAGCAATGGGTGTCCAGCAAGGCTCTCACGGCCCGATCTCACCCGCCTTCGAAATCGCGCAGGACCGACTCTTCGAGGGGATCGTCGAAGTCGGCGGGAACGACGAAGCGCCCTCGGTCGACGCCGAACACGGGCCTGCCATCCTCGACCGGGACAAGCCGCGCCACGGGGTGGCCCGAGCGCGTGATGACGACTTCCTCGCCGGCGCAGGCGTGACGCAGCAGGCGAGACAGGTGTGTTTTTGCCTCGTGCACGCTGACTTGCTGCATGGAATCTCGCGAGCAATTGACTAAGTAGATGACTAAGCGTAGCAGATTTCCTTGCCGAACGGCTGCTCGAAGCTGGACCAAAGTTGGACCAAAGCCATCCTTAAGACAGCCAAGAGCCGATTGGAGTAAAATGCGCGGTTTGACTCTTCGAAGCTCCGACGTTCATGGTTTCCCCTACGCGCACCCCGTCCCCGGCATTGTGGCGTCGCGCGTGGGGGCGAGTCGCCGCAGCCTCCGATCACGTTTCCGTCAAGGAAGCGTTTCCGACCGTTCGCGGTGCCTGCGTTCTCGCGGGCGGGGGTAGTGCCGCTTGAGGATCGGTGGCATGCACGGCGGTGGCGGCGGTCGCTGGGGCGGCAGCGTCGTCGGCGCCCCGCAGCGCGAACGGGCGTCGTTTCAGCATCTGGGTCATCTGAAGCGGCTGATGCCCTACATGCGGCGCTATGCTGTCGTGCTGGGGGTGGGCATGGTGGGACTGCTCATCGCGCGGCTGGCCCTGTACCTGATTCCGTGGGCCCAGAAACTGGCGGTGGAGAGCCTCGAAGATCCGGCGGTCGAACCCTACCTGGCGATCCCGGCA
The DNA here is from genome assembly GCA_964518405.1 of uncultured Pseudomonadales bacterium. Classification (GTDB taxonomy): domain Bacteria; phylum Pseudomonadota; class Gammaproteobacteria; order Pseudomonadales; family Azotimanducaceae; genus VXNE01. The sequence goes on along the minus strand of CAZFGB010000014.1, from coordinate 34,349 downwards.
CTCCTGATCCTCGGTGTGGTCGCCTCGCAGTTCGCCATCTACGTGCCGGCGCGGCGCGCCCTGCGTCGCATCTCGATCGCCTCGGCCTATGATCTGCGGAAGCGTTTTTTCAACCTGGTCCAATACCAGGGCCCCAACTTCTTCAACAGGTTCGGCACCGGCGACCTCATGTCGCGCGCGGTCAACGACATCAGCATGGTCCGCATGGTGGTGTCCTTCGGCGCCGTCAACATCGTCATGTTCGTCTTTTCGGTGTTGGCGGCGTTGGGATTCATGCTGGCGATGTCGCCGGCGTTGACCGCCTGGGTGGTGGCGCCGCTGCCGTTCGTCGCGGTCATCGGATTCATGATGGCGCGGGGAATGTTCCCCTTTTTCCGGGAACGGCAGGAAGCCCTGGCGACACTCACCGCCTTCACCCAGGAGAACCTCAACGGGATACGCACGATCCAGGCCGTGGCGCAGGAAGAGCAGGAGATCGAGCGGTTCCGGAAGGCCAGTACGCGTTACGCGCAGAAGTTCTACCGGGCCGAACGCTACCAGGTGATAGTGAACGTGGCGATGACGCTGCTGACCATGGTTTCGCCGGTGGTCATCCTGCTCTACGGTGGCCTGCTCGTGTTGGACGGCTCGATGAGTATCGGCGCCTTTACCGCCTTTTTCGGCTATCTGATCCTGATCACGGCGCAGGTCTACTCCATCGGCTTTTCGCTGTCGATGTTCACCTCCGCCGCGGCGGCGACGCAACGCATCTTCGAGATCCTGGACTACCCGCGCGAGGTGGTCGACGTGGCGGAGGTCCAGCTGCCGCCCGACATCAAGGGCCGACTCGAGTTTCGCAACTTCACCTACCGCCATCCCGGCGCCGCCCGACCGACGATCGACGGGATCAACCTGCATGTGGATGCAGGCGAGACCGTAGCCATGCTCGGCCGCATAGGTTCCGGCAAGTCGACGATACTGAAGGCGGCGGTGCGGCTGATCGATACGCCGCGCGGCTCGGTGTTTCTGGACGGCAAGGATATCTGCCAAGTGCCGATACATCGGCTGCGGGAAGCGGTTTCGATGGTCCCGCAGGATCCTTTCCTGTTCTCCGCGGCACTCAGGGAGAACCTTACCTACGACAAGCCCGACCGCGGGGACGACGAGATTCTCGAAGCGGTGCACGCGGCGGGTCTGACGGAGACCGTGGGACGCCTGGTCGGTGGCCTCGACACCGTGGTCGGCGAGCGCGGGACCACGCTTTCCGGCGGCGAGAAGCAGCGCTCGACACTGGCGCGCGGACTGATCCGCCGCGCCGACGTGCTGTTGCTGGATGACTGCTTCTCCAGCGTCGATACGGAAACCGAAGAACTGATACTGGGCGGCCTGCAGCGAATGCGCGCGGGCAAGACGACCCTCCTGATCTCACACCGCGTGTCCACGGCGCGGCACGCCAATCGCATCTACGTCATCGACAACGGGCGCGTGCTGGAGTCGGGCACCCACGAGGAACTGCTGGCCCAGGGCGGCTACTACGCCGACCTGGAAGCGGTCCAGAGCAGCCAGGATCGAGACCGGGCGCGCAGGGGGCAATTGCTCCGCCAGCTCGACGGCGGACAGGCCGAAACGATGCCCCTGGCGGCCACGGGGAGTGACGACGGATGAGTGAAGTTACCGCCGGGCGCAATTATTCGGCCTTCGATGCCGAACTGACGCACCAGGCGCTCAACATGCGCCTGTTCATGCGTCTGTTGCGGTGGGCCAAGCCCTATCGCATCACTTTGGGCGCCAGCGCGGCCCTGGTCGTCGTTTGGGCGGTGGTTTCGGTGCTCATGCCGGTCATCCAGGGACCCGTGGTGGTGGACACCATCCTGGCGCCGAACGAGAGCGCCGAAACGCGCTTCAACTTCGGGCTGATCGCCGCAACGGAATGGCTGTCCCGACTGTTCTCGATGCCGCCTCTGGGCGGCGCCGTGATGCTCTTCGTGGGCCTGACCCTCGCGCAACTGCTCATCATGGTCGGCCACCAGCTGACGTTGTCGAGCGGCGCCCTCAAGACATTGCGCGACCTGCGGCTCGACCTGTTCGCTTCCCTCGAGCACAAGCCCGCCTCGTTCTACGATCACGTGGCCGTGGGACGCGTGATGACGCGGGTCACGAACGATGTGGAGAACCTGTTCCGGCTGTTGAGGGAGTTCGTTGCCCTGGCGGGGCAGTTCGTGCCGTTCTTCTTCGCGATGGTGATGATGCTGGTCTACAGCGCGGAGCTTACGGGCATCGTGCTGCTGATCATTCCGGCCGCGGCCGTCGCCACGTACATCTTCCGCATCGCCATGCGGGAAATCTTTCGCCTGGTGCGGGATTCGATGTCCGCCCTGAACCAGTACCTGCAGGAAGACCTGATGGGCATCGAGGTCGTGCAACTCTCCGGCCGCGAAGAAATGAACGCCCAGGAATACCGGGTGCTCAACCAAGAGAACCGGAACCAGGAATATCGCGCCATCAACTACGAGGTCGTGTTCGAAACGTTCAACACGAGCCTGACCAGCATCGCCATCGCCGTCATCATCTGGTACGGCGGCGGCCAGGTGGTGCAGGAGGAAATGACGCTGGGTGCGCTGCTGATGTTCAACATGTACATCAACATGATGATCACGCCCGTGAGCACGTTCGGGCATTTCTTCAACACGCTGTTCCGCGCCATGGCCTCCGGCGAGCGCATCTTCCAGGCGATCGACTGGGACGAGCGGTTGCGCGAGCCGGAGCATCCGGCCCGGTTGCCGGAGCGGCTTGAAGGGCGTGTCGAATTCCGCAACGCGCGCTTCGCCTACGCAGCCAGCGACCCGGTGTTGCGCGACGTCTCGTTCTCCATTTCGCCGGGAGAGAAGTTGGCGGTGGTTGGACCGACCGGCGCCGGCAAGAGCACCATCATTCGCCTGCTGGCGCGTTTCTACGACTTCGAGGACGGCATGATCTTCGTCGACGGCATCGACGTGAATCACATCGCAAGCAGCGACCTGCGCAAGCGGGTGGGTGTCGTCCTGCAGGACTTTCACATTTTCTCGGGCACCGTGCTGGAGAACATTTCGCTCAACGATCCCGACATATCCCGCGAACGCGCCCAATGGGCGGCACGCGCGGTGAACGCGGATGGTTTCATTCGCGATCTGCCGGACGGCTATGAGACCGAACTCGCGGAGCGCGGTCACAACCTGTCGCAGGGACAGCAGCAGTTGCTTGCGTTCGCGCGGGTGCTGGCTGCGGACCCGGAAATACTGGTGCTCGACGAGGCGACGTCGAGCATCGACACGGGCACCGAACTCATCATCCAGGACGCGCTGCACAAGCTGACCCACGGTCGAACGTGCATCATCATCGCCCACCGTCTGCAGACCATTCGGGAGTGCGACCGGATCCTGGTCCTGGATCAGGGCACGATGAAGGAGCTTGGCACCCACGAAGAGCTGATCGCCAAACGGGGCATCTACTTCACGCTGCACGAGCTGCAGTTCCAGGACAGCGTGGGGGCTGCCGAACTGGCCCGTCAGAAGAGAAGGGAAGAGGGCCGTCCGCGATGGGTCGACAGTCGCGACGAAGACGATGACGATGACGACGACGTGTTGGGTCGCGGTGGCCTTGGCGGCGGTTCGTCGATCTGATGTGGCCGCGGTCGCGCTACGGACTAGATACGACGAAACCCATTCGCCCTTACCAGCATGTAGTCACGCCGGCCAACAAGGCCCAATCCTGACCGCGGTCCCGATAGTTCCAATTAACTGTCTGGCTCCCTTATGCCGGTACGGCCCCCCACAGGCTGTGCGTAGTTGTCCTTCAAATAGCCCACAAGAAGATTGGCGATTCGATCCAGCATAAGGTTGTCCGTCACGCCAACGCTATATGCTCCTCCCATCGCCGCGGCGCGCTGGTAAAACTCGGGGTGTGCGATCATTTCGCCGCTATCCTTGTCGTACATTTTGACCTTCATGACAACTGCTGAACTGCCAGCGAAGGCTCCCACCATGAAGCGAGTTCCGCCGCTAACGAACTTCAACTCAGTAATGAGGGGTTCGATGACTAGTTTGCCCATGGATGTCGGAGATGGGTTCGCATTCCATCCGGTAAGGGTTGGTCCGATTTTCGCATCGACGTTTTCCTGGATCTTTCGGAGTGCTCGCTGGTTCGCATCATTGCTTTGCACACCATCGGCGACCCGTATGGGAAGAAGTTCGATTTGATTGTACGCCGAGAGACTACTCGCCGGCACAGGGTTGAATGTGTTTTGGGGCGTGTCGACTGTGGTGACACAACCCCACGTGAGAGACGCGAGAGCAAACGCAAATACAATACGGACTACGCTGGAAATGGCCATACCTACCTCCTTGATCCTTCCAGCAGAAACCATGCCAGCCACCGAGCCGTTTATCAAGAAGCTATCAAGAAGAAGCGTGCCTTTGGGTAGTTGGTACGCGAAACGTGCGGCGGGTCATGAAGTAATGTGTAGTAGTCTTGGTTGGTCTGCGTCACATGTTGATGTCCCGTCCGTTCGAATTGGTCTGGCGCGTTTATTGGTCGGAGCGTTTGGGCAGTCGATAGAAACTTACTCATGCCTGCACTGAAAGCTTGGCGCCTGGTGATGGTGAGCGTGTCTTTCGCTGTATTTGGTCTCGGCGCAGTAATTCTTGGCTGCGTGGTGTTTCCGCTATTGGGCGCCTTTGTTGATGAGGAGCGATCACAACGGCGTTGCCGGCGTGCCATCCAGCTTGGGTTCCGCGTGTTCGTGGTATTCCTGACCGTAGTTCGGCTGCTCCGATACGACATCCGGGGGAACACCCAACTGCTGAACCGGCGGGGAGTGCTTGTAATCGCCAACCATCCATCCTTGATCGACGCGATCATGCTCGTATCACACATGCCGGACGTCTACTGCGTGGTAAAGGGAGGTGTTTGGCGTAATCCGTTCTACGGACGTGTCGTGCGTGCGGCTGGATACGTTCCGAGCTTGGCTGCGACGGAGGTAGTTGAACGAGTAACCTCACTTGTTCGGGACGGGGAAACCGTACTGCTCTTTCCCGAGGGAACGCGAACAGCAGCCGGCGAACTACCGCGAGTTCGACGCGGCGCGGCGTTGATACTGCTGCGTTCGAGCCGACCGGCGGTACCCGTACGACTTCACATGAGTCCGACGGTACTAACCAAAGGTTATAGCCTCTGGCGCTTTCCGACTGAGCGAGTCCAATATTCCTTGACTGTCGGCGATGCCATCCGGCCGGAGTTGTTCGCCACAACGAAGTCGGAACGCGTCAATGCTCGCGAAGGCGCGAAGCTACTGGAGAGGATGCTTGGAGGGGAAGAGAGTATCCTTTTTAGGAGTTCTGGCGGGTAGCCGAATCGGCTCGGGGCAGTCCTGACCACCGTGGTGGCATCAACAACTTGCTTGTCCGATGTCCTGAGCGTGCGCACGGGGAGCCCTGTCAGGATACGAATTGATTGCCTAGCGTCTAAGGCGTTACGATTGCTCTGCGTTTTGGGGAGGCAGCCATTGAACCGCGACGAAATCGAGGCCGCGCTGACCGAAATTTTCGTGGAGATGTTCGAAGTCGATCCTAGCGAGGTGAGAACCGATGCGCGACTGTATGACGATCTGGATCTGGATAGCATCGACGCCGTGGAACTCATCGTCCGTCTCAAGGACTTTACGAATGCCGAAATCGAGCCGGATCGGGCCAAGCGTGTGAGAACTGTGGGTGATGTAGTGGATTTGCTGGCGGAGTTGTTGAGCGATTGAGAGGTTGTCCTTCTACGAAGGACGTGCCGGATTGGATTAGGCGAGAACGGCTGGATGCCTGCGGACACGTCATAGCCGAGTTGACGGATGAAGGGTGGGCTCGCCTGGCCAAGAGAGGTCGGGGCGCGTTCATCGCGGATCTTCGCGGATCGGATCGGGTACGGGCGTTGGGGAGATCTGCGAAGTGGCAGTTCGTCCGTCGGTTGCCTTCTTCTGGATACGAATCGGGCCCGCTGTTCCCTCGGTGGACACAGTTGGATAGGTCGGCCTCCAATTGGCGTGGCGAAGCGAGGATTACTTCGGATCTTCTGGTCCTGGACGGTCACTTTCCGGACGAGCCAATCGTCCCGGGCGTGGCGCTCCTGTACTGGGCTGAAAGCGCTGCTCGCCGCGTCTTCCCAGGCCACCAGGCAACAGGCGAGGTCGTGCGATTGAAGTTCCGTAGAGTGGTCGTTCCGGGAACGATGCTCACGCTCGCGTTGGAGAGTCGGGAAGGGACCACGGTTTCGTTCACATACGCGTCCGACGAAGGTGTTCACAGCAGTGGAAGCCTGATCCGGCAACCGTGATTGGGATGTCCGTGGAGCGATCAGGAAGCTCAGAAGGCATAGTTTCCCTGGAAGCTATACTACCGCACGCCCATCCGATGATCCTGATCGACGAGGTCATTCGTATCGATGGCACATCGCTGCAGAGCAGGGTGCGCATTGCCGAGGACTCGATGTTCTATGAATCGAGAGGCGGAGTTCCATCCTACGTGGGCATCGAGTACATAGCGCAAACAGTGGCGGCTCACGCCGGTATGGCGGCTCTGGATAAGGGAGAGCCCGTTCGTGTGGGCTTCCTGCTCGGTACGCGCCGTTACACCTGCCGGGTGCCTTACTTCACGTTGGGAGCACTATTGACGGTTCGCGTAAGCGCCGTTTTTCTCGCTCCGCAGATTTCGAAATTCGAGGGTTCGATCCTAGAGTCCGGAAAGGGGGAGGTGGCTAGTTGTGCAGTGACGGTCTACCTGCGGGACGGAGCCCAAGGAGAGCCTTGATGGGGCGACGCCGCGTGCTAGTGACTGGAGCATCGCGTGGCATAGGCCGGGCAGTCGCTGAGGTGCTCGCGCGCGATGGATTCGATGTCGTATGCAACGCTCGCGGTAGTGTCGCTCACGTCGTGGATGCAATCAGGGGATCTGGTGGCCGTGCCAGTGCGATGCTTGGCGATGTGGGTGACCGCGAAGGCATCCGTACTGTGATAGAAACAAACATCGCAGAATATGGATCCTTTTACGGCTTGGTCTGCAACGCCGGAACCCATGCCGACGCGGCCTTTCCTGCCCTCACTGCCGAGGACTGGGACAGTGTAATGCGCACGAATCTGGACGCGTTCTTCAATGTCGTGCAGCCATGCATCATGCCGATGATCCGATTGCGCGACGGTGGCAGGATTGTCGCGATGTCATCCGTTTCAGGGATCGCGGGAAACCGTGGTCAAGTCAACTATAGTGCGGCCAAAGCGGGTCTCACGGGAGCCGTGAAGGCGCTCGCCGTGGAACTTGCCAAACGCAGGATCACGGTCAATTGCGTCGCGCCCGGAATCATCGACACGGGCATGGCCTTGGACGTGCCTCCCGAGACCATCGCCCGCATGGTGCCTTTGCGTCGTTCGGGCACTCCGGCCGAGGTGGCGAGCCTGGTCTCCTACTTGTTCGGCGAATTGGCCGGATATATCAGCAGACAGGTCATTTCGGTAAATGGCGGGATGATCTGAAGTCGGCGTCGAGCGGGATTTCGCTGTCTCGGCATCGAACTCTCGATACTATGCGAAAATTCCGCGATTCTGCCGGCTCGCTCATCGCCTGGGGGTTTTTCGACGGATGGCTTTGCGACGCGTTGCGGTTACCGGAGTAGCCGGAATCTCCCCAATCGGTTCCGACTGGTCAACCGTGAAACGGAATCTGTTCAATTGCCGAACTGCGGTGACACGCATGGCTGAGTGGCAGGACGTGCACGGCATGAACTCCTTGCTCGGCGCCCCCGCAGACTTCGAGGTCCCGCGAGTTTGGCCTCGGAAGGTACGCCGTAGTCTTGGCCGTGTCTCGGCAATGGCTGTTCGCGCGACGGAACTCGCACTGGAACGTGCGGGACTCATGGACGACGCCATATTGAAGTCCGGCAGAGTAGGAGTCGTCTACGGATCATCTTCGGGTTCAACGGACAGCCTTCTCGCCGCTGGCGAGTTTGTCGCCACCCGATCGACCTCAAGCCTCCCCGCGAACACCTACATCAAGATGATGCCCCACACGACAGCGGCGGCGATCGGCATGTTTTTTGGACTCACGGGCCGACTTCTGGCGTCGTCGACGGCTTGCACTTCGGGCAGCTTGGCGATCGGGATGGCGTACGAGGCAATTCGGCATGGCTATCAGGACGCGATGATCGCCGGCGGGGCCGACGAGCTGGACATTCCCGCAGTTGCGGTTTTCGACACGCTATACGCCACCAGCACACGAAACGACGAGCCACAGTCAACGCCGCGTCCTTTCGACAAGGATCGCGATGGCTTGGTAGTCGGTGAAGGGAGTGGGACTTTTGTGCTGGAAGCTCTGGAACATGCGGAGGCGCGAGGCGCACCGATCCTCGCGGAACTGGTCGGCTTCGGCACGACATCGGATGGCAAGCACCCGACGCAGCCGAGTCGCGAAACAATGGCAGAGGCCATGCGCCTGGCACTTGCGGATGCGGGATCGACGCCGCATGAAATAGGCTATGTCAATGCCCATGGAACTGCGACCGAGATCGGCGATATTGCGGAAAGCCATGCCACCAGCGACGTGCTCGGCACAGACGTGCCGATCAGCTCCCTGAAAAGCTATCTGGGCCATACCCTGGGGGCGTGCGGGAGTCTGGAGGCATGGATGAGCTTGGAGATGTTGAGGGAACATTGGGTGGCTCCGACTGTAAATCTCGATGTGGTGGATGAACGATGTGCGCCCCTTGACTACGTGAGAGAACGGCCGCGTGATGTTCGCGTCGAGCATTTCATGACCAATAACTTCGCGTTTGGCGGAGTAAACACGTCCTTGGTGTTCAGGCTTTGAACGAAGCCCTGCGCCTGACATTGGCGGTATCGGTGATTGCGGGCCTGGCCGAATCCGCTGTGGGTGCAAATACGGTCGATGATCCAGCAGAGGACGAAGTCGAGAACGCATCCGTCGCGGAGCTAGAGGGTGACGCGCCGGAAGAGATTGTGATTATCGGCACCCGGACACGCAACCAGGATCCCATCGGAATCCACATGGACTCGGAAACGCTGAAGGGGATTCCGGGCGTAAACGATGACCCCCTCGGCGCTATTGCGACGTTGCCGGGCGTGGCCGTAAACAATGATTTCGAAGGCGGTACTGCGATACGAGGGACCAGACCCGTGGACAACGCGTACCGGGTTGACTTCCTGGATGTCGGCTACCTGTTCCACTTCGGAACCGGGAGCGTTGTGGATGGAGACCTGGTTCAGGGGTTCACTTTCCACGCTGCGGCGTACGGCCCGCGTTATCAGAACGTGATCGGGGGCGTCGTAGACGTGATGACGCGCGATCCCAATAAGGATGACGTGCGTGGAATCGTCGATGTCAATCTGGTTCACGGGGGCCTTCTGTTCGAAGGACCGTTGGCGGAGGACAAGCGCGCCTATTTCTCGGCGCGAACGAGTTACTACGACCTTGTCCTGGAGCCGTTCATAGAGGGGCAGAACCAAGACGAGATGGACGACATCGATGTCATTCAGCTGCCCCGCTTCTGGGACTATCGGTCTCGATACCAGATCGATGTTGGCGACTGGTCACGCATTGATGTGCTTATTGACGGTGCCATGGATGAGGTGGAGCTCCTGTATCACGACGAGACCACCGAGACGCTGCAGGATCCTGTGCTGGCCGGAGCTCATCGGTTCGGGTTGGAATACCATCGGCAGGGGTTGGTGTACTCGCGGGAGCCGCCGGGCGATGGTTGGACCATGCGGCTGGGAGTTTCCCGAAACGACAACGGCTTCTCCGCGCGCCTTGGAGGAGCCGGGAATGTGGAGACGAGAGTAACGGACAACGTCTTTCGTCTGGAGGTTCAGGCGCCAACATCAGGCTCACATAGTCTTGGGTGGGGGTTGACGCTCTCGCTTTCGGACGTCGACTACGATGTGCTGTTGCGGGACGCCGGATGCACGGAGTTCGAGGTGGTCTGCCGTTTCACCGATGCTGATCCAGTCATGTCTGCCGACCGATTGCCCATCCGGCGCGTGAATGCGTTTGTCGAAGATACGTGGTCGCCGAACGACAGCCTGAGCGTGTTCGCGGGTCTGGCCTACGGCGGGGACGACTACCTCGGCGAAACTCGGGTCGAGCCGCGCGCGGGGTTTGTGTGGCGACCCTTTCCGAGATCGAGCCTAACCGTGTCGGCAGGTGGGCACCATCAGCTGCCCGCATTCGAATACATCGAAAGAGAACTCGGTAACCCGGATCTGAGGTACTTGACAGCTAGTCACTACGTCGTGTCTTTCAGACATCGGTTCGTCAACGGGTGGCTACTTCGGGTCGAGTCGTACTTGAAGGAGTCCCGCAATCTTGTGACGGCGGACGAGATCCTGCGCTACGACAATAGAGGAATGGGCACGGCGAAGGGACTTGAGTTCCTGGTCCAGGGACACTTCGGACCCCGCTGGCTGGGATGGTTTGCGTTGTCATACGCGGAGTCCGTTCGGCACGACCCGGACACGGGCAGGACGTTCGATTTCGAGTACGATCAACCGCTAATTGCATCTCTTGTTGGGAAACTGGCGCTTCGCGAAGGTCTGTCGATCAGCGGAAAGGCGTGGTTCCACAGCGGCCCTCCCCACACGCCGGTGCTAGGGGGAGAACCGGACCCCGCGAACCCCGAGGCCTACTTGCCGATCTACGGCGAGATCAACGGCGAACGGTTGCCAAGCTATTTCAGGTTCGATGTTCGCGTCGATTGGACGATGAGCAGGTGGCGTGATCTGAAGGTGTACGCCGAGGTTCTCAACGCGACGAACCACCGTAACGTCTCGGACTACGAGTACACAGAGGACTACTCGACTCGACAGGCGGTTACTCAGATACCGTGGTTTGTCTCACTGGGTTTTCGCAAACACTGGTAAACGTATTGAGTCGCGATGTCACACTCAACGGGCATCGCCGAGTTTGGCCCCGTCGACCGGGTACTTCAACCATCTCGCGATGTCCCCGGCAATCGCGCTGCCGCATCGTCTGAGGATCGCGCAGCCGCTTTTGAATGAGGCGAAAGCGCCGCCCGTGCTGAACCGCTTGGCCCGGAAGGACGCAACGATGTCGCCGTCACCTTCACGAAGAGTCCCGGTCACCTCAAGCCATTTGAGAACCGGAGGGCATGTGCAGGTCGGTGATTGCAAGATCCATGTAGTGGACGTCGCTTGGCACGGTGCCGATATCGACGAGAGGAGTTTGATCCTCAAGCATGCTTGGAAGTTGCGTCTCGATCCCGCATTTACGAAATGCCGGCGGCACATTGACTGACGTGGACAAATCAATACTTGAAGGGATCGTAACCGTCTCGCCCGAATAGGTTCCTCGAGCGGCTGCCGAGTCCGCGGGACCCGCGCCCGGTGCGGTGGTCGCCGATTGGGCTGCCGGCTCGGACGCAACCCTCAATAAGCTGCGCTGCAGCGCCAGGTCAAGATTGGCAACCCATCGATTGTAGTTACGGTGAATCTTGCCGGCCTTGTAGTCTAGGTTCGTGCTCTCCTTGTACGTGATGGAATAGGTTGACTCGTCGAACTTGATGTCGACGACCGCAACATGCGAACGGATCGGCAGAGTGGCCTCAAGGCGACCGGATGCGAGAACCTTCGGGACCCACTTACGGTCGACGGCGGCAGTCGTGATTGCATTTTGGACTTGAGCTAAGCTCAATCCTTCCGGCACCGGGGCATTCTCGATGTTCACGATTTCTTTTCTGGCGTTGGCTACGGTTGCCGTGAGGATCAATACGGCGCACACAACTGCACGGTTCACCTTGGCCTCCTGGTTTCGGAAAGTGACTGGAACGTCTATCGTCCCTTTGGACCAATGCTCCCATCACGGACTCGCTTTGGTCAGGAAGCTCCCGTGAACGCCTTGCTCCCGTTTCGCATGCCGATGCGGATCACCGGGCGATGACTGTTTCCGCGGAACACACGTTCGAGTCGGTCGCAGATATCCTTGCATCGAGGCGGGTTTTCGCCGTGCTCGACTTCGGTTCTGGCGAAACTGAAAGCGCTGGCAGGAGCGATCCACGCCATATCGTTACGGGACTGCCTTGGCTCACGGGCTGCGGCGTACGGGAGGTCTGGCGCAGTTCGACCCCCGTCGCCTGGGGATGGGACGGTCCGATCGGCTGGGCGTTGGGCGACGATTTCCTGTTCGCCACGGCCACGGTAGATGCGTCGCCGTCCCTCGACCTCGAAGCAATCGTGTACGAGGCATGGCGTTGCCTGTTGGAGTTCAGCGCCGAAAAAGGCTGTCCGCATCTCGTTCGGGCCTGGAATCACGTACCTCGAATCAACGAAGGAGCGGGGGACGCCGAACGTTACAAGTTGTTCTGCGTGGGACGGGCTCGGGCTTATGAGGAGCAGGGATACAGTAGCGATCATTTTCCAGCTTCGTCGGCTGTGGGCAACTCGGGAGATACGCTGGTCATGTATCTGCTTGCCTGCGCGGGGCCCGGACAGCACTATGACAATCCTCGCCAGATCAGCGCGTACTCCTATCCGAGGCGTTACGGTCCGCGATCGCCCACGTTTGCTCGAGCGACGGCCAAGGTTTGGCCGATGTCCACCCATCTCTATGTTTCCGGCACTGCCAGCATTGTTGGCCATCAGAGCTGCTGCCATGGCGACATTGAGGGACAGATTGGAGTCACGTTGACCAACATCGACAGGTTGCTCCGGACAGTTGACGAAGTCGATGCGGCTCTGCGACCGGACATGTTGCGCGTCTATCTTCGCAATCGGGATGACCTCGCACGAATAAGGGCTGCGGTGATGCGTTACGCGCCGGCGGCCTCCGTGGTGTACCTTCGGGCCGACATCTGCCGCTCCGAACTCGCGGTTGAGATTGAAGGTTTCCGCCAGTGGGTTGTGGAAAAGGAGACGTGACCGCCGGGACTATTTCTTCACGATCTCACGAACCCGCGTACGTAGTGCTTCGGGAGTCCCCACGTTCAAGGACTCGGTCGGAATGGAAAGGGGCACTTGCACCGTGTAAGCCTCGTTCACGAGCGTCCCCTCGTCGTTCCATATCTGGTAATAGATGACCATTCGGAACTCCCACTCGACAAGCTGGGCCGAGACGGTTATATGGCTTCCGTAAGGAATGCTCCTGCGGTACCGCACCCTAGTGTCGATGATCGGCCACGACTGACCTGCAGCCGCCATTTGTCGATAGCCGAATTGGAGTTTGGCTAGCAATGCCGTGCGCGCGGTGTCGTAGTAGCGGAAGTAGTTCCCGTGCCATGTGACGCCCGTGGGGTCAGCATCATGGAATGGCACGGTGACATCGACCTGGCACCTCAGACTCGCGTGATCCGGCCACCCTTTTTTCCATAGTCTGCGCCGACCGCGGCGGCGGCTGCCAATGTTCATGCGTTGCGACTGCTCCTTGTCGATAACAGCACTTGCAGGAACCTGTTAAAGAGCAACGTAGCGTGCATCAGTGACAATCTCATGTTGTCCGAGATCATGCGAAAGTGCGAACGGCCGCCTTGGGGATAGATGACCCGCGTTGGGAAGAACCTGAGCGGCAAACCCGCCCAGGCAGCCCTGACGAGTATCTCCGTGTCGAACTCCATTCGCCGACGGGACCCGATGGAATCGCAGAGGGGCAACGTGGTGGCTAGGGGATACAGTCGGAAGCCGCACATGGCGTCCTCTATCCCCTTCCTGCCGGCTTCGATTCGAGCGAGCAGATTAGTTATCTTTCTGCCGTGGAGGCGGAATGGAGGTATGTCCGCACCGAAGATTGGGCGACCGGAGTATATGGACTGCGGATCGCGTTGGGATGCCTCGTGGATGCGTGCCACATCGGCCGAGTCGTGTTGACCGTCGGCATCGATCGAGATGGCATGGGTATAGCCGTTCCTGGCTAGCGTCTGCAAACCGTCGATGATCGCGGCACCCTTGCCGCCGTTCTGTTCGCGCTGAATCAACGAAGCCCAAGAGTGGCTGGATACGAGTCGACGCAGACGAGCCCGTGTATCCGGATCACTGCCGTCGTCCACGATCAGAGCCGGCAGGCCGGCATGAGCGAGCTTTGGCAGATACTCTGCCAGTTCCCTGTCGTGACGGTAGTGCGGGATGAGAATGCAGTAGCTAAACACCGTCACGATGGAATTGCTGTGCTTGCATTGTGCTTCCTTCGGACAACGCAACGGATAGCGTATTCGCCGCTGAACAGGAGCCCTATCAGAAGGTAGCTGATGAGACCGTTGTACAGGGCCCAGATCTCCAAGGATGCTCCGAACGCCGTGTAGGCCGCCAAGCTGGCGTTGCCGAGGAAGAAACCGACCCAAACCTGAGTGACTCGCCGAGTGTACGCCCGCTTTCGGTCATCGAACTGTTCATTCGGGTTGGCGGCTCTGGCGAAGCGTTCTGCAGCTGACGGCGGGTGAGCGAGTGTCCAAAGGCCGTACCCCATGCCAACGATGCTGATCAGGACCGGATACAGTTTTACAAGGTCCAGTTGGGAGCCGGCCCAGGCTATCGCGCAGAATGCGAGGAGACCCCAGATTGCGCCCATGCGTGCTCGATGATCGACAATGCGACTCGTGGCCAAGCGGGCGATGCCCAAGATCGCGAGGACGACGACCAAGAGACCGGCAGGAACTCGGTCGATCAACACAAAGACGAGCAGCGGGTAGAGGACAAGACCAATGGCGGCGGATGCGGCTAGGACAGAGTGCACTCGGGTGGGCCTCTCTCCCGCGTGCGATCAATTTTGGATAAGCTACTTGGTCCACGTCTACTTGGCAATCGCAGTAACAATGCAATCTGCTCCGCAAGACCTTTAGGCGGGAGATGCTCGTCGACTTCGCGATGGGCCATTGATTGAGGATCGGATGGTAAGGATTGGATTGGCATTGGGCGAATACCCAGGCAGGTCTGCGCTCAAGGCCAAGCGGTTGTGTATGGGACATGCCCTGTCACAGGTAGATGTCGGCGTTACTGGAGAAGAAGTACGGTTTCCGACCGGAAAGGCTCCCATGGTTGACAGGAATTGCGTACTGTCGCTGTCGCACTCGGGCGATTGGCTACTGTGCGCCGCCGCACGACCTGGTCAGCCCGATTCCGGCGTGCTGTTCGGTGTCGATCTCGAGCGCAATCGGCCGCGTGCCTTCGACCGCATCGGTCATGTATTGGGCTGGCCATCGCAGAGCGAGAGCGCGGTACATTTTTATCGGCGATGGACTCTCGTGGAGTCACTGTACAAGGCGGTGGGCGATGAGTGGCGTGAACTCTTCGCGCTGGTCGAACATGTGACGGGAGACAGTGTACAACGGTTCGAAATTGACTCCGACGGGTGGCATTGGGAGGTCTGGTGGCCGACACTCTTGCCGGGGGTGACGACCTGCGTTGTGGACGGCGTCTCACGTTGAACGTGTGGATAAACAGCTACACGCTTACGTCGGCTCTGGGAGTGGGAATATGCGCTCTGCGTGAGTCTCTGAGCCGTAACCGATTCTGCCTGGACAATGCGGATTGGTTGGACTGCGACGTGCCCTGCTATCTCGGCAAGGTGGCGATACCAGATGCCGTAGAGGTCCCCCTGAATCGGCGTTGTCGCAACAATCGGCTAGTGGAGTTGGCTTTGCGACAGGACGGATTCGAAGACGTTGTTCAGGCCGTGCGCGAAGAGTACGGTGCCAGTCGCTGTGGGTTGGTGTTGGGAACGAGTACGTCGGGAATTGACCGTACTGAACTGGCCTACAGATCACTGGATGATGATGGTCGTTTTGCGGAGCAGTTCAATCAGCCGGCTGTGCACAATCCCCACGCGCCCACGGACTATGCAGCAGAACGACTGGAGTTGGCAGGCCCCTGCCTGACGGTCAGTGCCGCCTGCGCCTCCAGTGCCAAAGTGTTTGCAACCGGAAAACGTTGGTTGGAGCAGGATCTCGTGGACGCCGTGGTGGTCGCCGGTGCCGACAGTCTGTGTCTAAGCGTTATACAGGGATTCCACTCTTTACAACTCGTCTCGGCGGAACCGTGTCGACCATTTGCGAGAAATCGGAGTGGCATCAGCCTTGGCGAGGCTGCTGGATTCGTTCTGATGACGCGTGAACGGAGCGCGGAGGGTCTACGCGTGCTCGGCGTCGGCGAGAGCTGCGACGCCTTCCACATGTCGAGTGCGCCGGAGGACGGCATCGGTGCCCGTTTGGCGATGGAAAAGGCGTTGGGGGATGCGGGTCTCAGCATGCACGAGATCGATTACGTCAACCTGCATGGTACGGGAACGCGCAGCAACGACGACGTGGAGGGAAGGGTCTGTGACGCAATGATGGATGATGGGACCTTGGCAAGTGCGACGAAGGGTTGGACCGGCCATGCATTGGGCGCGGCCGGAATGGTCGAAGGAATCCTCTGTCTTGAAGCCCTGTCAACCGCGCTGGTGCCCGGCACCAAAAACACGGTCGATCACGATGCACCATTCGACTTGGTTCTTGAGAACAAGGAACGTTCGATCAGTACGGCGTTGACCAACTCATTTGGATTCGGGGGAAACAATTGCAGCGTGGTATTCGGCAGGTGAGATTCCGCATAACGGGTGTGGGATTGTGGGCGCGCGGCCTGACAAGTTACGCTGCTTTCGAAGCTGCTGCACCATGTGGATTCTCCGGAATCGAAGACGCGGTTTTCGAACAACCTCGACCGTCGCATGTCCCAGCACGGGAACGTCGGCGCGCGGGATTGTTGATCAATCTGGCCGTTGAGGTAGCACACCAGGCTTGCGAACACGCCGGTGTCGACAAGGCGTCGACGGCGTCTGTCTTCTGTTCAGCGATGGGCGACACGAGGGTCACCGACTACATGTGCAGGAAGCTGGCGAGAGGGGAGAGGCTCCTTTCGCCAGCCAGATTCACAAACTCCGTACACAACGCCGCTTCCGGACATTGGGGGATCAGCACGGGCAGCCGGGCACCCAGCACGTTCGTGGGCGGTTTCGCGGCCAGCTTCGGTGCGGGGTTGCTTGAGGCGGCTAGCCAAGCGATCGGATTCGGAGGACCAGTTCTCCTGGTGGGCTATGACGTGGAGAACAGTTCACCGCTTTCGGACATCCGCGAAATTGGTGAAACGCTCGGTGTCGCGTTGGTGATCGAGGCTGAACGATCGTGCGCCAGTAGTACCGGGCTCGCCGTGCAGGCAGAGCTTCGTTTCGTGGGGAAACAGTCGGAGTTTCCCGTTCCCCGAGCGCGCGGTCTAGCGAGACTGGCGGAGGCCAACCCGATGGGAATCGCGCTCGTACTGCTGGAACGCTGTGTTGCCGGGAGTCCGGATCGGTGTTCCCCCCTGAGGTTCCCAGCGTCGACACGCGGCTGCATAGAACTACAGTTCGTGGACGAATCCTGATGGCCGAACGATGTTACGACGTGTGTATCGTAGGCGGCGGGCTTGCGGGTCTGACACTAGCGCGTCAGCTTCGACAGCGCCTGCCCTCGATGGACATCGCCGTGATTGAGCACAGGCGGTTTCCCGTGCGGGAAGCGGCTCACAAGGTCGGCGAGTCCACGGTGGAGATTGCTGCCCACTATCTGGCCAACCAACTCGGTCTTGCGGACCATCTCCAGGAAGCCCAGCTACGGAAATTCGGTCTGCGGCTGTTCTTTCGCGGGGAGCGATCCGTCGATCAGGATCTCAGCGACTACGACGAGATCGGTCCGAGCTCTACTCTTCCCATCGCCACTTACCAGTTGGATCGTGGTCGGCTGGAGAATTACCTGGCGGCGACGTGGCGAAGAATGGGAGAACTCAAGGACGGTACAACGGTTCGTTCCATCGAGCTGTCGTCCGCACTGCATCGGGTGGTGACCCGCGATCCGAAGGCGGGTGTCGAGACCACGTTGCGCTGCCGTTACCTGGTCGACGCCAGTGGTCGTCGGGGCCTATTGCGGACGCGCAACCAGTCAGGAAGATCGGCCCGGCACAGCCATCATGCTGTCTGGTTCCGGGTTGAGGGCCGTTTGGATGTCGATACGTGGAGCTGTGATCAGGAGTGGCGGAGCCGTTGCGGTAAGCGGTCGCGACGTGAGAGCACGAACCACTTCACCGGACCAGGTTACTGGCTTTGGCTGATTCCCCTCGCATCCAATACGACGAGTGTAGGACTGGTGTTCGACCCCAAGGCGGTACGGCTAGAGGATGTACAAAGACGCGAAGATCTGCTCAAGTGGCTCGCAGGCGAACATCCGTTAGTCGCGGCCCGGATCGCCACATGCGAGCCGATAGATCATCATGTCTTGCAGAACTATGCCATAGGCAATGCGCGGGTGTTCTCCCCGCAAGCGTGGGGTGCAACGGGTGATGCGGGCGTGTTTGCGGACCCGTTCTATTCGCCGGGGGGCGATTTCATTGCACTCTCGAACGGCTACATAA
The DNA here is from genome assembly GCA_964518405.1 of uncultured Pseudomonadales bacterium. Taxonomy (GTDB): domain Bacteria; phylum Pseudomonadota; class Gammaproteobacteria; order Pseudomonadales; family Azotimanducaceae; genus VXNE01. The sequence goes on along the minus strand of CAZFGB010000014.1, from coordinate 15,922 downwards.
CCGAGATGATAGAGTCCGGTAAACTTGGGCACCAAGCGTTCTGGTATGAGCGGTACTTCCAGTCTTTCTTCAGGAATACACTGTCTCTTTATAGAGGACAGTATTTCGGCTTCGGTGATCGGGACCTAATGGTGGCCAAATTGCTTTGGGACTATGCGTTCTATTGGTCAATAGCTGCGAAGCTCTATTTCTCGGGCACGTTCAAGGACCTGGAGTTCATGCAGGCAAACGAAGCCATGCTGTTGAAGGCAGCCGAGCTGCATACCTCGATGCAGCGATCTTTCCGTACACGCGCGCTCCTGCGCCGTCGTGCGGGGGGGGAGGGACGGTTCTATGACCACCACGCCGTACCACTGTTTCACGAACTGCAGAGAGACTTGCTCGATGGCCGTCCCGAAGATACTTCCACGCGCCTGACAGAGAGTGTGACGCGCCTTGCGGCGATCCGGACGGTCGTGATGGCCTTGCTTGAGAAAAGCGAGTCTGGAATAGCGGTGCCGCCGCTTAACCAACTGCAGGGATTTTGCTAGCCACCGCCGGATGCTTGGCGCCGCTGCCTGCCGAATCTGGCGAGGAGATACGCGGCAAGTACGCCAACCGCCACGGTACTGCCGATTCCGTTCAGGACGGGAATGCTTGAAGTGGCAAGAATGACGAAGACCAGCATGCTCGACAGGGCACAAATCAACACGGCGCGTGCAGTATCCGTGGCGTCCTGAAGGTCGCGGGAAGTTCTGCTGAAGAAAAGACCGTAGTCGAGCCCGAGACCGGCCACGAGGGCAAGCGACATGAGGTCGAAGGGCGAGATCGTGCCGCGCAAGTAGGCTGTGCCGTGAAGCGCAAGCGCAATTGCTGCGACCATGGTTCCCAAAACCCAGAAGGAACGCAGTGCGTTCCTGGTGATGAAGTACAGCGTCAAGGCGACAACGGCGAGCGCGACCCCAAGTACTCCGAGGAGCCGATCCCGGAAGTTGGCCATCAGCGATATGGAAGCTGCCTTCAGGTCAATCAGTTCGGCGTTCTCGAGATCGTCCAACACCTCGGCCACCGCATGGGGGCTCGTCATCCCGCGGAGGAATACCAGACTTTTCCACACGCCGTTTGTTTCGTATAGATGCGCGTCTACGAAGGCCGAGAGGTCCTTGTCCTCCATCAGCATGTTGAGTGTGATCGGTTCTTGGGACGCTGACGCCTTGACTGCGCTTTCACGAAAGGGGTGGAACGCGTCCTGTGTGAAGTTGAGATTGTTTGCCGCTCTCCCGAACGCGGTGTCGGAGTCCGTCCCGCCCGCCGCAACGAAATCCCGGACGGCAGCCAGACGGCGCAGTTGGGTCGCGCGACTGGGCAAGAGTTGGGTTATGTGCTGATACCCGCTCAACGTACCGGCTCGGAGCGGTTCGTCCAGCCGGGCCGCAACCGTCTCGGTGCGCTCTAGAACTGCTTCGAGGCCTTCGTCTCGAACAGCGATCAGGTAAGTCAGATCCGTCGCGCCCATCCTTTTCCGAAGTTCAGCATCGGCGGCCAGGATATCGGAAGGAACGGGGGTAAGGACGCTCAGGTCGTTCGAGAGTGACGGTGGAGGAATCAGGGCTGCGAAAACAAGCGCCAATACCCAAGGCCAATGGGTAAGCCGCGCGGCTCCGGGGACGGCATGCCGACTACTCAGAACGTCTGGAAGCTTCGGCCGGGAGGCTCCGCCAGCACCAATCCAGGCGGTCGACAACGCGGCGGTAGCGATGCCGACCATTGCGAACAGTCCCAGTTGCGCCAAGCTTGATGTGCCGCCGAAGAGAAAGACCGCATACGCGATCATCGTGCTGACAATGGCAATCCGCAGCGTTGGCCAGACCACTTCAGGATGGCTGGCATGACTGAAAGTGTGAAGCGGATAGTCGACGGCAACGCCGAGCAATGTGAAGCCGAATGCCAAAGCTATGCCATGCGTCTCGCCATAGACCAGAGCTACTGCGCAAACTCCCATCGCAGTCCCCGCCAGTATGGGTGTGGCGATCGCGGCCAAGGCAACCAGCGAGCGAAACCGCCACAGGAGCAGGGAAGCCAGACCCACGGCGGCCAGGACACTGAAAAGGGTTGCCTCGCGCTTCACAGCCGATTGAAGATCGGCGCTGTAGATTCCTACGCCATAGAACTCGGCTTGAGGTATGCCGGCGACCGTCGCAGTCTGCCGCATGGCGGCGGCGAGCTGCGACTGAGCGCCCACGTCGAATGCTGAGGCATCGGTCACGATGAGCAGATATCGTTCGTTGGCGTATTCGTAGCGCGGTGCGCCCGCCGACATGGCAGCTAGCGTATTCACTGTGGCGAAGAGCGGATCGGCTGCGATGAGATCCATCATTTCATCTTCCGCCAGCGTGGCATCCACCAAGCGGGCCTCAAGTACCCGATGCCAAGCTTCCTGATCAACCGGTAGGTCAGACAGCAAGAACTGGCTACGCCATATGGTTGCAGGGATAGCCGACGGGCCCAACTCATGGGCCTCCGGCAGCACGCGCATCACCAGTGGAATCCGGCGAAGATCGTCTGCCATAGTCTCCGCCGCCGTGGCGGACGCATCGGGCAGTACTGCGTAGACCAGCTGCGATCCGGGGCCTAACCCGAAGCGTTCCTTGAGTATCTCCTGACTAGGCGTACGCGCATCGGGCAAGAAAGAAGCAAGGTCATACGAGATGGTCAACCAAAACGCGGAGCCGATGCCGATGCATGCCGCAACAATCAGCAGGAGGGCGGTACGCAGGCCCAGCGTCACGATTCATCCGGCCGGAGGGGAGCTTTTGCCGGGTCGTTTACGAACCGAATGTCCCGCCACCGGTTTTTACCGAGGGCGGTGTATACGCGCTCCAGCCGGTCGTCGCTACCGTACAGGCGCATGAACGCAAGCTCGCGTTGAACCTCGCGGTCACGGGGCGTGAGTTGAATGGACCATGAACCGCGACTCGGTGTGGCGTTGCGCTCCTCATTGGCCGACGACACGGCGAAATGGGCGCGGACGGTGGTTGCATTTCCCGAAAGCACCTGAACAGCCGTCCACAATGCCAAGTGCCCTCCGCGCCGAATATTCAGTTTGCGATACCTGGCTCCGGCCTTTGCGATTGCCTCGTCGGGTTCCATATCGCTTGGACGCGAAGGACGGCGAACAACGAGTTGGCCCTGCTCGATACGTCGTTCTTCCAGCCGGGGCTGGTGAACTCGCATCACCATGGTTCCCTCGCCCTCCAACCAGACCACGCCACTCTGTGCTACGGGCTCCTTGAGCAGTCGGTTGAATTGGTGCTCGACGAAAGCCACGGGTTGTTTCAGGGGAAACTCTATTTCGGCAAGGCGTCTGGCGAGATCTTCTTCGGCAGCGGCCGATGGGAGTAGGACGGGTAAAGTTAAGGCCACCGCGAACAGGCAGGCGGGTTTATTCACTCGGGTCTGCCCAGAAGTCGAAGAAGTTGAACCACGCAAACGGGGTCTTTCGAACATGCCTCTCGAGCATTGAAGCAAAATCTTGCACCAATACTGGAAGTCTTGCCGCCCGGTCCCGTCTGGGGATACGACATTCATCTGCCAGCACCTCACAGTGTACTTCGTAGCCGTTGCGAGTTACGCGGCAGAACAAGCATATGATCGGTGCCTTCAGCGCACACGCCACCATATACGGACCTAACGGGAACGCTGCGGGCTCACCGAGGAAATCGCATTGAACGGTGCGATCGCCTGGACGGTAGCGGTCTCCAAGAAGACCTACCCAATCCCCCTCGTCGAAACTCCCTGCCAATGCAAGCCCGAGCGCAGACGGACTCTGATTCGCGTCGATAATGAGACCGACCAGTTCGGGGTTCAACTCGGCCATGAGGTCGACAAAACGGGAGTTGACGCTCTTGTCCAGGACGATGCGCAATTTGATGCCGCCGAGTTGCGGTCCGACGACCCGTGACGCCTCAAATGAACCGAAGTGCGCAGTGAGAAAGATCCCCGGCTTCCCTCGATCAACCAGTCGACTTACTCGTTCCCCGCCCACAAACCGGACGTTGAGAGTTTGCGATTTTCCCGTCAACAGGTAGAGGCGATCTGCGGAAACTCGCGCGAACTCAAGGAAATGCCGGAACACGTCTCGTTCGCGGACGGGTCTTTGGAGTGCCCTGTTCAGGAAAGCGCGCGATGCGCGACGTTCCGGTGCGCGCATGAGGTAGAAGTACAGGACAGTGGGGTACAGCAGCGCCCGTAGCGCGCGACGGTTCAGTACTGTGCCTACCCATATGAGAAACCTGATGCCGAATGCGGAACCAGCTTCCGACCGTGATTTCCAGTGGACATGACCTGGCACGGCGTCTCACGCTTACTTTAGCAGCGTACGCAACGCGTTCACCGACAGTTTGCTGGTTTCTTCACGCGGGAGAGCATCCACGAACCGGATCGGTCGGGGGATGAAGACAGGGTCGATTACCTTGGCCAGGTGTCGCCGGATGTCAGATGCCTCCAAAGTCGGCGCCACGAGAACCGCCGCAAGGCGTCCGGTTCCCGGGATGCCTATTGCTTCCGGCTGATAGACGAGGCCGTCTTCCACGCCCGGAATGCTCAGTAGCGAGGCATTCAGATTCGCGAGTGACTCGCGTTTTCCTCCGATCTTTACCATGTCCGTTGAACGCCCCCGCAGCTGGAACCGGCGCGTACCGACGCGGGCGAAAGAGTCGTTCAGCGTTACGGGATTGGGGAGTGCGGGTCCGTCGACGGTGAGGCGGCCTTGGCCCATATTGAGATCGAAACAATCGAAGAACGTCCACACAGGATCGGTAGTGGGTCGTCTCGTTGCGAGCGAACCCACCTCACTACAGCCGTAAAGGTCAATGACTAGCGTTCGCAGATGCCTTTCAGCCATCTCGGTCAAGGTTGAGTCGAGCGGTGCGGTAGCGCATATCGTGATGGCGACAGCTCGGGCCGGCGCAGGCCCTTTTAGAATTGCGCGCAGGTGCGTTGGCGTGGTCACGAGCACGGTTGGTGTCGGAAATTGGTTCAGTGCGGCCACGATATCCTTCGGGTAGAGAGTTTCGCCGCAATACAGGCGGACCGGTGCGACCGTGGGGAGCAGGAGCGACCATTCGAGGCCGTACATGTGCCAGGGCGGGACCGTCGCCACGAGGCCGAGGTCGATCCTCGGCGTGTTCGTAGAATCGAGCCAGTCGATCAAGTATCGAAAATGAACGTGGCGAAATGCGTCGAGCATGTGCCAGGTCTTCGGGTGAGGCTGGGGCGTTCCCGTCGTTCCCGACGTGAATGCGATCGCTGCGGGGTGGGTGGGGTCGTCCGAAGGTTGAAGTCGTTGGTTGAGGATACTGGGACTGTGTGTAGGACCACTGTCTGCAGGAATCCGGTCAGTCAGTACGATGGTGTTGGGAAACGCTTCGCCAAGAGTTGTAAGAGCGTTCATGTCGCGTTGTGAGGGCAACAGATTGACTCGTTTGAGAAGTAGGACTGCGAGGAAACGCACCGTGAATCGATATCGGTCCTCACACAAGTCAATGACGTAGTCGCAATCTGGTAGGGAATTCGCGCAGTCCAGCACGTCTTCCCTGAGCTGAGCGGTAGTGACAGTGGCCCCGTTGACTATGGCGAACGGAACATCGTCTTGTCGGGCAATGAGGTTATCGATCTCAAAGCCCGACCTAGAGTCGGCCATTAGCCTCCTGTGCAACATGCGTTGTCAGACTGCGTAACGTTGCAAAAGCTGCTCTCGTGGTTTCATCTTCCGCTGAAAGATGCACATCAAACTCCTCAGCGATGGCAACGGCGATCTCCAGTGCGTCGATCGAGTCCAATCCAAGGCCATCTTCATCGAACATCATGGCTTCGGGATCGATATCGCCGGGCTCGACATCCTCCAGATTGAGCGAATCGACAATGAGGCAAGCGATGCGTGACTCCGCTGGGCTTTGAGCCATTGCTGAGTGTCTTTGAGCTTGGGGATAGCGAATTATGCGTCAAGATGAGTGTGCTTCAAAACGGTTTTGTCAGGAACTTCCCCGCGTGGCTGAAGCGTCACCTGTGGTCGCAGACTGATCGAACGTTTCTTGTGTCCATGAAGACTCGGCATTTTTGGCATACCCCTCCGGACCATCGTCGGTTTGCGGAGGCCCACTAAAGTTCTCCCATCGCATCGCAAAACGAGTACACTCAAGCGCTAGCTAGCTCCGAGGTTATCGGGGCGATCAAGGGAAGTTCAGGGACAACTTAGGGGACAAAACGATGCGTGATGTCGTAGTGGTAGATAGCGTGCGTACGGGCTTGGCGAAGTCATTCCGCGGCAGCTTCAACTTGACGCGGTCCGACGACATGCTGGCGCACCTTATCGACGGCCTGCTCGAAAGGAATCCGAAGATTGCTCCCGAGGAAGTGGAGGATGTGGTCGTCGGCGCGGCCAGTCATGCCGGCGAGCAGGATGGCAATCTCGCGCGCCTGGCGGTGGTGCTCTCGAAACTTCCGATTACCACGGCCGGCATGACCATTAACCGGTTCTGCTCCTCCGGCTTGCAGTCGATCGCGATCGCTTCCAACCAGATCGCCTCGGGCCAAACGCAGATCGCCATGGCGGGCGGCGTGGATTCCATATCCATGCGCAACCGGCAGACTGCGGCGAAAGCGGATCAGAACAAGCGCCTGCTGGAGGAGAAGCCCGCGATCTTCATGGCGATGGGCAACACCGCGGAAGTGGTTGCACGCCGCTACCAGGTGACCCGCGAAATGCAGGACGTCTACGCATTGCAGAGCCAGAAGCGGTATGCGAAGGCACAGGAAGACGGCCGGATGGCGGAAGAGATCCTTCCGATGCCGGCGACGATGCTGGTGGTCGACAGGGAGACCGGCGAAGAAAGCCATGCGGATGTCGTCGTCAGCCGGGACGAGTGCAACCGTCCGACCAGTACGATCGAAGGCTTGGCGGGACTGCCGCCCGCATTCGAGGAAGACGGCACGGTGACGGCCGGCAACGCGTCGCAGCTCTCCGACGGTGCTTCGATGACGCTGCTGATGAGTGCCGAGCGCGCCGAGCAGCTCGGCGTGGAACCGATGGGCATCTATCGCGGGTTCACGGTTGCCGCATGCGAACCCGACGAGATGGGGATCGGCCCGGTGTTCGCGATTCCCCGGCTGCTTGAGAACGTTGGCCTGAATCAGGACGACATCGACCTGTGGGAGCTGAATGAAGCATTCGCCTCCCAATGCGTTTATTGCCGCGACGAACTCGGCCTCGACAACGAGAAGTACAACGTCAACGGCGGCAGCATCGCCATCGGTCACCCGTTCGGCATGACAGGTTCCCGCCTCACCGGATCGATCCTGCGCGAACTGAAGCGCCGCAACGAGAAGTACGGCGTCGTCACGATGTGTATCGGCGGCGGACAGGGCGCGGCAGGGTTGTTCGAAGCCGTATAGGAACGCATTGGGGGCAGTGATACACTGCGGGTAATGAACCGCGACGCGGCAGGGACGAAAGGCGACGCCTCCACCGGCGCTTCGAGCCGGGCCTTGCCGGGTTGTGCGCGCCGCGCCGCATTCCGATGTGCCTCGGCGCTGCTGGTTCTCGGCACCGGCGCTTTCGCCCTGGCTGCTGGTGGAGACAACCTCTACCAGGCATACACGGACGAAGAGTTGTCCGAGATCGCGTCGGATTGGCAGTCCCTGACAACGGAAGAGCGCCGCGACTACTTCATCGAGATACGCCGCCGCATGGCCGAGGCCGGCAAGAATCGCGAAGACCCGCCGAGAATAGTGGGTGAACGCCGTTTCGGACGAATCATCCCTCAGCCGGATGGCTCGGTCTTGCGGATCGAGGGCGTCGTGCGCTACCGGGAGGGAGACGCGAGCCGAGCGACCGAAGATGCCGCGACCGGAACAGCAACGCCATCGGGCTATGGCACCGGCTTCGAGCAAAGGCTGGAGCAGACGGCGGAACGGGGCCAGCCGGCGTCCGTAACGGCGCCCGTTGTGAACGTAAACGGCATTAATGGTGTTGCCCAAACGGAAATCATCACGCAGGAAGACAGTTCGGAGACGGCGACCGGGGAGCTTGAGCAAAGCGCTCAGGGACGCGAGTAGCGCGTCACCCAGTGAACGAACCGCACCGCAATGAGTAGCGAGCGCGCCACTCTGCTCGTCGTGGACGACGATGCCGAGATACGTGAGCTGATCCAGGCGTACCTCGACGGCCAGGGCTACGATGTTGTCTGCGCGGAAGACGCGCCGGCGATGGACAAGGCGCTGGCCGCCTCATCGGTCGATCTCATCCTGTTGGACCTCATGCTGCCAGGCGAGGATGGCCTGTCGATCGCCAAGCGGCTGAAGGCTTCGTCCAATACCCCGATCATCATGGTGTCCGCGCAGGGCGAAGAAGTGGATCGGATCGTCGGCCTCGAGATCGGCGCGGACGACTACATCGGCAAGCCGTTCAATCCGCGCGAGTTGCTGGCGCGCATCCGCGCGGTCATGCGCCGCAATGCGGCGCCGGATGTCGATCGGCGAGTTGTGGTGTTCGGCACCTTCAGTCTCGATTTGAATGCGCATCGACTGACTGAAGGCAATCTCACGGTTCCGCTCACTTCCGGCGAATACGATCTGTTGAGCGTCCTCGTGCAATACCCGAACAAGGTGCTTGATCGAGACCGCATCGTGGAACTCCTGAGCAGCGGCCAACGATCCCCGTTCGACCGCAGCGTGGATGTTCGCGTCACCCGTCTGCGGAGCAAAATCGAACCCGATCCTGCCGCGCCCTGCTACATCAGGACGGTGTGGGGCAAGGGCTACATGTTCTGTCCCGGTGGCGCCGGTCAGTAGCGCCCTGCGGCCAGCCGCCTTCGGCGCCGGATCTTCTCTTGCGAGGGAGACCCTCGCGCTCCCCGGGAGGAGAAGGCTCGTCCCACGCGCAGGCGGGTCGGTGAATCATGCGGCCTAGCGAACGGCCGCGGACGGCTCCGCGAAGAACGGGGTCGCTTCTCACGAGAACCAACTTTGTTCTGGGCTGGAGCGCGGTGGCGATCGCGGTGACCGTGATCACCGCCATGGATTTCTTCGTCATTTCGCCCATGACAGAGCGTTCCGCGGACGACGAGGCGGGACTGCTGGTGCTGTCGGCGCAGACCTGGGTGGAACTGCCCGACTACACGGATGCGCGACCCGCATTCGAATTCGAGATGATGCGGATGCATGACCTGATCATCAGTTCGGACATCCGCGACCTGCCTCCCGCCGATCCGGACAACGACTTCTACGCGCTCCTGCGGACCAGGTTGGCCGAACGCCTGGGCGCCCCTGCGCGGCTGCTGGAAGGCGACGACCTGCTGTGGGCCGAAATGCAGTTGCCGGCCGGTCGCCTGCAGGTGGGATTTTCCCCCCAGCGCGACGTTGAACCGTTGTACGTGGCATTGATCATCGGCGTGATGGGCGCGGTGATCGTCATCGGCACGTCGTATTTCATCGTGCGGCGCATCGCCCGCCCGCTCGAAGAGACGGCGAACGCGGTGGAAGCATTCCGCGGGGCGGAAGGGTTTTCCACGTTGCCGGAAAAGGGCCCGCGCGAACTGGTGACGTTGGCGTTGAGTTTCAATCGCATGGCGCGGGAGATCAGCGAGTTGCTATCCAACAGGACTACGCTTCTGGCGGGCATATCGCATGACCTTCGCACCCCGCTCGCTCGAATGCGGCTTGCGCTTGAACTGCTTCCGGCCAATGTCGATCCGAAGCTCGTTCAGCGCATGGCGAACAACCTCGAGCGAATGGATGAACTGATCGGCGATACGTTGCGATTTGCCCGCGGTGCGGGGGAAGTCCCGCAGCAGGTATTGCTCAAGCCCTTCATCGAGTCGTTGCTTGACGACGACATTCCAATCGCCTGGCAGGGCGAGGAATCATTGCGTGTATCGATAGCGACGGGCGCCTTCGAGCGGGTCATGGCAAACCTCGTCGCCAATGCCCGGCAGCACGCCGGGGATGCTCGGGTGGCCGTCGTGGCGAGATCCGGTCTCGTGGCGGTACACGTGATCGATCGGGGCCCGGGTATTCCCACCGAAGAGCGGGAGCGGGTTTTTCAACCCTTCTTCCGGCTCGATTCCTCGCGTAGCCAGGAAACCGGCGGCAGTGGCCTCGGGCTCGCCATCACCCAACAGCTCTGCCAGGCGCACGGTTGGCGCATTTCCTTGAACGATGCGCCCGGGGGCGGCACGGACGCCTGCGTTTCGTTCCCGGCATCGATACAGACCGCCACCTCGGATTCCGCCGCCTGAAACCGGCACTGCCGGTCCGCGCGTCGTCGCCATGAAATCCGCCGCCCGCTTCGCCTGCGTCTACGCCGTATTTCACCCCCGCCCAAGCCCTTTGTCTCACCCATCCCACCCGTCCCGCATCCCGCGCCTTGGTCGGCACTACGTGCCGTTCTACGGCGCAGTCTGCTAGGTAACTGAATGAATACCAAAGAAAATATGGAGAAGTCTAAAGTATCGATACAAACTGACACGAAAAAGTCCTCAGCGGAAACGCCTCAGAAACAGCCTTCAAAGATAATTGTTTCGTCCTGACGGGCGGAGTCGGCGACGAAGACCGTCCGTCGGGCAATGTGAGGCAATCTCCATTCCCTCTATGGACCTTGTCGAACCAAGGTCTCTAGACCCGCCGGTTCCCTCTCCAGGCCGGCGGGTCTTTTTTAATTGCGCCAGGTGTTCGATGCGGGTGCGCGCCCGTTCGGGGCGCTTCCGGTTAACATCGCATCGAGCGTCCAGGAAATGGGGAGGTTGCGGCATGGACTTCCAGGAAATCTCATACGCCGTGGAAGGGCCGATGGCGCTCGTGACCATCGACCGCCCGGAAAAGCACAATGCAATCTCCCTCGATACGCTTGAAGAGTTGCATCGCGCTGTGCGGCGGGCGGCCGGCGACGACGATGTGCGCGTGATCGCCATCACCGGCGCCGGCGGCAGGTCATTCGCTTCGGGGTCGGACCTTTCGGAAGTCCTTCACCGGGATTTCAGGAAAGCGCTGGAACCCATTGTGCAGGGACTTGCGGATCAGCTCGAGCGCACGCCGAAACCGACCATTGCGGCGATCGACGGCATTTGCATGGGGGGAGGGCTTGAAGTGGCGCTGGGCTGTGACCTGCGCATCGCGACGCCGCGCTCTCGCTTCGCGACCCCGGAGGGCAAAATCGGCATCATTCCGGGCGGCGGTGCGACCGCCCGGCTGCCGAGGCTGGTCGGTCCCGGCTGGGCAATGGAGATGATGCTCATGGGCGAACCGATCAGCGCTGAGCGCGCGCTGTCCATCGGCCTCGTGACCCGTCTCGTGGCGCCCGAGAAACTGCTCGCGGAAGCCCGCCGCATGGCCGATCACCTGGCGGGATTCGCGCCGTTCGTACCGAGAACGATGAAAGCCATGGTCCAATTTGGAATGGACGCGAGCTTGGCCGCCGCGCAGATGCTCGAGAAATACGCCCAGGGAGCGCTGGTGCAGACCGAGGACAAGCAGGAAGGCATCACGGCGTTTCTCGAAAAGCGCAAGCCGGAATTCAAGGGGCGGTAGGACGTTCGCTGGTTGTCGCGTCCGCCCGTTTCGGACGCAGCGAACACACGGTTAGGGAGAACTGCATGGCCGTAGACAGGTTTCCGATCGAAGAGGGACACATCATGATGTTCGCGCGCGCGATCGGCGACGACAATCCGATCTACCGCGACCGCGGATACGCGGCGTCCACCGAATGCGAAGGCATCGTGGCGCCGCCGACTTTCGTCCAGTCGAGCAACCAGTTCGATCCCGACTACTCCATGCGGCCCAGAATCGGCGAGGCGTGGTTCGGCTCCGGGCGCACTCCGACCGGCGCCGGGAGAGACCCCAGGGGAGGCGGGCGGCGACTGGGCGGCGGGCTGCACGCGGAGCAGCGTTTTGAATACCATCGCCATCCGCGCGTCGGCGATGTCCTGACGGCGACCAAGAGGCCCGGCAAGACCTGGGAGAGGCAGGGCCGGCGATCGGGAAAGCTGCTCTTCCGGGAGACCGTCACCGAATACCGGGACCAGCATGGAGAACTTGTGATCACGGCCGCCGGCGTTGGTGTAAGCACGGAGCGGCCGGTCGATCGATCTTGAGGGGACTGGGAGATGGCTTTGAAGTCAGCAGACCTGCGCGTTGGCGATACGCATACGGAACGCCTGGTCGAAGACCTGACGCGCACGCAGATCGTGCAGTACGCGGGGGCCTCGGGCGATTTCAATCCGGTACACACGGACGAAGTGTTCGCGCGGGAAGTGGCTGGCTATCCGACGACATTTGCTCACGGCATGCTGACCATGGGCATGACGGGACGCATGTTGACCGACTATGTCGGCGATGGCCGCCTGACGAAATTCGGGGCGCGCTTCACCAGCCAGGTCTGGCCGGGCGACACGCTCGACGCGACCGTGACGGTCACCGCTGTCGGCGACAGTCTGGTGGAACTGGCGGTGTCCGCGGTCAACCAGGACGGCGTCGAGGTTCTGAAGGCGACGGCCCAGGCTCGCGTCGACTGACCGCGCGCGGCAAGTGCTCGGTGACCTTCGCCGGGGCGCAGGCCGTGTTCGAACTAACGGGTGTGAGTCATAGATGAACGGTCGCCCAGTCGCCGGCCCGTCGCCGTTGCCGACCCTCCTCGGACGAGCGATCGGCGCGTTTACGCTCGACTACGAGCAGGCCCGCGGCGGGGATCGTTCCATACCGCAACTCGGCACATGGGCCAACGCGTTGCGGGTGCTCGATGCGGAGGGAACGGATCAGCGCCAACTTGTCCGCCGCTCGGTAATCTCCAGGCGCGCGGCCGAGGTGGTCGTCACCCGACTCGAGCGCCTCGGGCGGGTCGCGGTGGAGAAGCAGGTGATCGAGGGCAAGCGCGGCAAGACCAAATTCGTGCGGTTGACGGCCAGCGGTGCGGCGGGCACGGCGTCGGCCGCCGCGCTGGTCGATGCGGTGCAGGCCGACTGGCGGCAACGTTTCGGCGGCGACGCCGTAGATCGATTGCGTGATGCCCTATCGACCGTCGTGGATCGGCTCCCGGTCGAGTTGCCTCACTATCCGGCTGGATACGGTGCCGGCGACCCGAGCGTCACGGGCGGCGACTACGTGCCCGAGGATCCTGGGCCGCCGAGGATTCCCGCGCACGGTCAGGATTGGCCGGTCGTGTTGCGGGAACCTGGCGGCGACGCCAGGCGCCTGCCGCTGCCGGCCTTGCTGTCCCAAGTGCTTGCCGCATTCGCGATCGACTACGAGCGAGAGCAGTTCGGCAATCTGCCGGCGGTTTCGAATTTCCTGCGGTTGGTTGGCGACGATGGCATGACGCTCGGACGTGCGCGGGCGCTCGGTGGAGTAGGCGGCAACGGCAAATCGTTGCACGAGCGGCACCGGGATGTCGTTGTCGAACCTGGCCGACCCCGCGACATGAGTTGTCGCGTTTTTCTCACGCCGAAGGGCCGCCGGTCCCGCGATGCCTATCCGCGCCTCGTCATGGAAATCGAGGACCGATGGCGCAAGCAGTATGCAGCGGCCATTCCCCCCATGCGCGCGACCTTGATGGCCATGAACGAGCGGATCGAGCCCGACCTGCGTGACTACCCGAGCACGACCGGATGGATCCTCCGGCCATGGTTGGACTGAGTCCGTTTCCCCAACCGGGCTTGCGCCGCCGCTTGGTGGTCACTGAATGCGGATGATTCCACCCGCCCACAAACGCCTGAGAAAACGATCACGGATCCAGGTTGACTCGCCGGTACCGCGCCGGTCGAAGAGCAGGATGGATTGGGTGGGCGTCCTGAGTAATCTGGAGTACATAGATTCTCAATTTGCCGGAAATATGTGACGTATGTACACAAATTTACGCGATATTCGCCGAAATCGAGACGGAATGCACAACAAGGACGGCGTCATCTACTGGGAGAAAAACCCGACGCCGTTCTGGAAGTTCGTTGGCGTCATGTTGGCGGTTTGCCGGTGCTGAGCCCTGTGCCCGGGCGACTGCTGCGGCACTTCACCACTTCTCAAGCGATGTTCTGATATCGAGCTCGAACGTCCACGCGTTCGGCGGCTGGTCGTAGAGGAACTCGTAGGCGTCGACGATGCCCTGAATGCTGATCATGCCGGCTTCGCCCAGACGCTCAGCGTATTCCGGTAGTCCTTTCTTGATCTTCTCGCCGCCGATGGGTCCGTCGATGACGACATGGCCCACATGGACGCCATCCGTCGCGTATTCCTTGGCCATCGCCTGCGCAAGCGCGCGCTGCGCCCCTTTGGAGGCATTGAACGCGCCGTAATTGGCGCGGCCCCGCAGTGACGCGCTCGCCCCGGTGAAGATCAACGTTCCCCCGCCCTTCTTTGCGAGGGGTTCCCCCTTGCGCACTTTCTCTTGCGAGGGACACCCTCGCGCACCCGGGGCTGAGATCTCTTGACGCAGACGCCGCACGGCTTCGCGCCCGAACAGGAACGCGCCGTAGACGCCGACATCCAGGGATCGCTCGAAGTATCGCGATTCCATGTCGGCAATGGGTCCGGGCCGGTTGTTGCCGACGTTGTAGATCGCGAGTTTCAGTTCGCCGTCGGCGGCGTCGACGGCTTCGAACAACGAGGCGACTTGATTCTCGTGGGTGGCGTCCGTGACCACCGGGGTGGCGTTGCCGCCGAAGGTACGCGCCAGTGCTTCGAGCGTCTCTCCCGTCCGGCCCGCCATGAACACGTGGTGGCCGCGGCGCAGGAACCGCGCGCAGAGCTGGGCGCCGAGGCCGTCCTCGGGGCCCACCCCGATGACGACGGTCTTGATGTTGGATGCTTCCGGCATGTGCGACCCCGCGTTGCGGCTACTTCCCCATCGACCTGATCATGGCGCAGGTCTTCTCCATGGCGGGTCGGGTCGCCGGTATGGTGGAACCGTGGGCGAAGAAGCCGTGCAGAAAACCGTCGAAACGGACGCACTCGACGGTGTTGCCGGCGGCTTCGAGGGCCTCGGCGTAGGCCTCGCCTTCGTCACGCAGCGGGTCGTATTCGGCGGTCATGACGAGTGCCGTTGGGAGTCTGGACAGGTCTTCCGCAAGACGAGGCGACGCGCGCGGGTCGGAACGCTCCCCCAAGTCGGCGTACTTGTCCCAGAACCAGTGCATCGCCTCGGCGGTCAGCAGGTAGCCTTCCGCGCACTCGCGGTAGGAAGCGGTGTCGAAATTCACGCCATCTGTCACCGGGTACGCAAGCACTTGGGCTGAAATGGCCGGACCCCTCGCGTCCCGCGCCATCAATGTGACCACCGCGGCGAGATTGCCTCCGGCGCTGTCCCCGACCACGGCGAATCGCGCCGGATCCCCGCCGAGCGTCGCGCAGTTCTCGCTTGCCCAGCAGGTCGCCGCGAAGCAGTCGTCCGCGGCAGCCGGAAACCGGTGCTCGGGCGCCAGCCGGTAGTCGACCGAAACGACGATGCAGCCCGCCCCGGCGCACAGTTCCCGGCTCTGGCCATCCGCCGTATCCAGGTCGCCGATCACCCAGCCGCCGCCATGGAACATCATGGCAATCGGGTACGGTCCATCGTCTTCGGTGGAGGGCGTATAGATCCGCAGCGGAATCCGGCCGCCGGGTCCGTCGATCGCAGTGTTTTCGACTTTCCCGACGGGGGTCACCGCCGGAGGTTGCATCGCCCGGAACATCTCGCGGGCATCGGCCACGGACATCTCGATGATCTTGGGACCATCCAGTTCTTCCATGGCTGCGAGCATGGCTTCGTATTCCGGGTGCAACGGCATGGTGGAATCTCGGCGCTTTAAGCGGAACGGGCGGCAAATATGCAACAAACGGAAGCGAATTGCGTGGGGAAGTGCCCGAAGTGCCCGGCGCGTCGAATCCCCGAAGGTCGATCTCTCCTGATGTTCCTGCTCGACAC
>CAZFGB010000013.1:0-5025 GCA_964518405.1 uncultured Pseudomonadales bacterium | reverse complement strand
TTCTGCACGATCATGTCGACTTCGATGCCGGCACCGGCGATCGGGCCGAGGATCTTCGAGGCGATCCCGGGCACGTCCGGGACGCCGAGGAGCGTGAGCTTCGCCTCGTCGCGCGAGTACGCGATGCCCGAAACGACGGGCTGTTCCATGTCCTTTTCCTCCGTCGTGATAAGCGTACCGTCTCCGTCGCCAAAGCTGGAGAGCACCCGCAGGGGCACCCCGTACTTGCCCGCGAACTCTACCGAGCGCGGATGCAGCACCTTCGAACCGAGGCTTGCCAATTCCAGCATCTCCTCGAAGGTGACGATATCGAGCATCGAGGCGCCCTCGACGATGCGGGGGTCCGCCGTGTATACGCCGTCCACATCCGTATAGATGCGGCATTCGTCGGCCTCGACGGCGGCGGCCACGGCAACCGCCGTGGTGTCGGAGCCGCCCCGGCCGAACGTCGTCATGTCGCCGTGCGCATCGATGCCCTGGAAACCCGCGATGATCGGCGTCACGCCGTTTTCGAGATCTTCGTCCAGTGCGGCGGTATCGATGTGTTCGATACGCGCCCTCGTATGCGCGTCGTCCGTCAGGATCCGGACCTGCCAGCCTAGATAGGATCTGGCGGCGAAACCGCGCTCGATGAGCGCCATGGCCAAGAGCGCGATCGTCACCTGCTCCCCCGACGACAGCAGTACGTCGCGTTCCCTGGGGGCGACCTTCTCCGCCACATCCCGCGCGAGTCCCTCAAGCCGATCCGTCTCTCCCGCCATGGCGGAAAGGACGACGATGATTTCCTCTCCCGCATCGAGGCTGCGCACGACGCGGTCCGCGACCGTCCGGATACGCTCGGCGGTGCCGACGGATGTCCCGCCGTACTTGTGCACGTATCGGGGCCTGGCTTTCAGGCGTGCGGCATGTCGCGCGCTCCGCGCAGGGGCTGCTGATCGATGTTCCATTTTCGTAGTCGATGTCCGGGTCGAAAGGCCTTGCGTTCGGTCAGGCTTCAGCGACGCGCTCTTCCACCCATTTCCTGACCGAAGCAAGCGCGGACGGCAACGCCTCCGGCTTGTCGCCGCCACCGCCACGGGCCATATCCGGTCGTCCGCCACCACCCTTGGCGCCGACCTGCGATCCGACGAAGCGGATGACCTCGCCCGCCGTGAACCTTTGGGTCAGATCCTTCGTTACGCCGACCGCCAGGTTGACGCGGCCGCCACTCACCTGCCCGAGCACGATGACAGCGGTGCCGAGTTTGTCCTTGAGCCCGTCGAGCGTCGTCAGCACGGCCCTGGAGTCGCCCTCGACCTCGGCGCCCAAGACCTGGATGCCGCCTACATCCACCGCCTCGCTGGCAAGATCAGATCCCCGGGACTGTGCGAGCCGGCCCTTGAGCGCCTCCAGTTCTTTCTGCAAGGATCTGGCTTGGTCCGACAGTGATTCCACCTGTTCCAGCAGGTTCTCCCGGCCGCCGCCGACTGCTTGACCGATGTCGGCGATCAACTGTTCCGCGCTCCGGGCATGCGCGACAGCGCGTTCGCCAGTCAAGGCCTCGATGCGTCGGGTTCCCGCCGCGACGCTGGACTCGGACGCGATACACATGTATCCGATGTCGCCGGTGCGCCGCACGTGCGTGCCGCCACAAAGCTCGACCGAATAGTCCCCGCCCATCGCGAGCACCCGCACCACGTCACCATACTTTTCCCCGAACAGTGCGATGGCGCCCTTGTCGATCGCCTCCGCGTACGGCATCTGCCTCACGACGGCAGACGAGTTCTCGCCGATGCGCGCGTTCACCTCGAGCTCGATCGTGCGCAACTCGCCGTCGGTGATCGGCGACGGGTGGGAAAAGTCGAAACGAAAACCTTCCGGCCCGACCCTGGAGCCTCGCTGCCGGACGTGGACGCCCAGATTACGTCGCAACGCCGCGTGCAACAGGTGGGTGGCGGAATGGTTGCGCACGATGTTCCACCGGCGCTCCGCGTCCACCGTCGCGGTAACGGTCTCGCCGACCATGAGCGCACCCTTCTGCACCGTGCCGCGATGCAGATGTTGCCCACCGCCCCGGCTCGTGTCCGCGACCGCGAACCGCGCGCCGTCGGCCGCGATCAGGCCTGTATCGCCGACCTGGCCACCGGACTCCGCATAGAAAGGTGTGCGGTCGAGCACGACATAGCCCGACTCCGCAGTTTCCAGGCGATCGGTTTGCACCGGGGTCGATCCGTCATGGTCACGTTCCGGCCGTTTGAATAGCGACACGATGGTCGCTTCGGTTTCCAGCGACTCGTAGCCTTCGAATTGCACGTCGGAGTCGACCTGGATGCGCTGTTCGGCGCTCGCATCGAATCGACCGGCACGCTGCGACCGCTGCCGCTGTTCCTGCATGGCGGATTCGAAGCGCTCCATGTCCACGTCGAGCCCCCGCTCGCGCGCGACATCGGCGGTCAGGTCCGCCGGGAAGCCGAAGGTGTCGTAGAGTTCGAACGCCACCTCACCGGGAATCGTCCCGCGTCCACTAGTCGCGATGTGTTTGCTCAGCAGGGCCATGCCCCGATCAAGCGTTCTGGCGAACCGCTCTTCCTCGGCAAGCAGGATCGCTGCGATGCTGTCCTTGCGCTCGTCGATCAGCGGATACGCCCCGCCCATCTCCGCGGCCAGCGGCGCAACAAGTCGATGGAAAAACGGCTTGCGCAGATCGATTTTGTGCCCGTGGCGCAGCGCCCGGCGGATGATGCGCCGCAGGACGTAATCCCGATCCTCGTTGCCCGGCATCACGCCTTCAGCGATAAGAAAGGATGTCGAGCGAATGTGGTCCGCGATGACGCGCAGGGATGCGTTGCCGAGCATTTCGGCCTCGTCGTTGAACCCGGCCATGCGTCCGGCCGCGAGAACGATCCCGCGGAAGACGTCGGTCTCGTAGTTCGAGTGCACGCCCTGAGCGACCGCGGCCGCGCGTTCGAGGCCCATCCCCGTATCCACGCCAGGGCTGGCCAAGTCCGCGAGTTCGCCACCCGCGGACCTGTCGTACTGCGGGAACACCAGGTTCCAGATTTCGAGGAAACGGTCGCCCTCCTCTTCCGGCGAACCCGGCGGTCCGCCAGCGACCGAGGGGCCCTGATCGTAGAAAATCTCCGAGTCCGGCCCGCACGGGCCGGTATCGCCCATCGCCCAAAAATTATCGGGGTGTTCGATCACCCGCTCCGCCGCCACGCCGATCTTGTCGATCCAGAGTCGCGCCGCCTCGTCGTCGGTCGGATGCACGGTCACCAACAATCTGTCCCGGTCGAACCCGAGAACGTCGGTGACGAACTCCCATGCCCAGGTGATCGCCTCCTCCTTCGAATAGCTGCCGAAACTGAAGTTGCCGAGCATTTCGAACAGCGTCTGGTGGCGCGCCGTATAGCCGACGTTTTCGAGGTCGTTGTGCTTGCCCCCGGCGCGGACGCAAAGCTGGCAGGAAACCGCCCGGTCGAAGCCCGGGCGCTCGCGGCCCGCAAGCGCGTCCTTGAACTGCACCATCCCGGCGTTGGTGAACAGCAACGTCGGATCGTTCCCCGGAACGAGGCTGCTGGACTTGACGACCTGATGGCCGCGAGCCGCGAAGAAGTCGAGGTAAGCGGCTCGAATCTCGGCAGTTTTCACCGTCGCGATTCCTGAACTTCAAAAGGCGGCGGATTATACGGTCTGCGGGCCCAGCGTTCGATAGATGATGTCCGATGCGAATCCGCGCGACGCGAGGAAACGCGCGCGACGGGCCCATTCGGAGCGGCTCGCCGACCCGGCGTCGCTGCTGTCGCCGGCACGGGCGCCGGCGTTGCCGAAGCGTTTGGCCTGCACCGCCCGGGCACGGCGAAGCCAGAACTCGTCGGAAAAAGTGAGCGTATCGTCGATGATGTCTTCCATCACGCCCCGGTTGCGCAGGTCCGCCCGAATCTTGATCGGGCCGTGACCGCGATCGATGCCGCGACGGACAAACGCCTCGGCGAAGCGGACATCGGACAGCAGGTCCCGGCGCGCGAGATCGTCGAGTACGGTTTCCACCTGCACCTGAACCAGCGCCTGCCTATTCGGCTGTTCATGCGGCTTTTCATGCGGCTTTTCATGCGGCTTGGGCGAATCGGATGCGCGGCGGCGCAGCAGCTTGCGGCGCAGTTCGAATCGGGAGTGTTCGCGAGTTGCGAGCAGACGCAGGGCTCGCTCGGTCAGCGTCGCTTGCTCGGATTGGCGCGTGTTCATCGCGCTGTCGACGCTGTTACCGCCCGCGGCTTTTGCATGCGGGTTTTGCACCCGGAACGCGGCCGACTGGCTAGCGGGACCGCGCAGAGGCCGGCTTGCCCTGATCGGTCTGTGTTCTCTTGGCCCCGGCCCCTGTTCTTACCTCTGCCTCTGGCTCCGCATCCCGCTCTGACGGCTGGGGCAGCAAGGCGGCGCGCACGCGCGCGTCGATTTCGCTTCGGAGCGCTTCGTTCTGGTTCAGGAAGTTCGTTGCATTCTTCCGCCCCTGGCCGATGCGGTCGCCGTTGTAGCTGTACCAGGCACCCGACTTGTCGACGATCCCCTGGGCCACACCGAGGTCGATGATCTCGCCGGTCCGGTTGATCCCCTTGCCGTAGAGGATCTGGAACTCGACATGCTTGAACGGCGGCGCCACCTTGTTCTTGAGCACCCTTACCCGGGTCTCGTTGCCGATGACCTCGTCGCCATCCTTGATTGCGCCGATGCGGCGGATGTCGAGGCGAACCGAAGAGTAGAACTTGAGCGCGTTGCCGCCGGTCGTGGTTTCCGGGGAGCCGAACATCACGCCGATCTTCATGCGGATCTGGTTGATGAAGATCACAAGCGTGTTGGACTGCTTGATGTTGGCGGTCATCTTCCGCAGCGCCTGGCTCATCAGGCGCGCCTGCAGACCGACGTGGGAGTCGCCCATGTCGCCTTCGATTTCCGCCTTCGGCGTGAGCGCGGCGACGGAGTCTATGACCACGACATCGACGGCCCCGGAACGGACGATCATGTCGCAGATTTCGAGCGCCTGCTCGC
>CAZFGB010000012.1:0-5273 GCA_964518405.1 uncultured Pseudomonadales bacterium | reverse complement strand
GCCCGACCCTTCGAGTGGAAGTTCACCAGCAAAGACCTCGACGATCTGCTGCTCCGCATCGATCGCGCCCACGCTCGCGAACAGCCCCTCCTTGCCGCCGCGTAGAATACGTGTCCGAACTTATGACCCACAGGCACTTAGCCCCGACCCTCGTTCTCCCGTTTATTGGCCGAACGTCAAGAGTCGAGTGACCTCGGCCAATCCCAAGCCGCCCGCGATGTCGCAACGTCTCCTGCACCACGGAAACCCAACACCCGTCCGTCGTCCGCACGATTCATGATCCGGCCTGACCCGGGTGCGACTCACGCTCACTAAATATCAACGTTGGAACAGTGTGCCCAATTGCTGGCTCAAGGGCCACATCCCTTGGTACCGCCGAGCCAGCGCCGACTCATCAGCCTGCTGCATTCGGCACAGGGTGGCCACGCGTCGGCTGAGGGCGGAAGTGCGACAATATCCCTTCCGCATCGACCGAGAAAGATGGATGAAACGAAATCCCGGCGAGTGGCTTCGCGAACGGCTCATTGAACGAATGATCGACGTTGGGTTGCTCGCCACGATGGGGATCGGATGCCTGCTCGGCGCGGGTCTGGCGCTCTGGTTGACGTGCGGGGCCGCACCTGCGCGTGAGTGGACCATCTGGTTCGCGTTGTTGCCGGGCGCAGTATGCCTCGGGGCTGCGTTCTACAAGGCGACACGGACCGGCGGGCGAAGTGTCGACCGGTGGCGGCTGCGCGACATGAGAGTTGGCGCACGCGCGGAAGAGAACGTGGGTCAAGCGATCGAGTATGCGCTAACAAGAGAGCGATGCGGTGTGGCGCACCATGTGGAGGAGATCGCCAGGGTCGGCGACATCGACCACTTGGTGGCGACCCCGCGTCGACTGTGGGTGATCGAAACGAAGCATGGGTGGATTCCGGGTCGGAAGTTTCCCGAGGCTCTGCGCCGTATTGCGGCCAACGTCGAGGCGGTTCGGGATTGGGCACCGGGAACGCAGGTCACCGGATGCCTGGTGTTCGCGGGCGACCGGGAGGTCCGTGCTCAGCCGACCTTCGAGCGCGGGATGGAAACGATAAGGTGCTTCACGAGCGCAACAGCATTGATGCGCGAATTGAGGGAAGAGGCGCACGGCGAAGGGCCCATAGGGGCGAATCTCGTTCGGCGCGTTTGGACGCTTGCCAAAGCCGAAGGACCGCTGGAAGCGTCTACCTCGCGGGGATCGACTCGGTCCAAAGAGCCCGACCGCAAATATCGCAACCCAGCCGAACGGAGGGCCTCGCCATGACACCACTAGAGATTTCGAACGCACTAGCGTCCTGGCTTGCTGCCCTGGGCACGATAACCGCGAGCGTCGTCGCCCTTTGGCTCGCCCGCAGCAGTCAGAGAGTGAAGGTCAATGCCCTCGTGGACATGGGGATGATTGTCCCCGACCCATCTCGAAGAACCTATCTGACCTTCATCGTCACCAACACCGGAGAACGGCCCGTGGTCATCAACTCAATCGGTTGGCGGGTGGGAACCCGTCGCGAGCGGCGCTTCTGTCTGACAACGAACTACGGCGGGACGGGCGATCAACTGCCAAAGACCTTGGCGCACGGCGAGAAAGCAATGTTCGTCGCGATGGACGACAGCAACATTGCCGAGTTCGCGGTCGACTTCGTCAAGGATCTCTCGGAACGATCCCTTCGAACACTTCGTGGACAGTTCCACACGTCAGTTGGACACACAGAAACCGTTCACCCGGCGGACAGCGTCCTCCAGGAGCTTCGCAAGCATCGGAGCGAGTCTTGAGCCGTTCGGCGTCGTCATCGAGCGGAACGCGATGCCGGGCGAAGCGAGGGGCGAACCAGCCGCCAATCGCATCGGGAGTAGCGGGTCGCCCGATCCGAGTCAGTCCCACGCGACACCATCGAAGACCGGAAACGACCTATCGCGGCAACTTGAGGACTCGTGAATCGTCGGCGGTGAACCGGAAGATCCGATCAAAGACGTGGACGTACACCGTGTCAAATGCGGAAGGTCCCCAGCGGTGAGCGAGAGCGTCCTTCGTGTAAGACAGCGCCGATCCGAAATCGATGCATGGCAAAGTCTGGTTGTGGTAGATGAGTAGGCGATCACTGTCGAGTTTCTCATAGAGAGATCGCAGCTTGCGATTCTTGCGGTCAACCAAATCCACTACGGACTCGGCGAACTCCCGCTCGACGCTGTCTCCAGCCCAGCCGTCACCGGTCAGTTCAGTCCGGCCTGCTTCCTCGGCAATCTGCTGGCTTGGCCGACCGTGTGCACCCCACTTGTACAACGACGGGTCCACCACAGAGCCGCCTTCGCGAGCGTTCGGATGCACCGTGGCACGAGCGTAGTCGGGATTGATCGCTTCGGTGTTTTCGATCCCTATGCAGCGCGTACTGGTTTCAAGGAGGAAGTCAGGGCTTTCACCCTTTCTCAACGCCACGGGCGGGTGAAGCTGCCCGGCCTCTAACAGGGCTTGGAGCAGATGTTGGATCTGCCATTGCTCGCAGTGGTCAGTCGTGCGGCCTTGGCCTCGCGCTGGGACCTCGATCGCTAGATCCTTGATCGCGTTTTGCAGTTGCTCAAGGGTCTCGGCGGTGAAGATGTCGTTGCGGGTAGGTCGATTTCTCATCAGGGATTTTTTGGCGGGGACGGGCACTAGAGGTTACTCGTGTTCGGCATCTGCGCCTACATGATGAAGTCGCGGCTGGCACCGCTCGGCGGTTGCTAGATAGGCGACGAAGTCAACTTCGGCCTGAAGACCGTCTCGCCCGACCTGAGGGATCGCCTGTTGGAGAGCGCCGGCAGGAGTTAGCGAAGCCAGCCGGCGGCATTCCGCCGCGCTGCGGCTGAGGGTCCCGCCGGGAGAGTGGCGAAGGTTCTATTCGAGTTCGACTTCGAGACCGCCCACCGATCCGGCAACGAGATTGTAGAGCGCAGCGTAGATCGCACCCGCGATGGCGCCGATCACGCCGTAGATGATGGGCCAGCCAATCAGTCCGATGAGCCAACCCGGCAGGCCGCCGAAGGAACCCAGACCGCCTCCGGCGAACGCGAATCCGATTCCGAGGAGAACTCCGAAGACCGCGGCGATAACCCCGGAGATCTTCGTCGCCGAAGCGACGCCGACGCGTTTCAATACCTGCATGCTTTCCTGCCCCTGACCCGAGTGAAAGAGCCACAGAGCCTACATGCTCGGCCTACCCCTGTCGCGACCGGCCGGGAACGACTTCCCCGTTCTTGACAACCCGGCGATGACGATCAGAGTCCGCCGCCGCCGAGATGTCCCGGGACGGGTCGCCGTCGACCAGCAGGAGATCCGCCGCTGCGCCCTCGACAATGCGTCCCCGGTCGTCCAGGCCCATGAGGTCAGCCGCGTTGGAAGTACCAGACTGTAGCGCCTCGAGATTGGACAAACCGACTTCAACCATGTACCGGAGTTCCTCCGCGTTCTGGCCGTGCAGGTTGAACGGCGTCCCCGCATCCGTTCCCAGGGCGATGCGGCCGCCCGCCTCGCGGAACATCCGCACCGACTGCTCGTGCGCTTGTGCGCAACGGGCCGCCTTCTCGACCACGTAGTCCGGGATGCCCGCTTCGACATTGCCCAGTATGTTGCGTAGCGCAGCGAGGGTCGGGACCAGGAACGTGCCCCGTTCTACCATCTCCCGGCAGCACTCCTCGTTCATGAAGATGCCGTGCTCGATGGAGGTCACGCCGCCCCGGGCGGCATTGAGAATGCCCTCCGCGCCCTGGGCGTGGCTTGCCGTCGGCCGGTGAAAGCGTTTCGCCTCGGCGATGCCGACGGCCATCTCCTCGGCGGAGTAATGCGCGTCCTCCGGATTGACGCCGGGCGTCATCACGCCGCCGGTCGCCATGATCTTGACGAGATCGCAACCCGCATGGACCTGTTCCCGGACCGCCTTCACGACCTCGTCCGCGCCGTCCGCGACGCGACCGATGCGGTTCCCGTGCCCGCCGGTCATGCAGATCATCTTGCCGGCCGCGCGAACGGTGGGCCCGGGGAAGCGCCTCTCGTTGCAGGCATCGCGCACCGCGAACTCCTGGTATTCGCGGCCCCCGCAATCGCGCACCGACGTGACTCCTCCGCGCAGGGTGTCGGCGGCATGTTCGAGCGCGCGAACGACGGCGTGCGCGGCGTCCAGTCTCTCGAGCACCGCCATCGGGTCGGGTTCGCCGCGGAACAGCAGATGCACATGGCAGTCGATGAGGCCGGGCAACAACGTGCCTTCCGAGCAATCGACCTCTTCGCCGGCAAATCCCTCGAACTCGCCCTGCGGCGCCACCCGATTAATGCGTCCGTCTTCGACGAGCACCGCATGGCCGTCGATCATGCGTTCGCCATCGAAGATTCGTCCATTGCGGTAGAGCGTCGTCATGCTGCATCCCCTGCCTGCATCAATCTTTCCGGCGCGGCGCGGTACTCACTCTCGCCATGCCGCCGTCCACCGCCACCACCTCTCCGGTCACATAGCGGGAAGCATCGCTCGCGAAGAACACGACGACGTCGGCGACATCGGCTCCGTCGCCCCAGCGCTTGAGCGCGATCCGTTCTTCCAGTTGCTCTGCGAGGCCCGGCACGTCGCGGCGGTCCGCCTCCCAGATCGACGTGATGATCAGGCCGGGGCAAAGCGCGTTCACGCGAATGCCCTCCGGGCCCCAATCCGCAGCCAGCGCCCGCGTCATCGCGTCGACGGCGCCCTTCGCGCCCGCATATGCCACCCTGCCGAGGGGACCGCGGAGGCTTGCGATGGACGAGATATTGATGACCGAACCCCCGCCGCGGGCGATCATCGACGGACCAAGCCCGAGGCTGAGCATCAGGAGCGAGCGAACGTTGATGGAGAAGACGAGATCGAAATCCTCCTCGGTCAATTCGTGGGGTTTTCGCCGCATCGGTATGCCCGCGTTGTTGACCAGGATATCCACCCCGCCCACGGTCGCCAGGATCCGTTCGGCCAGTTCCGTTCCCGCGCGAGGCGCCGACAGGTCGGCCTCCATTACCACCGGGTCGTTGGAAAGATCGCCTGCCACCCTGTCGAGATCGGAGACCGTGCGTGCGGTGAGCACGACTCTCGCGCCGGCCGCGTCCAGCGCGCGCGCGCTGGCTTCTCCGATGCCCCGGCTGGCGCCCGATACAACCGCGATCTTTCCCTTCAACTCGTTCATTCGCTTCCTCCTTCGCAGGCAGCACTATAGACCGGTCGCGATGGCCAATTCACCAGAACTGTTGACAACAGGGGTAT
>CAZFGB010000011.1:0-14208 GCA_964518405.1 uncultured Pseudomonadales bacterium | reverse complement strand
TGCGGGCCCTGCGCAAGGGGCGCGCCGACGGCGACGGGAAGAAAAAGCGCGGCTGGCGCAAGATGAGGAAGTCCGGCGACGCCGATGCGGCCAAGACCGAATAGCCGTTTTGGGCCAGGTGCCGGACGAGGAACTGATGCGTCTGGTCCAGGCCGGAGACCAGCAGGCGTATACGCGCCTGCTGGACCGGCATCTCAATAGCGTGCACGCCTACGTCTACAGGATGACGAACAATCGGGCCGATGCCGAAGACATCGCCCAGGAAACGTTCCTGCGGATTTGGCACCGGGCGCGAACGTTCAGGCCGGGGCGCGTCCGCTTCACCACGTGGCTATACCGGGTCGCCCATAACCTGTGCGTGGACGAGTTCCGCAAGCGGCGGCCTACCGTCGATACGGAACTGGAGGCGATGGCCGACGATGCGCCAGGAGCGGATGATCTCGGCATCGCGGAAGAACGCCGCAAGGCGGTGCGCGCCGGTATCGCCGCGCTTCCGGAACGGCAGCGGTCGGCCCTGGTGTTGTGCCAGATCCAGGGACGATCCAACAAAGAGGCGGCGCAGATTCTCGGTGTCTCGGTGGATGCGCTGGAATCCCTGATCGCACGCGCGCGGAGGACCCTCAAGGCGAGACTGGGTCCCTATATGAAACTGGAGGGAGTGTGATGACGAACGAAGAGTTTCGGCAGTGCCTTGACCGGTACGGCGCGAATCTCGAATGCTGGCCCGCCGCGCGGCGCGCGGCAGGCCGCGCTTTTGCCGATGCCTCGGAAGGTCGGCGACAGCTGGATGCCGCCCGCGCGTTCGACGCGTTGCTGGCCGAGACCATGGAGGCGCCGGAACCGCTCGGTCTCAAGGCTCGAATCCTCGCCCATGTGAACGCCGAGGGACGTCCGACCGACATGCTGTCCTGGCTTTTCGCGCCGTTGTGGCGGCCGATCGCCCTTGCGGCGGCGCCGCTCGCCCTGGGTTTCACGCTCGGCTTCACCTATCCCGAGACGGATAGCCTCGAGGAGGCCGTGGCGATCATCGCCTTCTCTGAAATCGAGGAAGCGAACGGCGTCGACAGCGTCGGGGATATTTGATGCGTAGCAAATGGCTCATCGGGGCACTGGCCGTCTCGGTCGTTTTGAACCTGCTGCTGGCGGGCTTCGTCGTCGGCAGAATGTCGGGCGACTTCGGTATTCGGAGCGGGATCGGCCCGGTTCCGCAGCTCAAGTTCCTGCAGGAGGATCGCCGCCGGGAGGTGTTCCAGGGCCTCGAGACCCGCAGGGCCATGAGACCCAAGCTTCGAAAACTTCGTAGCGCGCAGCGGGACATGCGCGCCGCCCTGATCTCCGAACCGTTCGAAGAGGAGGCCCTGTCCGAGACGCTCGCAGAGTTTCGCCGGCGACTGGATGAGAGCCAGGCGCTCAGCCACCAGAGGCTCGTCGCGGTGGTGTCGAGGTTGACCCCCGACGAACGGCGCAAACTCGCCAGCACGCTGGATCGACACCCCAAGCCGCCGGACAGGCGGCCGCCAAGGCGCGAACGTCAACCGGAGGCGCCCTCGAGCTCCAGCAAGTAGCGCTTCGTTTCGAGGCCGCCGCCGAAGCCGGTCAGGCTGCCGTCGGCGCCGATGACCCGGTGGCAGGGAATCACGATGGATAGCGGATTGCGGCCGTTGGCGGCGCCGACCGCGCGCACCGCTTTCGGCCTGCCGATCTGCGATGCGATTTCGCCATAGCTGCGGGTCTCGCCGTAGGGGATGGTCGTCAGCGCGTCGAGCACCGCGAGTTGGAACGCCGTGCCGGTGGGCTTGAAATCGAGGTCGAACTCGCGCCGCGCGCCTCGGAAATACTCCTCGAGTTGCGCGGCGACCTCGCGGAGGAAGGGCGCATCCGACGGCTTCCAGTCCGCTTTCGGCGCGATGCTGTTCGCGCCGCGCGAAAACGCGATCAGCGATAGCGTCTCCGTGCCGGCCAGCAGCAGCCTGCCGACGGGACTTCCTGTCCATGCGTAGTACATATCAGTGCCTCTTTGCGGGGGGTTCGCCCTCGCGCTGCTCCTTGCGAGGGACACCCTCGATCTCCCGGGAATAACCGCGCCAGACGTGCATGACCGCGTAGGCCCGCCAAGGGCGCCACGGTGCCGCGCGTCGCAGCGCATCGCGCGCGTTCGCTCCCAGCACCTTGCGCACGGCCCAGTCCGAGGCGGGAAAGGCATCCGGGTCACTGGCGACGCGCATGGCGACGTATTCGGCGGTCCAGGGCCCGATGCCGTCGATACGGAGCAGGTTTTCGCGCGCCGCCGGTGGATCGAGCAGAAAGGCGTCGCCCCGTTCGAGCACCGCGCGCGCCAGGTGCCGCACGGCCGCGGCCCGCCCGCCGGGTATCCCGATCGTCGCCACGTCGGCGCTTGCAAGCGTCTCGGGTGTCGGAAACCCGTCGGCGCCGAACCTGTCGATGAGCCTGGTTGCCAGGTCGGTGGCGCGGTCGATGCTGACCTGTTGTCCGAGGACAGCCCTGACGCCGCCTTCGAAGGCGTCCCATGCGCCCGGAACACGAATGCCAGGAGCAACGCGAACCCAGGGCGCGCACGCGGGGGACTCGAGAAGGTGTGAATCGATGGCGTTCGGGTCCGCATCGAGATCGAACACGCGTCGAACGCGCGCAAGGACATCTGCCGTGCGATTGGCGAGCGCACTCGGCACTTCAAGCCACAGGGCCCCGTCTTCGCGCGACACCGAGATGCAGTGACGGTCGATCCGTCGCCGGTACGCGTGGCCATCCACACGCTCCAGGCCGGGGAGCGCCCGGCGGGCCAGGAAGGAAAACACCCAGTCCGCGTGGAACGGTTCGCGCGTGGGCAAGCGAAGGCGCACCGGGGACGCGCCTTCACGCGTGCGGCTGCGGCGCGCCGCGCGGGGAGGGCGATGAAATACCCGCGAGAACTCGTCGTTGAATCGGCGAACGCTGCCATAGCCGGCCGCATGCGCGACATCGGCCATCGTCAGGTCCGTTTCGTCGATGAGGCGCTTGGCGAGGGCAATCCGGCGCATGCGCGCTAGCCTCATTGGGGTAGTGCCGAGTTCCGCGCGAAACAGGCGATTCAAGTGCCGTTCGCCAACACCGAGTTCGACCGAGAGCGCGCGTACCGGACGCCTGGCGAGATAGCCGCTGTCGATCATGCGGACCGCGCGCACTACGGTCTCGCTGCCGATGGTCCAGACGGGCAGTGGGCTCGCCCGCTCGGGGTGGCAGCGCAGGCAGGGTCGGTAGCCCGCCTCCATCGCGGCGGCGGAGGTCGCGAAGTAGCGGACGTTGTCCTCGGCCGACGGCCTCGCGGGGCAGATCGGGCGGCAGAAGACGCCCGTGGTCACCACACCGAAGACGAAATGGCCGTCGAAACGAAGATCCCGCGCGAGGCGGGCGCGGCGGCATATGTCCGGTGCCGGCAGCATTGGGCCACTATATGCGAAAGGGAGGGTTACGAGTTCGCCGGAATCGGACACGTGGCGAAACTTTCCCGCCGTGCCAGGGTTGCCGTTCTTCCACTGTCTGCCGTTTGCTCACAGGACGAGTTCGCGGAATCGGACACGCGGCATGACTTTGGCCCCGGCGGTGCTATGGTTGCCCTTCCCGGCAGGAGCGGCAGATGCCTGAAGAGCAAGACGAACTGCTCATCGAGCAGATAGAAATCGGGCCAATGGCGAACTTCACCTATGTCGTCGGATCGCGCAGCACCCGAGAGGTGGCGATCGTCG
This sequence comes from uncultured Pseudomonadales bacterium, assembly GCA_964518405.1. GTDB lineage: Bacteria > Pseudomonadota > Gammaproteobacteria > Pseudomonadales > Azotimanducaceae > VXNE01. Next base: position 10,465 of record CAZFGB010000011.1, on the reverse strand, counting down.
ATCCCGCTTGGGACATCGACGGGCTGCTGCGCCATCTCGAGGAGCGCGAATACAAGCTCGTCGCGGCGCTCGCGACCCACTATCACCCGGACCACATCGGCGGCGGCATGCGCGGGCACAACATTGCCGGCGTCGCCGAGTTGCTCGAGAAGTCGCCGGTGAAGATCTACGCGCACAGGCATGAGGCGGACGGCGTGAAGAAGGTTACGGACATATCCGAGTCGGACATGGTCCGCGTCGATTCGGGAGACACCCTGAAGATCGGGGTCGTCGAAGTGGAGTTCCTGCATACGCCCGGACACACGCCCGGCTCGCAGTGCTTCCGCATCAAGAACACGCTTGTATCCGGGGATACGCTCTTCATCAACGGTTGCGGCCGCGTCGATCTTCCGGGCTCCGATCCGGACGAGATGTACCACAGCCTGCAGCGGCTGAAGTCCCTGCCGGACGACACCCTGCTATTGCCGGGTCACAACTACAGCGCTGTCCCGAATGCCACCATGGCCGCCTCGAAACGCCAGAATCCCTACCTTGCCGTCAAGGACATCGACACCTGGCGGCAGATGATGGGCGGTTGACTCAAGGAAGCAGATGCGCGACGGCGTCGCGTTCCTCCCGCAGTTCCACTTCCGTGGCCCGCATCTTCTCGCGGCTGAATGCGTTGATATCGAGGCCCTCGACGATCTGCCAGTCGCCGTCCGCGCACCTGACGGGGAACGAATAGATCAGCCCTGCTTCGATTCCGTAGCTGCCGTCGGAATAGACGCCCATGCTGACGACATCGTCGGTGCCGTGGACCCAGGCGCCGATGTGCTCGATGATCGCGTTGGCGGCGGAAGCGGCGCTCGAAGCGCCGCGCGCGGCGATGATGGCCGCGCCGCGCTGCTGCACCGTCGGGATGAACTCGTTCGCGTACCAGGCCTGATCTACCAGTTCCATTGCGGGCTTGCCGTCCACGGTCGCGTGATGGAGGTCGGGGTACTGGGTCGCAGAGTGGTTGCCCCAGACCACGAGCCCGCGCACCGCATCGACATGGGCGCCCGTCCTTGCCGCGAGTTGGGCCTTGGCGCGGTTGTGGTCGAGGCGCATCATCGCGGTGAAGTTGCGGGGATCGATATTCGGCGCGTTGCGTTGCGCGATAAGGCAATTCGTGTTGGCCGGATTTCCCACTACCAGCACCTTCACGTCCCGCGATGCATGCGCGTTCAATGCCGCGCCCTGGGCAGAGAAGATGGCGGCGTTCGCTTCGAGCAGGTCGCCGCGCTCCATGCCCGCCGAGCGAGGCCTGGCGCCGACGAGGATTGCGATGTCGGCGCCGTCGAAGGCGACGTTCGGATCGTCGGTGGCGGTGATCCCCGAGAGCCGCGGGAAGGCGCAATCCTCCACTTCCATGATCACGCCGTTGACGGCGTCCATCGCGGGCGGAATCTCGAGCAGTTGCAGTGCGACGGGGGTGTCGTCGCCCAGGAGCTGCCCCGATGCGATCCGAAACACCAGCGCGTACCCGATCTGGCCCGCCGCTCCCGTCACCGCGATCCTCACCGCATCCACTATTGCCGCCTCCCGTGTCCGAAGGGACGGGGATTCTATCGACTTGACCGAAAGCGCGATACGGGGCCGCTGCGGAGGTATACTTGCCGCGCGCCGACGCGCCCCCTGCCGATGTTTGGGAGTCATCCGCGGGACCAACGAAATCCCTTTCCCGAAGTCCTGCAGCCAACCGGGGGTTACCCTATGCAACCGAAGCTGTTCTGTCGCAGTAGTCTGTGCATCGCCGCCCTTGCGCTTGTCCACGGAGTTGCGCAAGCCGAAGAGACGGAGCAGCCCGAGGCGCAGCTTGAGACGGTGGTCGTGGTCGGCACGCGCGCCGCGCCGCGCACCGCCACCGATGCGGCCGTGCCGGTGGACGCCATCGACGCCGAAGCGCTCATGGGACAGGGCAGCGGGGACATGTCCAACCTGCTGCGCACCACGATTCCCTCGTTCCACGTCAGCACCAATCCCTCCCGTGATGCCGCGGCCCTGCTGCGGCCGGTCAACCTGCGCGGCCTGGCGCCGGACCACACGCTCGTGCTCGTCAACAACAAGCGCCGCCATCGCGGCGCCGTCATTCAGTGGATTTCCAACGGCGCGTCCGACGGCGCCCAGGGTCCGGACATTTCCGCCATCCCCGCAGCCTCCGTCAAGCGTGTCGAGGTGCTCCGTGACGGTGCCGCGGCGCAATACGGTTCGGACGCCATCGCCGGCGTCGTCAACTTCGTGTTGAGAGATGACGACGAGGGCGGCAGCCTCGAGGCCAAGTACGGATTTCACACCGAGGACACCTCGGAGGACATGATGGTCATTTCGGCCAACCGCGGCTTCGGCGTCGGCGCGGCGGGCTTTGCGAACCTGAGCCTCGAGTACACGGCTTCAGCGTCCACCGACCGAAGCGTGCAGCATCCGGACGCCGTAGCCATGCAGGGCGTGGGCGTCTCCGTGGCCAATCCCGCCAAGCCGTGGGGCGATGCGGAAGTCGAGGGCGGCCTGAAGGCCTTCCTCAACACCGGCTTTGAACTCGACAATGGCGCGCGCGGCTACGCGTTCGGCAACTACACCACCCGCGATGTCACCACCGCGTTCTTCTACCGCTCTCCCCAGGGCCGCTCCGGCGTCTACGTCAGCGGCGGCAGGATACTTATCGGCGGCGGACCCGCCTGCAAGGCCAGGTACGACTACGCCGCCACGCCGGAGAACGTCGTGAAAGTGAGGGATCTGCTCGGGGAGGACGACGCGTGTTTCGCGTTCGCGGAAGTCCTGCCCGAAGGGTTCACGCCGGCGTTCGGCGCCAGCATGACCGACATGTCGGCGGTGGGCGGTCTTGCGGGTTCGTTGGACAATGGCCTGACCTACGACGTTTCGGTCAGCTACGGTCGGAACAACCTGGACTTCTTCATCCATGAGACGGTCAACGCCTCCTACGGTCCCGCGACGCCGCGCTCCTTCGACATCGGCGCGAACGCGCAGACGGAGACCAACTTCAACGTGGACCTGACCCATGCGATGGACGTGGGTCTGGCGTCCGACCTCAACGTGGCCGCCGGCTTCGAGTGGCGGGACGAGGGATTCAGGATCGTCATGGGCGAGCCACTCTCCTGGGATACGGGACCGTTCGGCGCCGACGGTTTCTCCGCCCGCTCGAACGGCTTCGGCGGTTTCAATCCCGCCAGCGCCGGGGAGTGGGATAGGGCGAACATCGCGGCCTATGTCGATCTCGAGGCGGACGTGAACGACTGCCTGCGCCTTGGCGGCGCCCTGCGCTGGGAGGACTTCGACGATTTCGGCTCGGTGGCGAACTACAAGCTCGCGGGCCGCCTGCAAGTCAGCGATGCCGTTGCGTTGCGCGCCTCCGCGGGCTCGGGGTTCCGCGCGCCGACGCCGGGGCAGCAGAACGCCAACAACCTGTCCACGGTGGTGGATTCCGCCACCGGCGTGTTCCGGGAGCAGGGCACGGTAGCTTCCACCAACCCCGTGGCGCTGGCCCTGGGCGGCGCGCCGCTCGATGCGGAAAGCTCCGACAACTTCACGCTCGGGTTCCTCCTCCAGACCGACGCAGGTCTGGATCTGACCGTCGACCTGTTCCGCATCGACCTCGCGGACCGCATCGCGCTCTCCGATAACCTCACGGTGAGCGATGCGCTGCGCGCGGAGCTCATTGCGGCTGGAGTCGCGGCGGCCCAGGACTTCAACCGAATACGCTATTTCACCAACGACTACGACACCCGCACCACGGGACTGGACATCGTGCTGACCCGGCGCTTCGACACGGACCTCGGGGTCACGAACCTGCTGGCCGGCTTCAACCGCACCCTGACCAGCATCGAGGAACTGGAGCAGGCGTCGACCGCCAGCCGCGTAGCCTCCATCGAGCGGGGTTCCCCGGGATCCCGTGTCAGCCTGGCGGTGAGCCATGCGACGGGAAGCTGGGACTTGGGGGCGCGCCTCAACTACTTCGGCAGTTGGTTCGACTCCGACGACAACCACTACCACGACGGATACCAATACCTGGACCTGTCGGTGAAGTACGCGTTCGATGCGGGTCTCGCGGTGGTGATCGGGGCCGACAACGTGCTCGATGCGTATCCGGACGAGGCCGTCCGGTCGCCGAGTTCAGGCCGGTTGTACCCGCGCTATTCGCCCGCCGGCTACAACGGTCGTCTGATGTACGGCAGGTTGCGCTACGCGTTCTGATCGCGGGCGGCAGCGGAGATCGCTTCAGCGAAACTCGTGATACCAGGTCCCTGCGCTTCTTAGTTCCAGTGCCTTCCGGAGATAGGGCGCCGTCCTGTCCGGCAATCGGTTCGGTGGGACCCAGACGAGGTCGTCACAACGGTCCGGTTCACCGATCCTGGCGGTGCCGCGCCAGCGCCTGGCTTCGAACAGGAAATCGACGCCGTCCCCATAGGGCATGACGATGGAGGGCTCGATTTCGAGGATCTCGATGCGTGACTCTTCGGCAACCTCCCGGACGGCCGCCTTTGCAACTTCCTCTCCAGCCTCGACATGCCCGCCCGGAAGCGAGTAGTAGCCATCGAGGAAACCGGTATTCGCCCGCCGCAGCAGCAGCAGGCGGTCCTGATCGAATACGAACGTATGCACGATGACGTCGAACCGGGATCTCTTGGTCATACTCAGTCAGTCTTCCCACATGCCGCGTTCAATTTGCGAAAGGTTCTGGATGGCGTGATCCATCTCGAGCGCTTCCTCATCTGTCCAGGTGCCGATCAAGTGGTCCAGCGAAGATCCAACAATGTCCGTTCCGCGCTTTCCGGGGGCAAGGCCAGCTCCACGGCGGAGCAGCCTCAGTACCGCTCGATTCAAGGAGATACCCTCTTGGTCCGCCAGTTGTCGGATTCGCCTAGCCAGATCATCGTCAAAACCGCGTATCGTTAGCTGGTTCATACCCATATAGCCCTCGTGAGTCACAATTGTGACTCATCGTGAGTCGGCTTTACGACTCATTCAAAGTCAGTCAATGCTCATATTCCCCATCTGCATTGGAATCGACGGGTCCGCAGTACGGGAACACCCAATATGTTTCAACAACTTACTGCCTAAACCCCCGCCGGGGAACGCCTCTCGCGACTTGATACGCCGGTGCTTTTCTGCCATTTTTGCGCGTTCCCCCAAGAAAACCTGATCGATGCCGATGACTGACCTGAACCGCCAGCTCGCGCTGGGACACCCAACGTCCTACGGGCTGTACGACCCCGCCTTCGAGAAAGACGGCTGCGGCGTCGGGTTCATCTGCGACATCAGGGGCCGCGCGAGCCGCGAGATCATACGTGACGCGGGGAACATGAACTGCTGCATGGTCCATCGTGGCGGGCTCGGCTACGAAAAGAACACCGGCGACGGCGCGGGCATCCTGACCGGCCTGCCGCACAAGTTCCTGAGCAAGGTGGCGGAGCGATCGATGGACGCCGTATTGCCGCCGCCGGGGCGTTACGGCGTCGGCAACGTGTTCCTGCCGAGGGACCCGGCGGAACGCGCCCACTGCAAGCGCGTCGTGGCCGAGGCCGTTGCCCGCGCGGGCCAGAGGCTCCTGCGCTGGCGGTCGCTGCCGATCGATCCGAACGCGGCCGACATCGGCAACGCCGCGCGCGCGGCGATGCCGGTCATGGAGCAGCTCTTCATCGCCGCCGCGCCGGGCGTCGAGGGCGATGCGCTGGAGCGGCGCCTGTACCTCATCCGCAAGGATGCGACGCACCGTCTGCGCACCGACACGCGCCTGTCGGAGCGGAAGCTCTTCTACATCTGCAGCCTGTCGACGAAGATCGTCATCTACAAGGGCATGCTGACGCCGCACCAGCTTTTCGGTTTCTTCCCCGATCTCGAAGACGAGGACTACGAATCGCACCTCGCCATGGTGCATTCGCGTTTTTCGACCAACACGTTCCCGTCCTGGGACCGCGCCCAGCCGAACCGGTTCATGTGCCACAACGGCGAGATCAACACCCTGCTCGGCAACAAGAACTGGATGAACGCGCGGGAAGGCGTGGTGCGTTCGGAGCTCTTCGGCGACGATCTTCCGAAGCTGTTCCCCGTCGTCGAGGAGGACTGCTCCGACTCGGGCACCTTCGACAACGTGCTGGAATTCCTGCTGATGACCGGCCGCACGCTGCAGGAAGCGGTGCTGATGATGATTCCGGAAGCCTGGCAGCAGCATCCGAACATGCCGGAAGCGCGGCGCGCGTTCTACGAGTACCACTCGTGCCTGATGGAGCCGTGGGACGGTCCGGCGTCCATCGCCTTCACCGACGGCACCTATATCGGCGCCGTGCTCGATCGCAACGGCCTGCGCCCGTCGCGGTACTACGTCACGGACGACCACAAGTGCATCATGGCCTCGGAGGTGGGCGTGGTCTCGGTGGATCCGGAACGCGTGGTGGAGAAGGGTCGCCTGCAGCCGGGCAAGATATTCCTCATCGACTTCGACCAGGGCCGCATGATTCCGGACGAGGAGATCAAGACCGAGTGGGCGGCGGCCAGGCCGTACAAGCGCTGGCTCGATGCGCAGCGAATCGAACTCGCTCACCTGCCGGCGGTTTCGGGGGCCGGTTTCGAGCCTTCGACGCTCATGTCCCGCATGCAGGCCTTCGGCTACACCGCCGAGACCATGCAGTTCATGCTGGTGCCCATGGTGCAGGAACTGCGCGATCCGCTGGGGTCCATGGGCAACGACGCGGCGCTGGCGGTCATGTCCGAAAAGCCGCGCATGCTGTACGACTACTTCAAGCAACTCTTCGCGCAGGTGACCAATCCCGCCATCGATTCGATTCGCGAGGAAGTCATCATGGCGCTCGAGTGCTATATCGGGCCCGAGCGCAACCTCCTCGAGGTGAAGGAAGGCCATGCCCATCGACTGCGGATTCCGCATCCGATCCTGTCGAACGAAGAACTCGCGACGCTCAGGGACATGGACCACCGCGGGTGGCGCGCGAAGGAGATCGATATCACCTTCCCGCTCGATTCCGGCAAGCGCGGCCTGCTCGAAGCGTTCGACCGCATCTCGGCCGAGGCGAGCCGGGCGATCGAGGACGGCTACAGCCTCATCGTACTGTCCGACCGCGCGATCGGCCCGAAGCGCGTGCCGATCAGCGCCCTGGCCGCCGTCGGCGCGGTGCACCATCACCTGGTGCGCGAACATGCGCGCACCCGTATCGGCATCCTGGTGGAGACGGGCGAAGCGCGCGAGGTGCACCATCATTGCCTGCTCATCGGCTACGGCGCCGACGCAATCAATCCCTACCTCGCGTTCGAAGCCCTGTGGGACGCCCGCCGCAAGGGCTACCTCAGCGGAGCGGCGCATGTCGCGAACAATGCGGACATCGTCACTGCCTATCGCAAGGGCGTGGCCAAGGGCATGATGAAAGTGATGGCCAAGATGGGCATCTCGACGCTCCAGTCCTACAAGGGCGCGCAGATATTCGAGGCGGTGGGACTCAACGAAGACGTGGTGGAGCGCTGTTTCGCAGGCACCGCGAGCCGTGTGCGCGGGGTGGGTTTCGAGGTCCTGGCGGAAGAGATGCGGCGCCGCCACGCCATCGGATTCCCGCCGCGGGACACGGTCGCCCTCCCGGTCCTGCCCAATCCCGGCGACTTCCACTGGCGCCGCGGCGGCGATACGCACATGTGGGATCCGGACGCCGTAGCGGACCTGCAGCAGGCCGCGCGCGGCAACAGCACCGAGGCCTACCAGCGCTTCTCCGAGCACGTCAACAACGAGAACACGCGCCGCAGCACGTTGCGCGGCCTGCTGCGGTTCAGATCCGGCGCGGGAGGCGATCCCGTCGACATCGACGAGGTGGAACCGGCGAAGGAAATCGTCAAGCGATTCGCCACCGGCGCCATGAGTTTCGGATCGATCTCGAAGGAGGCGCACGAATCGCTGGCCGTCGCCATGAACCGTATCGGCGGCAAGTCCAATACCGGCGAGGGGGGAGAGGACTCGCGGCGCTATGCGCCGCTCCCGAACGGCGACTCCAGGCGCTCCGCCATCAAGCAGGTGGCGAGCGGCCGTTTCGGGGTGACCATCGAGTACCTGACCAACGCCGACGAGTTGCAGATCAAGATCGTTCAGGGCGCGAAACCCGGAGAGGGCGGGGAACTGCCCGGGCGAAAGGTGGACGACTTCATCGCCGGGATACGCCACTCGACGCCGGGCGTCGGCTTGATCAGCCCGCCGCCGCATCACGACATCTATTCCATCGAGGACATCGCGCAACTCATTCATGACCTGAAGAACGCGAACCCCGAGGCGCGCATCAGCGTGAAACTCGGCGCCGAGGTCGGGGTCGGCACCGTGGCGGCGGGGGTCACCAAGGCCCGTTCCGACCACCTGGTGATCGCCGGCGACACCGGCGGGACGGGCGCATCGCCGCTCACTTCCATCAAGCACGCCGGCGTGCCGTGGGAACTCGGCATCGCGGAGACCCACCAGACCCTGGTGATGAACAACCTCCGGTCCCGGGTCGTGCTGCAGACCGACGGACAGCTCAAGACGGGCCGCGATGTCGCCGTCGCGGCGCTGTTGGGGGCGGAGGAGTTCGGCTTCGCGACGGCCCCGCTGGTCGCGCTCGGCTGCATCATGATGCGCAAGTGCCATCTCAACACCTGCCCCGTGGGGATCGCGACCCAGGACCCGGTGCTCCGCACCAAGTTCGCCGGCGCGCCCGAGCATGTCGTCAACTACATGTTCATGATCGCGGAGGAACTGCGGGGCATCATGGCGGACCTGGGGTTCAGGACGGTCAACGACATGATCGGTCGGGTCGACGCGCTGGACGTGGGCGGCGCGGTGCGGCACTGGAAGTCGAGGGGCTTGGATCTGTCCGAGATCCTTGCGCCGGCCCAGGCGCCGGAGAACTGCCTCGGGGTCTATGCGATCCACGAGCAGGACCACGGTCTCGACGCCGCCCTCGACAACGAACTCATCCGCCTGGCGGAACCCGCGCTCGCCCGCGGCGAGAAAGTGCGCGCCGAACTGCCGATCATCAACGTCAACCGCGTCGTCGGCGGCATGCTGTCCCACCAGATCGTCAAGCGAGTCGGGCCCGCCATGCTTCCCGACGGGACTATTCACTTCAAGTTCGACGGCAGCGCGGGGCAGAGCTTCGGCGCCTGGCTCGCGCGCGGGGTGACGCTGGAAGTCGAAGGCGACGCGAACGACTACGTCGGCAAAGGGCTTTGCGGCGGCCGCCTCGTCATCTATCCGCCGAAAGCGAGCCGATTCGAAGCCGAGAAGCAGGTGTTGATCGGCAACGTCGCGCTGTACGGCGCCACGGGAGGCGAGTGCTTCTTCAGGGGCGTTGCCGCCGAGCGATTCTGCGTGCGCAATTCCGGCGCCCGGGCGGTGATCGAGGGCGTGGGAGACCACGGCTGCGAATACATGACCGGTGGCCGCGCGGTGATCCTCGGACCCACCGGACGAAACTTCGCCGCCGGCATGAGCGGCGGGATCGCCTACGTGTGGGACCCGGAAGGCCGTTTCCACGCGTTGTGCAATACCGAGATGGTCGAACTTGAGACCGTTCAAGACGAGGCGGAGGCCGACGAGGTCGAAGACCTGATCCGCCGGCACGCCGAATTCACGGGCTCTCCCGTGGCTGGTGGGATCCTCGAGGACTGGGACCGCAACCTGTCCCGATTCGTGCGTGTGATGCCCATCGACTACAAGCGTGTCCTGCAGGAGCGGGAACTCGAGCTCGGTCAGGCCGCGGCCGGCGGATAGCAGACCACCGCGATGGGCAAGACGACGGGATTCATGGAGTTCGAGCGCGTTGCGGAACCGTACCGCGACCCGAAGGCGCGCGTCCTCGACTTTCGCGAGATCTACACCGACCACGACGTCGGGCATCTCGAGATCCAGGGCGCGCGCTGCATGGACTGCGGGGTCCCCTTCTGCCAGTCGGAGAACGGCTGCCCGATCCACAACCTGATCCCGGAGTGGAACGATCTCGTCTATCGCGGGCACTGGCGGGAAGCGCTCGACCGCCTGCACAAGACCAACAACTTCCCGGAGTTCACCGGGCGCGTCTGTCCGGCGCCGTGCGAAGGCGCGTGCGTACTGGGCATCACCGATCCCGCCGTGACCATCAAGAACATCGAAATGGCGATCATCGACCGCGGATTCGAGGAAGGCTGGGTCGTGCCCATGCCGCCGCAGACCCGCACGGGAAAGAAGGTGGCGATCGTCGGTTCGGGTCCCGCGGGTCTCGCCGCCGCGGCGCAACTCAATCAGGCTGGGCACAACGTGACCGTGTACGAGCGGGCGGACCGCATAGGGGGCTTGCTCACCTACGGCATCCCGAACATGAAGCTCGAGAAGGAGCGCATCGTGGAGCGGCGTCTCGCCCTCATGCGCGAGGAGGGGATCGAGTTCGTCACCAACGCCAACGTCGGGGACGGATCCGACGGCGGCATC
>CAZFGB010000010.1:0-7403 GCA_964518405.1 uncultured Pseudomonadales bacterium | reverse complement strand
GGCTGTAGGATCCGGTGGAGCGCGCGTGCATCTTGTCGTCCACCAGGTGATTCAGCTTCATCATGTACATGTAGCCGATCGTCACGGGTGAATCGAACTTGTCGCCGGTGCGCCCATCGTAGAGCGTGGTCTGGCCGCTGGCTGGCAGGCCCGAGAGTTCCAGCATCCTCTTGATGACTTCCTCCTTCGCGCCGTCGAAGACCGGCGTGGCGATGGGCAATCCCTCGGTGAGGTTCGCCGCAAGCTCAAGCACTTCGGCGTCGGTGAGTTGATCGAAATCCTCTTCGCGTCCCTCGAACCCGTTGTAGACCTCTTCGAGATATTCCCGAACCCGCGCGGGCGCGCCCCCGTTGGCATCGCGCGCGTCGAGCAGTTGCCCTATCCGCTCGCCGATTCCCTTGGCGGCCCACCCGAGATGGGTTTCCAGAACCTGTCCGACGTTCATCCGTTTCGGCACGCCGAGCGGATTCAGCACAATGTCCACCGGTTCTCCGTTCTCATCGAACGGCATGTCCTCGATCGGCATGATGGCGGAAATCACGCCCTTGTTGCCGTGTCTGCCCGCCATCTTGTCGCCCGGTTGTATGTGACGCTTGATGGCCAGATACACCTTCACGATCTTGAGCACGCCCGGCGCCATTTCATCGCCCGACTTCAGCTTCGCCATCTTGTCATCGAAGCGGGCGTCGAGCGCGGCCTTGCGTTCCTTGAGCTGGCGCGCAGCGCGGTCGAGCTGATCGTTCAGGGCGTCGACCGCCATGCGAATCTTGAACCAGTCGTCTTTCGGCAGCGCGGCCAGGTAATCCGCGTCAATCTTGTCGCCCCGCGATTTTTCCGGGGCGCTCGCCACGGCGTTGCCATCCAAGGCGCTTTGCAGCCGCTCGTACGTCGCCGTCTCGACAATGCGGTACTCGTCGTCAAGGTCCTTCCGGATCTGGGCGAGTTCTTCCCGTTCGAGGTCCATCGCCCGCTTGTCCTTCTCGACGCCGTCCCGGGTCAGGACGCGAACATCGATGATCGTGCCCTTGACCCCCGTAGGCACGCGAAGCGACGTATCCTTCACGTCCGACGCCTTCTCGCCGAATATGGCGCGCAAGAGCTTCTCTTCGGGCGTCAGTTGCGTTTCGCCTTTCGGCGTCACCTTGCCGACAAGCACGTCGCCGGCGACCACTTCGGCCCCGATGTAGACGATGCCCGATTCATCGAGCTTGCCCAGCGCCGATTCGCCGACGTTCGGTATATCGGCGGTGATCTCTTCCGGTCCGAGTTTCGTATCCCGGGCGATGCACGAGAGCTCCTGGATGTGAACGCTGGTGAAGCGATCCTCCTGCACCACCCGCTCGGAGATGAGTATCGAGTCCTCGAAGTTGTAGCCGTTCCACGGCATGAACGCGATACGCATGTTCTGGCCCAGGGCCAGTTCGCCCTTGTCGATGGAGGGGCCATCGGCGAGGATGTCGCCCTTCTCTATGACGTCTCCTTTCCGGACCAGCGGACGCTGGTTGATGCAGGTGTTCTGGTTGGAGCGGGTGAACTTGGTCAGGTTGTAGATGTCGACTCCCGCCTCGCCGGCGTCGGTTTCCTCGTCCGCAACCCGGATGATGATGCGCCCCGCGTCGACGCTATCCACCGTGCCGCCACGTTCCGCGATGACACATACGCCCGAGTCCCGCGCCACATGCCGCTCCATGCCGGTGCCGACAAGCGGCGTTTCCGTACGGATCGTCGGGACCGCCTGGCGCTGCATGTTCGAACCCATCAACGCCCTGTTGGCGTCGTCGTGCTCGAGAAACGGGATCAGCGCCGCCGCCACGGAGACGACCTGCTTCGGGGACACGTCCATGTAGTCGACGTTGCCGGACGAGGTCTTGGTGAACTCGTTCTGGTGCCTCACGTCGACCAGGTCTTCCGCGAGTTCGCCGTTTTCGACCTGGGAGTTGGCCTGGGCGATCACGTACTCGGCTTCATCGATGGCCGAGAGATACTCGATCTCGTCGGTCACCTTGCCGTCGACGACCCTGCGGTAGGGCGTCTCAAGGAATCCATACTCGTTGGTCCGCGCATACGTCGCCAGGCTGTTGATCAGGCCGATATTCGGCCCTTCCGGCGTTTCGATGGGACAGACGCGGCCATAGTGGGTCGGATGGACATCGCGCACCTCGAAACCAGCCCGCTCGCGGGTCAGGCCCCCGGGTCCCAATGCGGACACCTTTCGCTTGTGCGTCACTTCGGACAACGGATTCTGCTGGTCCATGAACTGCGAGAGTTGACTGGAGCCGAAGAACTCCTTGATGGAGGCCGCGACCGGTTTCGCGTTGATCATGTCCTGCGGCATCAGCCCTTCCGACTCGGCCAGCGACAGGCGCTCCTTCACCGCGCGCTCGACCCGAATCAGGCCGATGCGGAACGCGTTTTCCGCCATCTCCCCGACGGATCTCACGCGCCGGTTGCCGAGATGATCGATGTCGTCCACCGAACCCTTGCCGTTGCGAATATCGATCAATGTGCGCAACACCTCGACGATGTCTTCGTTCGCCAGCGTTCCGGCGCCGACGATCTCGTCCCGGCCGAGGCGGCGGTTGAACTTCATCCGCCCCACCGCGGATAGGTCGTAACGTTCTTCCGAAAAGAAAAGGTTCTTGAAGAGATTCTCGGCCGCTTCCTTCGTCGGCGGCTCGCCCGGACGCATCATGCGATAGATCTCGACCAGGGCATCGAGCTGCGTCCTTGTCACGTCGTTGCCCAGCGTATCGGAGATATACGATCCGCAGTCGAGATCGTTCGTATAGATCGTTTCGACGGTCTTGACTTTCCGATCGCCGAATTCGTCCATCATGTCGTCATCGATCACCGTGTTGCACGGGACGATGATTTCGCCGGTTTCCGGATCGACCACATCACGCGCAAGGACGCGATCCACTAGATACTCCCTTGGAACATCCAGACGCCGCAGGCCGGATCGTTCCAGCATTCGGACATGGCGCGCCGTGATGCGCCGGCCCGATTCGACGATGACATTGCCCGACCGGTCCGTCATGTCGAAGCTGGCCACCTCTCCCCGCATTCTTTCCGGCACGAGGTCCACCGAGTAGCCATCCTTCTTGAAGTGAAAGACGTTCATGTCGAAGAACATCGTCAGAATGTCCTCGGACGAATATCCGAGGGCGCGAAGCATGACCGTTGCCGGCAGCTTCCTCCGGCGGTCGATGCGCACGAAGACAAGGTCTTTCGGATCGAATTCGAAGTCGAGCCAGGAGCCCCGATAAGGAATCACCCGGGCGTTGTAGAGGAGCTTGCCGGAGGAGTGCGTCTTGCCGCGGTCGTGATCGAAGAATACGCCCGGCGACCGATGCAGTTGCGAGACGACGACCCGCTCGGTGCCGTTCACGATGAATGTGCCGTTGTCGGTCATGAGCGGCACTTCGCCCATGTAGACCTCCTGCTCCTTGATGTCCTTGACAGGAGCGGGTTTCTGCGACGAATCGCGGTCGTAGATGATCAAACGAACCTTTACGCGCAGCGGCGCGGCAAAGGTCGTGGCGCGCAGCACGCTCTCCTTGACATCGAAGACGGGCTCTCCAAGCCGGTAGTCCACGTATTCCAACGCCGCATTGCCGGAATAGCTGATGATGGGGAATACGGACCGGAACGCGGCGTGCAAGCCGACATCCTGACGGTAGCGCGCGGCAACGTCGCGCTGCAGGAACTTGCTGTACGACTCCAATTGTGTCGACAGGAGGTAGGGCAACTGCATGATCTCCGGCAACTTGCCGAAGTCTTTACGAATCCGCTTTTTCTCGGTGAACGTATAGGTCATTCGGATCTCCCGCTATTTGGGCAAAAAACCAGCGCGCGCCTGCGCGAACGCAAGCGGGTCACTGGCTTTCCTGTTTTGATATGTACCAAGAAGTCTTCAGCCGGCCGGATTCCCGTCACACCTCGGACGACCGGCGGACGCGACATGCGAAGCAGTGCCCCACAGACGGCGCCTTCGGCGCCGCCCATGGCCCAGCCCCACGTCGCCCATGGAACAACGGCCCCCGGTCGCTAACGCTCCCCGGAGGCGTTTGTTCCATGGAAGTAGCGGACGCCCTACGCGCAAGAACCCGGCTCACGACACCGAAGTGCCGACATTGCTTCGTCACTTGACCTCTACGGTTGCTCCAGCCTCTTCCAGCTTCGTCTTGATTTCATCCACCTCGTCTTTGCTCACGCCTTCCTTGACGGGATTCGGCGCTTCGTCCACCAAGGCCTTGGCCTCCTTCAGGCCAAGTCCGGTAATGGCTCGAACGGCCTTGATCACGTTGACCTTCTTCTCGCCTATGCCCGCGAGAATGACATCGAATTCCGTCTGCTCCTCTTCGGCCGCCGCGTCTCCGGCACCGTTCGTCGGCATCGCGGCAACCGCCACAGGAGCGGCGGCGGAAACGCCAAACTTCTCTTCCATCGCGGAGACCAGATCGACGACTTCGAGGACACTCATCTCCGAAATCGCTTCCAGTACTTCGTCTTTTGATATTGCCATTGGTTTTTCTCCCTTTTGGGGCGCTAACCGCGCTACCACCTACCTGTTCTTCAAACTGACTTCAATTTGAAACTCATCGACCGCCGCGAATCTCCGCTGCCGCCGTCCTCGCGCCATGCGCTATTGTTCCGATCCCGAATCCCCCGCCTGTCTTGAATCTCGCACCGCCGCCAGCGCGCGCACCAGGCCGCCGGGCACTTCCTTCAACGTCCGCGCCAACGCGTCCACGGGCGCCAGAATCACCCGCATGAGTTGGGCCCGGGCTTCGTCCATCGTCGGCAGAGACGCTATGCGGTTCAATTGCCCCGCTTCCAGCAATTCACCGTCGACGCTGAGTGCCGTGACGTCGAGGGACCTGTATTGATCAACGTACTTCTTGAGCAAACGCGCCGCGCCGCCCGGGTCGTCGCGCGAGAGCGCAAGCAACGTCGGTCCCGAGATCGTCTCCTTCATGCATTCATGCGCGGTGCCCTCGATGGCGCGTCGCGCCAGGGTGTTGCGAATCACCCGGAGATATACGCCGCTCGATCGCGCGTCCGCGCGCATTGCGGTCATCTCGGACACCGTGAGACCCCGATAATCCGCTGTGGCCGCAGAGACGGCCGCGCTGACCTCCGCGTTCACCTCGGCGACGATCTCCTCCTTTCGCGCGAGCGGAAACGGCATGCCGTCACACCTCCAGCGACGCTTGATCGATGGCGATACCGGGACCCATCGTCGTCGACAACGTCACTCTCTTCAGGTACTGACCCTTCGCCGAGCCGGGTTTCGCCTTCTGCAGATCCGAGAGCAGCGCTTCCACGTTCTCCTTGATCTGCTGCGCGTTGAAGTCCACTTTGCCCACGCAACCATGAATGATTCCCGCACGGTCGGTCCTGAACTGGACCTGCCCGGCCTTGGCATTCTTGACTGCGTTCTCCACGTCCGCCGTGACCGTGCCCGTCCTCGGATTCGGCATCAGTCCCCGGGGACCCAGTATGCGGCCGAGCTGGCCGACAACCCGCATGGCATCCGGCGCCGCGATGGCCACGTCGAAATTCAACTCGCCGCCCTTCACTTGCTCCGCGAGATCTTCGAGCCCCACCACGTCGGCACCCGCCTGCTTCGCCTTCTCGGCGTTGTCGCCCTGGGCGAATACGGCCACGCGCGTCTCCTTGCCCGTACCGTGGGGCAACGTCGTCGCGCCGCGCACGACCTGGTCCGACTTGCGGGGGTCGACGCCCAGATTCACCGCGACATCGACGGACTCCTTGAACCCGGCGTTCGATATCTCTCCCAGCAGCTCCACTGCCTCGGCGATGGGATATGCGCGTTCCTGATCGAGTTTTTCCCTGATCAGCCGCATGCGCTTGCTTATCTTTCTTCCCGACTGGGCCATATCTAGACGACTCCTTCCACTTCTATGCCGGCGCTGCGAGCACTGCCGGCTATCGTGCGGACCGCGGCGTCCATATCCGCCGCCGTCAGATCGGGATCCTTGATCCGGGCGATCTCCTCGAGCTGCGCGCGCGTCACTCTCGCAACCTTCGCCGTGTTGGGCGTGGCACTTCCCTTGTCGATGCGCGCAGCCCTGCGCAGGAGGACCGATGCCGGCGGCGTTTTCGTGATGAACGTGAAGCTGCGGTCGGCATAGACGGTGATCACTACCGGTATCGGCATACCCGGCTCTTCGTTCTGGGTGTGGGCATTGAAAGCCTTGCAGAAATCCATTATGGCCACGCCGTGCTGACCGAGCGCCGGACCCACGGGCGGACTCGGGTTCGCCTGTCCGGCCGGCACCTGGAGCTTGATGAAGGCCTGTACCTTTTTTGCCACGGTCTTTCCCTAGCCTCTTTCAGCCTTTTTCCACCTGCGAAAAGTCCAGTTCCACCGGGGTCGAGCGACCGAAAATGGTCACCGCGACGTTGAGCCGGCTCTTCTCGTAGTTCACTTCCTCGACGACGCCGCTGAACTCCTTGAACGGGCCATCCACCACCCGAACCATCTCGCCGGGCTCGAACAGCGTCTTCGGCGTCACCTTGTCGCTGCCGTCCTGGACCCGGGCGAGAATCTCCGCGGCCTCGGCCTCCGACAGGGGCGCCGGGCGATCCGCCTTGCCGCCGATAAAGCCCATCACGCGCGGCGTTTCCTTGACCAGGTGCCACGTTTCGTCATTCAGTTCCATCTGCACGAGCACATATCCCGGGAAGAACTTGCGTTCGCTGCGACGCCGTTGACCGGCGCGCATTTCGACCACTTCCTCCGTCGGAACCATGATTTCGCCAAAACAGTCACCGAACTCGGAGAGTTCGATCCGTTCCCTCAACGTGCGCTGCACCCGCTTCTCGAATCCCGAGTACGCATGCACCACATACCATCGTTTCGACATTCGACTATCCGATGACCGACGAAACCAGCCAGCTCAAAAACGAGTCGAGACCCCACAGCACCAGGGCGAACAGCAACACCAGGAGCACGACCATGAAGGTTGTCTGCGTCGTCTCCTGGCGCGTCGGCCAGACCACCCGGCGAATCTCGGTGCGCGCTTCCTTCGCCAGGTCCCACATGGCGCGGCCGCGGTCCGTCTGAAAAACGACGAAACCGGCAGCCACCGCGAGGGCCACGAGAGCGAGCACCCGGTTCAATAGCGAGTGTTCGCCGAAATACCAGTTGCCGAAGACGCCCGCCGCGACCATCGCCGCCACGACAAGCCACTTCAGCCGGTCCAGCATCGGGTGAGACTGGTCGCCGTCCGACCTGATTTCCCGCGTTGCCTGCCTTGCCATGTTCAATTCGCCGTAGCCGCGATGATTCGCGGCGCTGCCCGTCTGGCAGGCCAGGAGGGAATCGAACCCCCAACCTGCGGTTTTGGAGACCGCTGCTCTGCCAATTGAGCTAC
>CAZFGB010000009.1:0-7096 GCA_964518405.1 uncultured Pseudomonadales bacterium | reverse complement strand
ACTCTCGAACACCCGGGCGTGCGTTCTTCTCTCCGAACAGCGGAAAGCCAAGTTCCATGAACTCCGCCCGTAGCCCGGTTTCAGGTTCCGGCAGGGCGTAGTACTGCTCCCAGGTGTTGTATCTCTCCCTACCTCGGTCGGCAAACCAAGCCCAGTCGCGCCGAATCGTCCTTGTGCGGTCTTCGACACCCACGACATAGTTGATGGGACCACCCCAGATCTCCAGCAAACTGCCACGCAGCACCGCCTCCATCGTGGTGGTTACGGTGCGGCCTCCGACATCGAGATTGGGTACCAGGAACGACGAAAGATCAGCAGGCTGGACCGAACCGTCGCCAAACGGATTGAATGCTTCATTGGGATCGGGACTCGACAGGATCCGATAGAACTCGGCCGCGGTGGGTTCAGCCTCGGTTCGGTGGTAGGTGGCGCGCCACGCAACCGACGCCTGCTGGGATTCGGAGCGCGTCATGGTGACGTCCAACTCGTGGCTGGTGCCGAACCGCCAGACCGCACCGACGTTGTAGGTCCGCATTATGTGTTCCGATTCGTCGTTGGCGACCGGGAACTGGCCCGTCTCCAATTCGCGAAACGGCGAATAGGTCACCGCCAGGTTGTACCCGAACGGGTTGTAGGCATTGTCGGCCCCGATGATGTAACCGCTCGCAAAGGTCCGTGCCTCGATGTAGGCATCGTGTTCGGAAACAAGCGCCTCCCCGTACAACATCAGGTCATCCCCGAGATACTGCTCGGCGCGCACGTTCAGGCCCAGGCTCTCCTCAACCCACCCGTTTTGGGGTGGCACGTAGTCGAACAGCGCAAGGTCCTCCGTGAAATCGTCCACCGTGGCCCCGACGCCGCTGTGTCCGAGGGGTAGCTGGAGGAGCGGGGCGCCGCGCGCGCATCTCGGAAAGACCAGGTAGTACGTGCCAAAGAATCCCTCGGCCTGCCGGCATACGATACCGGGCTGCGCGATCGAAATGCGCCTGTCGAACTCCGGTCCCAACAGGTCGCGATAGTCCATGCTGGCCCAGATCTTGCGGTTGTTGACCGGCTCCGACTCGTCGCGCGACAGGTTCGCGCTCACGCTGCCGGTGCCCCACGCGTAGCCGCCGTGCACGCTCACCACCCTTCGATCCGCGTCGGTGGCGCTAAACTCCTGGCGAACCGTCGCCTCCAGGCTGGTATGGCGCTTCTTGGTGATGAAGTTGATGACGCCGCCGATGGCGTCGGACCCGTAGATCGCGGACGCGGAACCCAAGTCGATGTCCACACGCTCGATCGCCGAGATGGGAATGTTCACGAGGTTCACGGCATTGTACTGGGAGCCGCCCCGGCCGGAGACGCGCCGCCCGTTCACGAGGACCAGCGAGTTCTCCGAACCGAGGGCGCGCAGGTTCACGAACGACACCCCAATCGCCATTCCATCCCCGGTGCTTATCTCTCGATCCACGTCGACGGGTGCATCGTAGTACCGGCTGCTTTGGGACGTGTTCGAGGCATAGGCCCAGGGCATCTGGCGAAACAGTTCCTCCATGTTGGAAATGCCGAGCCGCGCCATGTCCTCGGCGGTTATGCTGATGACATTGGCCGTGGGATCGCCGCCTTTGAGTCGCGAACCGGTGACCCGTTGCGCCTCCAATTCGACGGGTTCTTCCTGTCTTTCCGCTCCTTCCTCGCTTTCCTCGGCTTCGGCTTTCGCGTCGCCACCGTTCCCATTGGGGGACTCCTGTGCCCGGCGCACCACGACCGTGTTCTCCGAGGCGAACTCGTAGGCAAGGCCGGTGCCGCTCAATAGGGTCGCCAAGGCCTCATCGAACCGGTACTCGCCCTGCAGCCCCTCGACGAGGATTTCTTTGCCGTTGCCTTCCTCCAGCATGATTTGCACGCCGGAGGATCTCCCCAGTTTCATCAATGCCGAACCTGCCTCCTGCGGCTCGATATCCAGCGTTAGCACCTCGTCGGACTTGGCAAAAACACCGGTTGCCGCAAGCGCCAGCACCACCGACAACAGGGCCCGCAGTTTCACTCTCGAGCACGGAATTCCATTGTTCATAGTCTTCCCTCCAGGGTTGTTTTTTTTAATCTCCGGTCGAACCGGTAATCACGATTCGGTCGTAGTGCCGTGTGACTTCAATCGGCAGCAGTCCTTCCAAGCCGTCAAGCGCGGCATCGATTTCATGGATGTTCACGATGATGTAGACGCTCAAGTCCATGACCGCCGTGTCTTCGATCAGGATTTTCTTGCGCGTATAGCGATTCAGTTCCTGGACAACTTGGTACAGAGGCTCGCGGGAAAAGCTGACCATCCCGTTTCGCCAGCCCGCGTAACGGTCCATGGACTCCGGCCGAAACGCATTCAGTTCGTTGCGTTGGACATCCACCTCGGCGACCCAACCGGCCTCCAGCCGGTGCTGCGCCGCTCCATCCGCAAATTCGCCGATGGAAACGGCACCCTCGATCACCGCAACCTGGTAGTGCTGCGGATCCTTGCGGACATTGAATTGTGTCCCGACGACGGTGACGGACCGCAAGCCCAGATCGACCGTAAACGGCCGGTCCGGAACTTCCGCCACCTCGAAATAGGCCTCGCCGCGCTCCAGAAGGATCCGGCGCGTCGGACCGCTGAAGTCGACGACCAACTGGCCGGCGGTGTTGAGCGTGACCACGCTGCCGTCATCCAGTTCGATGGTCCGCTGCTCGCCGATGCGGGTGAAGTGCTTTTGCAGGTGGCTGTCGTCCGGAGCGCGCGAAATCGAGAAAACGGTCAGGGTCGCGCTGACGGCAACCATCAACGCAGCGGCCATGCCCAGCGCGACGCGCACGTTCGAACGGCGCTTGTGCAGCAGGCGCTGGTAGTCCCGGATGACCTCTTCAACCGCGCGATCCCCCTCGAGACCCTCGATCGAATCGAAGACCGCCAGCAGCCCGTCGAGCTCGTCGTGGTACTTCGGATCGGCCGCCGCGCGGGCTTGGATCGCCGCCGCTTCCGGTTCCGTCAGCTGATCGGACCACAGCCGATGTAGCGCGTGCTCGGCTCCGCCGTGCATGATTTCCTGCAGGTTCTTCAGCACGACCGTTCTCCCGCCGCCTCGATCTTGCGTCGCGCCTTGCGCAGCCGCCGAAGCGCCCGCACCAGGTAGTTGTCGACCTGCTTTACCTGGACCCCCATGTGCAGGGCGATGTCCTCGTAGCTCATGTTGCGCATGCGCTGCAGGAGCAGCGCCACCCGCCAG
Organism: uncultured Pseudomonadales bacterium; assembly: GCA_964518405.1. GTDB lineage: Bacteria > Pseudomonadota > Gammaproteobacteria > Pseudomonadales > Azotimanducaceae > VXNE01. The sequence goes on along the minus strand of CAZFGB010000009.1, from coordinate 3,860 downwards.
TTCAGGGGCATGTCCAGGATGACGGCCTTGATGGCTTCCAGTTCCAGTTGGGCGGCGACGATTCGCTCCGGCGACAGCTCATCCGTGTGGCCTTGGTCGTCGGTGCGAACTGCATCCGCATGGGCGTTGCGCACTTGTTCCTTGCGCCAGCGATCCACCATCAAGCCGTTGGCCATGGTCAGCAGATAGGAACGGCTGCTGCCGGTCGAATCGGCCATCTTCTCTTCCAAGCGGTGAGCGCCCATGAGCCGGGTGAAGAGCTCCTGCAGCAGATCCTCGATCTCGTCCGGCGTCACCGACCGGCCCCGCAGGAATAGGCGCAGGGCCTCGGCATGCCGCTCGAACAACGCTTGGACGACACGTCTTCGACTCGACCGCTGGGCCGAGGCTAGGTCGATGATGTTGTCCTTGCGTGGGTTCACAAACTCGCAAACCCGATGCCTGTTGAAGAATTATCGTTCGGAGCGCTCGTTTTCCTTCCCTAGCACGTTCAGATGGCGCGGTGCTATCGTTTCCGCGTCCAAACAACGTACGTGTGGGGCTCGTGGGCCAATCCACTTCCGCACGAAGGCTCGTTGCGATCGCCTTCAGCTTGCTGGCATGTGCCGGCGCTTGGGCGGCGGACGAGCGCGTCGACGTGATCCTCGATGTGCAGAAGGACGCCACGGCGGCGGAGCGGAAGACCCAAGTCGAGATAGACGAGCTGGCGGACGAGACGCTGGAAGCCGTCGGCGAGTATCGCCTGCGGTTGCACGAACTCGATGGAACTCGCCGCTACAACGACAATCTGGAACGCACGATCGCCGACCAGGACCGCGAGAAGGCGTCTCTTTCGCGGCAGATCGACGACTTCGGCGATCTTGAACGGGGCATCGTCCCCCTGCTGATGGACATGGTGGACGACCTGGAGCGGTTCGTCGCACTCGACATGCCTTTCCGCCTGGATCAGCGGCGTGCCAACACGAAGCGGTTGCGCGAGCTTATGGACCGCGCCGACGTCACCATTGCCGAGAAGTACCGACAGGTCATGACCTCCTATCAGGACGAAGTCGCGATCGGCCGCAACATAGAATCGTATTCCGGGGAACTCGAAATCGCGGGCGCGACTCGCACGGTGGACTTCCTCCGCGTCGGTCGGGTGCTGCTCGCCTATCAGACACTCGACCGCGAAGAAACGGGGTACTGGGACACGACAACGCGGCAATGGCGCACTCTCGATAGTGGCTTCCGGCGTCCGGTCACACTGGGAATACGCATAGCCCAAGGCCTCGCGCCGCCGGACATTCTCGCGCTGCCCATCGCGGCACCCCGGGAAGGCTAATGAAGAACGGCACCGTAGGGGACGGGCTTGTCCCGTCCCGTTGTTCAGGAGGCCCCCGCGGGCGACGGCGCGCCCTGACGGGCCCGTTAGCGTCGCCCCTACGGGTTGGCGGAGCCGCTGCGGTGCTGCTGCTGGCCGTTTTGTCTACTGCCCAGGAGGATTCCGAGCCGGCTGCACCCGCCGAACAACCCGACACGGTGTTGCAACTGTTGGAGTTCATCCGCGTCGAGGCCGAGGAGGGTTCGCGTCTGAATCGGGCCCGAGTCGAACGTTTCCGCGAGGCCAGGGACGAACGGCAACGCATGTTGGAAGCCGTAGACCGCGAATTGGGAGCGGAACAACGTCGAAGCGCGGACTTGAACCGGCAATACGAGCAGAACGAAACGGATCTGGCCGAGTTTGCGGAGCGATTGCGAATCCGAATCGGCAACTTCGGCGAATTGTTCGGGGTCGTGCGTGACGTGGCGGGCGATACCGTTGGCGAAGTGCAGAACTCCCTGGTGTCCGCGCAGTACCCCGGCCGTGTCGACATCGCCCGGGGAGTGGCGCAGGCGGAGGAGTTGCCGAGCTTGCAGGATCTGCGCGGCCTGCAGTTGATGTTGCTCGAGGAGATGGCGCAATCCGGACAGGTCGTTCGGTTCACTGCGGAAGTCACCGACCCGACCGGCCGGAGAACGCCTGGCGAGGTCGTCAGAATAGGTGCCTTCAATCTAGTTCACGACGGAAAGTTCCTGATCCGAGATCCGGACTCCGGCGCGATCCAAACACTACCGCGCCAGCCGCCAGGACGCTTCCTCGCGATGGCCGAAGACTTGGAAGATGCAGGGGCCGATACAGTGGGCATGGCGATCGACCCGACCCGGGGACGGCTGCTCGAGATGCTGACCCACGCACCCGATCTAGTAGAGCGTATCCGGCAGGGCGGCTACGTGGGATACACGATCATCGGCATGGGCGTCGTCGGGTTGTTCCTCGCCCTGTGGCGTCTCATCGTATTGCAGAGCGCAGACCACCGCATTCGCGCCCAACTGCGAAGTCCGACTCCTAGCGGGGACAACCCCTTGGGTCGGATCCTAGGCGTGTACGAGGAACACCGTTCCGGAAACCTTGAGGCGTTGGCGCTCAAGCTCGACGAAGCCATAATGCGCGAAGCCCCGGTCCTCGAGCGCTATCAGGGGATTCTCAAGGTCTTCGCGGCCGTCGCGCCGCTCCTGGGTTTGCTCGGAACGGTGGTCGGCATGATCATCACCTTCCAGCAATTGACGCTGTTCGGCACCGGCGATCCCAAGCTGATGGCCGGCGGCATTTCCCAGGCCCTGATGACCACGGTGCTGGGCTTGGTCGTCGCCATCCCGTTGGTGCTCTTGCACAGCGTCGTTTCCAGTGCGAGCCACCGACTCGTGGAAATCCTAGAGGAGCAGAGCGCAGGTTTGATCGCGCGGCGGGCGGAGGAGGCACCCGGCGATGGGGAACTCGGTTAGGGCGGCTCGTCGATGACCCTTTTCTACGACGGCTGGATCACACTGCGCGGTTTTTTCGAATTGGGCGGACCCGTTCTTTACGCGATATTCGCCGTAACCGTGGTCATGTGGTCGCTGATCGTGGAGCGGCTGTGGTATTTCTTTTGGGTTCTTCCGCAGGAAATGCAAAGCGCGCGCCTCATTTGGTCAACCGGCCGGCGTGACGGATCCTGGTCGGCCAGCAGCGTCCGGCGCCTGATTCTCTCCGAGGTGGGTCTGAACGCGGAACGCAATCTGAGGCTGATCCAGACGCTCATGCAGGTTCTGCCGCTCCTGGGACTGCTGGGAACCGTTTGGGGGATGGTGCAGGTCTTCGAGACGCTGACGGCGTTTGGCACCGGCAATGCCCGTTTGATGGCCAGTGGAGTCTCCCAGGCGACGATACCCACCATGGCCGGTCTCGTGGCCGCTCTTTCGGGCCTGTATTTCTCGGTCTGGCTGAAGCAGCGCGCGCAACGCAAAATGGAGGAGCTTGACGACGGACTCCGAATGCAGTTCGAGGCCGGCCAGAGGTGAACGATGATTGAGCGCAAGCGTCGCAAGCGGTCGGCTGAAACAGCCGAGATCAACGTCACGCCGCTGCTCGACATCGTGTTCATCATGCTGATCTTCTTCATCGTGACCACGTCGTTCCGCAAGGAACTGGGCGTGGACCTCGACCGGCCCTCCAACGCCCCGGTCCAGGAGCAGAAACGTTCCGAGGTGATCGCCGTTCGCATCGACGCGGCCGGTCAGATCTTCGTCGAGGATCGGCCCGTCCACGCGGGAGCGATCCGGGCGAATATCGTTTCCGGTCTGGCAAGCAAACCCGACGCGACCGTGGTGGTCATGGCGGACCGGGCCACGGATTCCGGTCTCATGGTGAGAGTCGTCGATCAGGCCCGCGTCGCGGGCGCCGGCAAGGTTTCCGTTGCGGCATCCACGCCGTAGCGGGTGCTCGCGGGCTTAAGGCAATGCGGCAGATCAGCAGACGCAAACCCGACGAAGAGTGGGAGATCAACATCACGCCCATGCTGGAC
>CAZFGB010000008.1:0-14806 GCA_964518405.1 uncultured Pseudomonadales bacterium | reverse complement strand
CCCTTGATGCGCGCGTAGATGATGTCCGGTTTGATTTCGCGCATGACGCGGTAGTCGATGTCGAGTTTTTCCACGACTCCGGGCCCGTAGTTCTCCACGAACGCATCGTAGTGCGGCACCATCGACAGCAATATTTCGCGTCCTTCCGGGATGCTCAGGTCCAGGGTGACGCTGCGCTTGTTGCTGTTCCAGTTGACGAAGTACGGCGCGTCGAGCGCATCGCCGCGCGGGCGTCCCCGACCCGGATCCCCGATCTTCGGCTGCTCCACCTTCACCACGTCCGCCCCGAGCCAGGCAAGACATTGCGTGCAGGACGTCCCGGCCTCCCACTGCGTCATGTCGAGAACGCGGAATCCATCCAAGGCGGCCATAGGGTCTCCTGCCATTTCGTTGCTTGACCAAATCATCCTCCGCGGAATCGGATCCGGCAAGTGTGGCGCGCCAACGGGAACGCCGCGGCGCCCGATGGTCCTTGATGCTGCCGATACGCGCGCCGATAATCGCCGCTGCGAACCGCGCGCGGCGCGAACATTGGGACGGTAGGGACACGGCAATGCGCCACATCGTGCAATTCGTCATCCCGGCACTGATCGTTCTGGGCCTCGCATACGCCTTCGTACGCACGCGGCGGAGCGCTTCGTGCGCCGACGAAAGCGGCGACTCGCTGTCGGACGCGGGCATCGTGCTGGTCATACTGGTCGGCGCCGTGCTTGCCGTCGCGCTGGTCGTGGCGCTGAATTCTTGAACCCGCTGGAATCCATCGGCGCGCGCGCCGGCGCCCATTGCCCGCGTGCCAAACATGAAGGAGATGATCGAACGTGAAACTTTGGCAATGCATGACCTGCGGATACATCTACAACGAAGCCGAGGGCGAGCCCGAGGACGACATCGCGCCGGGAACGGCCTGGGAGGATGTTCCCGAAGACTGGATTTGTCCGGAGTGCGGGACCCCGAAGAGCGACTTCGAGATGGTGGAGGTCGGTTAGGAGTTGGCACGCGCCACATTCGACCGAGCGGCCATTCGAAACGATGACGGCGGCGGGGGCCTTTCGGGACATACCCGTCGCCGGCGGAAAGCTCCGCCTGTATCCGCAGCTTTTTTCCGCGCAAGAGAGCGCGCGTTATCTGGATGCCCTGAAACGGGAAGTCGACTGGAAGTCCGAGCGCATCACGATGTTCGGCCGATCCGTGGCCCTGCCCCGCAAGACCGCCTGGTTCGGCGATCCGGGCATGGGCTACACCTATTCGGGCATTTCCTTGCAGCCCCTCTCCTGGACACCCACATTGCTTGGGATCAAGGCGCGCGTCGAGGAGGCCAACGGCTCAACGTTCAACAGCGTCTTGCTGAATTTCTACAGGGACGGGCGCGACGGCGTTTCCTGGCACAGCGACGACGAACCCGAACTCGGAGAGGACCCCGTCATCGGATCGGTCAGTTTCGGATCGGAGCGACCGTTCCGCCTGCGGCACAAGGCCGTTCGCGCGAAGGACCCCGAAACAACGAACCGATGCCTGCAGCTCACCCTGTCCCTGCCGAACGGCAGCTACCTGGAGATGGGCGCGGGCATCCAGCGTTGCTGGATTCACCAACTGCCGAAACGACCGCGGTTGACCGAAGAGCGGATAAACCTGACGTTCAGAAAGATCCTCGATCGCCCCGACCGGCCCGAAAGTTACTGAACCGCCGCTATCTTGCCGGAAAAATCTCCGGCGCGGAAAACGGAAATCCGCTCCGGGTCGATGTGCCGCCGCATCGCGGCGAGGATGTCGTCCGGCGACAGCGATCCGATGGCCGCCTCATGCGCTTCGACGAAATCCATCGTCCTGCCGACAATCAGATTGCTCACGAGAGTTCCCGCCACTCCGCCGTCGCTCGATCGGCGGCTCTGGGCGGCGTCGAGGTACCCCCGCCTGGCGGCTTCCACCTCTTCCGGGTCGAATCCGGACTCCAATACCTTGTCCAGTTCTTCCCGGAATGCCGCGACGACCTTGTCACCGTTTTCGGGCGCGAAGATCGCATAGGTCCTGAAGCTCGACTGCTCGTCGAGAGCAGACGCCCATAGCTGCGATCCAACGCCGTAGGACAGTCCATCCTTCTGACGAATCCGCGCCGCGAGCCTGGAACTCAGGAATCCGCCGCCGAGCATGTAGTTTCCAAGCACCAGCGCCGGGTAGTCCGGATGGTCGTCGCGCATCGGTATCGACATCGCGGCCAACATGAGGGCATTGGCCTTGTCCGGCGTTTCTATGACGACGGAAACAGTCTCTACATCTTGGTAGGGGCGAGACAGGCGGACATATCCTTCCGTTGCCGACCAGTCGCCAAACAGGTCCTCCAGGAGCGGAACGATCTCGTCCGGGTCGAAGTCTCCGACGATCGCGATCGCACCGTTCTGAGTGCCGTAGAACGACGCCCAGAAGTCTCGCGCCTGTTCCAGCGTCGCCGACTCCAGCCTCGCTATCTGCTCATCGAACGTCGGGACATAGAACGGGTGTTGTTCGGGGTAGTCCGCGAGGTGCCGGCTCAAGGCCTGTTGCGCGAGTGGCTGCGGTTCCGACCTTTGCGCTTCGATTCCCGCCAGCCGCTGCTCCCGAAGGAGTTCGAATTCCTTGGCGTCGAAAGCGGGTTCGCGCATGACTTCCGCCATCAGCTTCAGTGCTTCCGGCAGGTTCTCCCGCACGGTGGAAAAGCTCCCTGACGCCGACTCGCTGCTGCCCCCGGCGCCACCCTGGATCTTCAAGCGGTCCAGTTCGTCCTGAATCTCCTGGCGGGAACGCTTTTCCGTGCCGCGCATGAGCATCGCGCCCGCGAGTCCCGCAGCCGTCGCCCTGCCCATCAGCGCCTCTTCGTTGCCGTGGCGGAACTGGAAACCGACGTTGACGGCATCGCCGCGATTCTCTTTCGCCATCAGCGCCACCTGGAGGCCGTTGGGCAGCGTGAGCCTCTGCGTTCGCGCCTCGATATTGGCCGGCGTCGGATCGAAGGCCTCGCCCTCGGCGATCGCCGCGCGGCCGACGTACCCTTCGACCAGGGCCGCCACATCGGGCGGCGCGGGAACCTCCGCCCTCGCCGGCGTCTCGTCGGTGGGATAGTAGTAACCGACAGTGCGGTTCGATGGTTTGAGATACGCCTGGGCCACCTTCTGCACATCTTCGGGCGTAACCTGCTCCAGTCGATCACGGTGCAGGAACAGCAGCCGCCAGTCGCCCATGGCCGCCCACTCGCTCAAGCCGAGGGCAATCCCCTGCGGGTTGTTGAAAGCGAGTTCGATCGAAGACAGATAGTCGGTTTTTGCGCGGTCCACTTCTTCCGCAGTCGGCGGCGCCTGTGTCATTTCCTCCAATGCGGCGAACATCGCCTCAGCGGCCGTTTCCAGCGAATCCTCCTGGCGTACCTGCGCCATGGCGCCGAACAGGCCCGGCTCTTTCAGTTGGAACGCATACGCCGAGGTGCCCGCCGCCAGACCGGGTTCGACCAGCGCCTTGTACAGTCTGCCGGCGGGCTGCGTGCTGAGTACGTGGGTCATGATATCCAGCGCCGCGAACTCCTCGTGGGACCCGGGCGGCACGTGATACGCGGCCATGACGAGTTGCACGTCCCCGACCCGCCGCAGCGTCACGCTGCGTTCTCCATCCTGCGCCGGTTCCGACGTATAGGTCGGGAACAGCTGGTTCGCGCCGGTCCGGTCCGGCCGCGGAATGATTCCAAACTTCTCGACGATCAGGTCAAGCGCGCGATCGGGTTCGAAACGCCCGGCGACGACCAGGACTGCGTTGTCCGGCTGGTAGTACTTGCGGTAGAACGCCTGCAACCGGTCGATGGGCACCTGTTCTATATCGGCCCTGGCGCCGATGGTGGCATTGCCGTAGTTGTGCCAGTCGTAGGCCGCGGACATGACGCGCTGCTGCAATACCCGCGTGGGATTGTTTTCGCTCCTCTCCCATTCGTTCCGCACAACGGTCATCTCCGATTCGAGGTCCTCCGCCGCGATGAAGGAATTGATCATCCGGTCCGCCTCGAGATCGAGGGCCCACTCGAGATTGTCGTCCGTCGCCGGAAAGGTTTCGAAATAATTGGTCCGATCAAACCAGGTGGTGCCGTTGGGGAAGGCGCCGCGCTCGGTCAGTTCGGCGGCGATGTCCGGGTGTTTCGGAGTGCCCTTGAAGACCAGGTGCTCCAGCAGGTGCGCCATGCCCGTCTCACCGTAGCCCTCGTGACGCGAGCCGACCAGGTAAGTGATGTTGACGGTGATTTGCTGTTTGCTCCGGTCCGGGAAAAGAAGGACTCTGAGTCCGTTGTCGAGCCGGTATTCGGTGATCCCTTCCACCGACGCCACCTCCGTCGGCTCCGCCGACGCGGTTCCCGGCGAGGTCTCCGCCGGTGCGTCGGCCTGGTTGAGGACCGCGGCGCAGCCGCCGAGCAAGACGGAAAGCGCAACGAAAACGGCCGCCGGCCTCACCTGTTCGGGACGTTTCATGTTCATATCTCTCTGGGGAAACAAGGGCGCCGGACCCGGTCCGGCTCTATTTCTTTGACACGACTCGTGGACAGAGTTCGTCGAAAAATTGGAGCGGGAAACGGGACTTGAACCCGCGACCCCAACCTTGGCAAGGTTGTGCTCTACCACTGAGCTATTCCCGCTCGATCACGTATTTTGCATGAAGGACGGTCCCCGGACAAAGCCCGCGTCAATAAACCGCCCGCCGATGCGCTATCGGCAGAGGATTCGGGCGATCAGCTACCGAAGTATTTGCCGTCCCCGTGGCGAACCTCGCCGGCTTTCTTCAACGCCGACAGGGTATTGCTGACGGACTGCTCCGCCGACTTGTCGCCCTTTACATCCAGCGCCAGGATGATTCCCCCGCGGCCGATGCCGTCGCCGCCGCTCGCACCGATAATGCGGACGATGTCCTTGCGACCGAAAGAATGCCGCCGCCTTCTTGCTTTCTTTGCCGGCGCGGCCCTGGGCGCCGCCGCAGGGGCCGACGCCACCGAGTCCTCGTACGCGCGGATGGCATTGTCAAGCGCACTCAATTTACGTTCGACTACATCCCGCTCTTGCAATAGCCGTTTCTTTTCTTCCGCTGCGTAATCCTTAAAGTCCATAACTATCCCCCGGATTCGTTGGCGCGGCATATGATTCCAAAAAAGAAAAATGAAAACAAACAAAGAGTCCGAAGTCCCGGCCGCACATGCCGGTCTCCCCGTCGCCAACGGGCGCGGTGTATTGTGTCCGACAACATACAAAGACACGACTTAAACCTCCCGTACGCGCAAGAGACTCCAAGTGGATATTCGCGGAACCCCGCGCCCTCGTCGGTACTTGCGTGCCGATCTGACGCGCAGACCCCTAGCGGTCCCGCCGCCGATTCTGCGATAATCGGCCGCGTCGAAAAACAACCGGCCGCATTCGTCGTCGATCCCGAGGGGCTCGTCGGGCGCATCCAGGGCGGGTCCGGACAAAAGAGACACGGAACGGGCGGAGGCGACGATCTCGGCGATGATCGCAACTTGCTCGATGGGGCGCCCCGACGGACCCCGAACTGAGACACGAAAGAGCAGGACGGCACGAACTTGAATTTCAATGCAGAAGGATCGCCTCGCGCACCGGGGCCCGGGATTAACGCACCATGATCGTCGCGGTCATGCTGTTCATCGTCGTCATCGGGTCGTTGGTATTCAACTTCCTGAGTCCATGGTGGTTCACGGAAATCGCGTCGAACTGGGGTGGAATCGATTTCGCCGTGTTCGTCACGTTCTGGATTTGCGGCGTAGCGTTCGTCCTGATCGGCCTGTTCATGGTCTACGCGACATGGAAGTACCGGCGTCGCGAGGGCCTGAAGGCCGTTTACGAACCCGAGAACAAGCGGCTGGAGTGGATTCTGACCATCGTCACGACCGTCGGCGTGGTCGGCATGCTGGCGCCGGGTCTTGCCGTGTGGGACGACTACGTCAACGTGCCGCCGCAAGCGCGGGACGTTGAAATCGTCGGACAGCAATGGTCGTGGAGCTATCGGCTGCCGGGCGAGGACGGCATTCTCGGCACCGTCGAGGCGAAACGGATCAGCGTCGATAATCCGTTCGGCATGGACCCCGAGGATCCTTATGGCCAGGATGACGTCCTGATTCAGCGCGAAGCCCTGCATCTGCCGATCGACCGGCCGATCAAGGCCCTGCTTCGGTCCAAGGACGTGCTGCACGACTTCTACGTGCCGGAGTTCCGCGCCAAGATGGACGCCGTGCCCGGCATGATCACCTACATGTGGTTCACCCCGACCCGCGTCGGCACCTACGAGGTGCTGTGCGCCGAGCTCTGCGGAATGGGCCACCACACCATGCGCGGCACCGTAGTTGTCGACACCCCGGAGGACTACGAAGCCTGGCTCGCGAATCAATCAACTTACGCCCAGATTTCGGCGCGTCCCGACGGAGACCCGATGGCCGGCCAAGCCACCTATGCCGTCTGCGCCGCCTGCCACGGTTCCGCCGGCGAAGGCCTGGTGGCATTGAACGCACCCAAACTGTCCGGCCAGGACGCATGGTATCTGCGTCACCAGATCCTGGCTTACAAGCGGGGACTCCGAGGTGTCCACGAGGATGACACCTACGGCAGGGAAATGGCGCCCATGGTGGCGACCCTTTTTGACGACGCGACGGTCGAAAACGTCATCGCGTATATTCGGTCCCTGCCCGACGAACCGGCGCCCGAGACGATTGCCGGAGATGTCGAACACGGATCCGATCTGTATAGCGGGTGCACCGTATGTCATGGGGCGGACGGCGGCGGCAGCCATGGAACTTTCGCTCCCCGAATCGCGGGCATGAACGACTGGTACCTGGCTCGGCAATTGCGCAATTTCCGCGAGGGAATTCGCGGGAGCCATCCCCTGGACAACCTGGGCAAACAGATGGGACTCATGTCCAAGCAGTTGAGCGATGACGACGCGATCAACGATGTCGTCGCCTATATCAATACGATGAGTACACGCATGACACGTACGGCCATGCGCCAGACGATCGATGATCGAGGAGACACCGATGGCGGTTGAGGCACAGATCCCCTATCAGGAAGCGCTCGACGTTCACCATCCCCATAGCTGGATCACCAGGTACTGGTTCAGCCAGGACCACAAGGTTATCGCCATTCAGTATGGAATAACCGCCATAGGCGTCGGGCTCGTGGCACTGGTCCTGTCGGGCATGATGCGCCTGCAGCTCGGTTTTCCCGATACCTTCGACTTCATCGATCCCGAGGCTTACTACCAATTCATCACCATGCACGGGATGATCATGGTGATATACCTGCTGACGGCGCTTCTGCTCGGAGGATTCGGCAACTACCTTGTGCCGCTGATGTGCGGCGCGCGGGACATGGTGTTCCCGTTCGTCAACATGATCAGCTACCACGTCTACTTCTTCTCCGTCCTGATTCTGCTCGCGAGCTATTTCGTACCGGGCGGCCCCACCGGCGCGGGGTGGACGCTATATCCGCCGCAGGCGATCCTGCCGGGCACGCCGGGCGTCGACTGGGGCATCCTGACCATGCTTGTCTCGCTGGCCGTGTTTATCGTCGCCTTCACCATGGGCGGACTGAACTACGTGACGACGATCCTGCAGGCGCGCACCCGCGGCATGTCGCTCATGCGCATGCCGCTGTCCATATGGGGCATCTTCATGGCGACCGTGCTCGGCCTGCTGGCGTTCCCGGCGCTGTTTGTCAGCGCCGTCATGATGATCCTGGACAAGACCATCGGCACCAGCTTCTTCATGCCGGCCATCTCGTCTCTCGGCGAGCAGCTCGACTACAGCGGCGGCAGCCCGCTGCTGTTCCAGCACCTGTTCTGGTTCTTCGGCCATCCGGAGGTGTATATCGTCGCCCTGCCCGCCTTCGGCATCGTCTCGGACCTCATCAGCACCCACGCCCGCAAGAACATCTTCGGCTACCGCATGATGGTCTGGGCCATCGTCGCCATCGGCGTGTTGAGCTTCATCGTCTGGGCGCATCACATGTATGTGAGCGGCATGCACCCGTACTTCGGATTCTTCTTCGCGACCACGACCCTGATCATCGCGGTGCCCACGGCCATCAAGGTCTATAACTGGACCCTGACGCTGCTGCGGGCGAACATCCACATGACGGTGCCCATGCTGTTTTCCATCGCATTCGTCATTACTTTCGTCGTTGGCGGATTGACCGGACTGTTCCTGGGCAACGTCATCGTCGACGTTCCTCTATCGGATACCTATTTCGTCGTCGCGCACTTCCACATGGTGATGGGCGTGTCCCCGATCCTAGTCATCTTCGGGGCGATCTATCACTGGTATCCGAAGATGACCGGCAAGATGCTGGACGACAGGCTCGGACATGCGCATTTCTGGATCACGTTCCTCGGCACCTATGCGATCTACTACCCGATGCACTATCTGGGATTCGTCGGCGTACCGAGGCGCTACTTCGCGAACGGCGAAATGGCGATCATCGACGACAGCGTCCTGTTGCTGAACCAAGGCATCACCATCGCGGCGCTCATCGTCGGCGTGGCGCAGATACTGTTCATATGGAACCTGATCTACAGCTATTACAAGGGACGGGATTCCGGACCGAACCCCTGGAAGGCGACGACGCTCGAGTGGCAGACTCCGGAAACTCCGCCGCGCCACGGCAACTGGGAGGAGCGACTGCCGACGGTGTACCGGTGGGCTTACGACTACAGCGTGCCCGGCGCCGAGGACGATTTCATTCCCCAGTCGGAGCCCGTAGCCGACGAAGAAGTGAGGGCGCACGCTACATGAGAGCCTTCAGCCGGGGAGCGCGAGGGGGCACCCCTCGCAGGAAAAGAGCCTTCAGCCAGGGAGCGCGAGGGAGAATCCCTCGCATGAAAAGAGCAGCGCGAGGGGGCGCCCCTCGCATGAAAAGAGCAGCGCAAGGGCGTCCCTCCCATGAAGAGAACCCACGGCGCGGCCGAATAGACTTCTAATCGCGGGCGAAAACCACACAAGGCTCACCGAAATAGGAGCATAGGAACCGAATGGCCGAAGCATCCAGCGCATCCAGGCTGCAACTAGTCGACGACTGGGCGGCCGACGTCGCCGTCTTCCGTGGCGTGCCTTGGGGCAAGGCCATGATGTGGATCTTCCTCCTGTCGGATACGTTCATCTTCACGTCGTTCCTCACCGGTTACATGACCGTGCGCATGACGACGGCCGAGCCGTGGCCCAATCCGAGCGAGGTATTCGCGCTCGAAGCGTTCGGCGTCCCGGTGCCGCTGCTCCTCATCGCGATCATGACCTTCATCCTTATCTCGTCGAGCGGCACGATGGCGATGGCCGTGAACATGGGCTATCGCCGCAAACGACGGGCGGCAGCCCTGCTCATGATCGTGACCGCCGTGTTCGGCGCGAGCTTCGTCGGCATGCAGGCCTTCGAGTGGACGAAACTCATCGTCGACGAGGGCGTGCGGCCGTGGAGCAATCCCATGGGCGCGGCACAGTTCGGCGCCTGCTTCTTCATGATCACGGGGTTCCACGGCCTGCACGTATCGGCGGGGGTTGTGTACCTCGCCGTCGTCGCCAGCAAGGTATGGCGTGGCCACTACGAGGAAAAGGGTTACGACATCGTCGAGATCACGGGGCTATATTGGCACTTCGTCGATCTCGTCTGGGTCTTTATTTTCGCGTTCTTCTATCTCTGGTAAGGCAATGGCAGAAACCGGTCAACAACATCCAATCTCCATCTACTTCTGGATATGGGGACTGCTGTTCGTCTTCAGCGCGGCGTCCTACATGGTGGACTACGCGGGCTTCCAGGGCTATCTGCGCTGGTCTCTCATCATTATCTTCATGATGCTGAAGGCGGGGTTCATCGTCGCCATATTCATGCACATGCGCTGGGAGCGGGTGGCCCTCATCACGGCGATACTGCTGCCGCCCGCGGCGCTGCTTGTGCTGGTGAGCATGATGGCGTGGGAGTCCGACTACACGTGGATGACGCGAATCGTCTATCTCGGCGGCGAACTGGCACCGGAGCCGTTGCCGCCGCCGTCCCATCACTAGGGCGCGTTGGCAGCGCGGCTGCGATGGTGACTACGTCGCGACCTTCACCCAGACGTTGCACCAGCCCTTCGCGGCCACGTTGAATCCGGGGAATATCGCGCAGGGTCCCCAGCCCTCTTCGTCCTGCGACGGCTTGTAGTGCAGGCAGTTGTCGCAGAACTGCATCTTGCCCTCTTCCGAGGCTCGCTTGGGGAAGCGGTCGACATCGACATCGTTCGCGTCGTGGCGATAGCCGAGGGCGACCGCGGTCGGGTTCGACTCCTCTAGCCTTGCCGCCGCACCGGCCTGTTCGCCGAAAGCCCGTTCTCCCAACACGGCGACCACGGGAATGGTCGCAGCGGTCCTGGAGGTCGTCGAAATGAACTCGCGACGGCTTAGCTTTTTTTCTTTGGTCATGGTTCTTCTGCCACGGTTGCCGGTGCGCGGAATCATACCTGAATCGCGGTTGTCTTCAGCCGATCAGGTGCCGCCTCTTGCGGCTCCCCGGACGCGCCTCGGCCCGTGCGGGTTCCCTGTCTCCCAATCCGCCTCGCGTAGCCAATGCAAGGACGGCAAGAACCGCCAGCATGCCGGCCGCACCGGTTATCAGAGCATTGCCCGGCCCCCACCATTCCACCACGGCACCGGCGAGCAGCGCGCCGAACGGACCCGCGCCCATGATGGAGAAGGAGAAGAACGCCATCACTCGTCCCCGCTGATCGTAGGGCGCCTGCTCCTGCATGATCGCGCGGGCCATGCTCATGGCGACACCGCCGCAGCCGCCCCAAAGAAAGATGCATCCGGCAAAAACCACGAAGTCGAAACCGGCCCCGGCCAGGCACAACATCACGGCCCCCGCGGCGTGGGCCAGCAGCAGCGTGCGTCCCTGGCGGCGTATGTGGCCCACTCGGGTGAGAAGGTATGCCGTCAGCACGAGGCCGAGGGAGTTGGCGGCATTGACCATGGCCAGATCTCCGGCGGAACCGCCGTAAACGTCCCGCACGGTCAATGGAATCGTCACGATGTAGGACCCCATGAAAAACAGTCCTACGGCGAAGTTCTGGATCACCACCATGCGCATCCGCAACGAGCGCATCACGGTGACGAACCCGGTGGCGACCGATGCGAAAAGGTCCCGCCATACGGCGGTTTCGGGCCGCGATCGGGTCGGCATTGCAACCGGGATGCGGCTCATGGCGAGCGCGCCGAGCGTCAGCACCGTCGCCTGAAACGCGATCACCGGGAGAGGGCCGATCCGGTCCGTCAGGGCCACGATGACAAAAGCGATCAGTTGCGCCCCGAATTGAACCATCGTTACGCGAACGACAGCGCCTTGTATCCCGCCCTGCGCGACCTGGTTCAGGAGTCCGTCCCGCCCGGGTGTGACGAAAGCCTGGGCGAACCCCATCATCAGCGCATAGGCGACCATGATGCCGAAGGTCAATCGCTCCGCGGCGATCACGAGCAGCAACCCCAATACGGGAACCACGGCGAGGGCCTGCGCCAGGACTGCCGTGCGGCGTCCCCCATAGTGATCCGCCAGGCTGCCGCCGATCAGCATGAACAGCAGCGCCGGCATGAGCATGGCCATCTGCGCAACGCCCACCATCTGCGGAGATTCCCGCAGCACGATGGCCACAAGCCAAGCGAACATGACGCCCTGGATGCCGTGCGAGGCGAACCAACCGGCCGTACCGGCGAGGTATAGGTGTAGGGGCCGCACGAACCCTCCCCCGAGAGACAGACCGCGCACTGTAGACCGCGCGACTTTGTGTTGAAACCACTTTACGCGGGTCTTAGAATCCGCGCCTTTCCTGCGTCCCCTTCGTCTAGAGGCCTAGGACACTGGGTTTTCATCCCAGTAACAGGGGTTCGACTCCCCTAGGGGACGCCAAACTTACGGAATAAGCTATTGTCATACATAGCGTTTCTTCGCAAGAAATTGGTCCGTACCCACTTCAGTTCCCACTACACTGCCGGTCCCCGCTCCTGTCCCGCCGCATTCAGTCCGTGCAGTCCGCAATCCACTTGCCCGCTTCGCACCGAATCCAATGTCTGGTGACGTGCTCGTTCTCGGCGCTGGTTTCTCCAAGGCCATCAGCACGGCGATGCCAACCATTCAGGAACTCAGTTCACGCGTCATGCCGTCCATCCAAAGGCACGACTCCGACCTCGCCGATCGCCTCACCAAGCTCGGCCACAACGTCGAACTGTGGATGACCTACCTCTCCCAAGAGCAACCTTGGCTTCGCGTGGAACAGAACCAGCACCACCTTTCCGTCGCTAGCACGATCCGGCGAGACATCTGCACGATCGTCACAGAGCGCACCCTGCAAGCTGTCTCGGGTGAGCCACCAGGGTGGCTGGAACGCCTCCTCAGGGCTTGGCACGACCGTCGATCCGTAGTCATCACGCTGAATTACGACACTCTGGTTGAACGCGTTGCACGCGGGCTTCGCGTGCCCACGGAAAGCCCGGATGAAGCCGGTGACGATCCAGAGCTCCACCAAATCCATCTGGCTAACCTCTACCCGCGCTACTTCACGTACGTGGGTGGAAGAGCAGGGTACGGCGCATGGGCGCCACCGGAACGGACTACGTTCACGCTATTGAAGCTCCATGGCTCCGCCAACTGGTACTACTCGGGCCGCCCCGACTTCTACGGGGAGAACATCCTGTACGCGGACGTGCCGGCGTTCGGGGTTGCTGCCGCCGGGGACGAGCGCCGACATGCGGACAAGGAGACTCTGATCATCCCGCCGGTCACCGAGAAAACAACCTACTTCAGGAACGAGACCGTCAATCGCGTCTGGCTTGAAGCAGCCGACGCGCTTAGCACAGCCGATAGGGTTTTCGTCATCGGATACAGCCTTCCACCTTCCGACCTCGGCATGAGGCTCTTTATGGCCACAGTCCGGCGGGACCCGCCGCCGCCTTTCTACATCGTCGACGTCGATCCCGAAGCTGCGCGGCGGTATCAAGAGCTCTTGCGGTTCGACGTCAATGCCAGCTTCATTCGGGAAAAGGACGCCGTACCGCAGTTCGCCAACGACTACGCTAGCGGCTTCTGACGGCACTCCTGGCGCCGTACTGTCCGGTCACTGACTATCCAGCAGACTGCTGGTCAACATCCGCCTCGCCTTCAGCCGCCACGTCCGACGGCTTTTAGGACCACGTCGCAGTGTCACGCGCGTATGCTCCCTCCGCGCGGTTCAAACCTCCAACAGCCAATACAGGACTTCCACTTCTACGCCGAAGGCGACCCCGACGGTCACTCGCCCTTGGTCAACAACAGGAAGGTGACCCACCGCACTCAGAAAGCGCCTGAATCCGGCCTTCATTCTTGGCTCCTCGATGACGCCGTACCGCCGCCTTTCCTCCGCGTACGGCAAGGCCGCGTCGTGTTTGTCGCTCGGCAACTCCTTGGTGTTCGTAACGAACAGCAATGCGAAGCGCCTTTCCGCGACATCGACCCCACGCAGCTTCCCAACGTCCTCCAGCACGTTGGGCACCGGGAAACCTCCACCCGCTCCCCTCACCAAGTCGAACGACATCGCCGCCTTTGCCTCGATCAGCGCGACCGGCTTGCCCGCCCGCAGCACTGCGACGTCCACTCTCTTGCGGGTGTTCGCCGGCGTCGGCCATTCGCGCCGGACGACTGTCTCCGCGTCGTCAGCAAACTCCTCGTGCAGACGCCGCGCCAACGCGCCGCAAAGCAATCTCTCGTCCTTCGAGGTCAGCGCCATGTAGGCGAGGCTGTCCGCCGTGAATTCCTCGCCTAGGCAACGCAAAGCCGCGACCACAGTCTCCCTGACCGGTCTCATCGCCCGCGAACTCCTAGCCCTGGCTGATGAGCTCCGAAAAGTCGCTTTCTGACAGAATCTGGATTTCCGCACCCCGCTCGATGAGAGTTTCCGCCTTCCGGTGTTTCGTGCTCTTTTCGTAGCCCTTGAGCTTGCTCCTGTCCTGAGTGCCCACAACGAGCAGGGTGGTCTTCCCGCTGACGTTGGCGGCTACGTTACACCCGGCGCGAGCAGCCATGTCAGCCGCCTCCCGCCGCGGAATGGCCAGTGCGCCGGTGAATACCAGCGACTCTCCGAACAGTGCGCCCTCTGCGTTTCCCTCGCGCCGCAGCGACTCAGACGATGGCGGGAAGATGGGCCGGTTCACACGTTTCAGCCAACCCTCTATGTCGGTGTCGGTTGCCACGCACGCGTGAAGCACGACCTCCGCGGCTGCCCGGGCGTCCTCCAGCGCGTCGTGGTGAGCGAAGGAAACGTCCAGATCGTTCGCCACGTTCTTGAGGCCGTATCCCCTTTGGCCGTAGCGGTCCGGCCACGCCCGGCGCACGATCCTGGCGCTGTCGAGCCACGTCACCTGGAGCTGTTCGAGGTCGTACCGCGTCATCGCCCGCTCGAACGCCACGCGGTCGAAGGACGTGTGGCTAACCAACACCGAGCCGCGGAGCCGTCGGCGCAGTTCGTCGCGCACCTCGGGCAGCGTCGGACTCTTTCGCACGTCCCTTTCGTCAATCCCATGGATCGACACGTTCCACGGATCGAACCAGTCCTCCGGGTTCACGAGCGTCTGCCACCGATCCACGACCCTGCCGCCCCGCACATGGACAATGCCGATCTGGCAGATGCTGGCCCGATCGGCGTTGGCCGTTTCCACGTCTATCGCGTTGAACGTCACCATCTCAGGCCGCGTCCTCGACCACGAGGACCTCGCGGTCCACGTACGTTTTGAGAGAGTTCACGTCGGTGAAGTAGC
>CAZFGB010000007.1:0-6956 GCA_964518405.1 uncultured Pseudomonadales bacterium | reverse complement strand
AAAGTCCCGAGTGCTCGATGGCGATGTTGCGGATCAACTCCAGCATGGTCACGGTCTTGCCGACCCCGGCGCCACCGAACAGGCCCACCTTGCCGCCCCTCGCCATGGGGCACATGAGGTCGATGACCTTCACGCCCGTCTCAAGCAGTTCGATGTCGCCCTTCTGGTCCTCGAACGTCGGCGGATCCCGGTGGATGGGGAGGCGCTGGCGGGCGTTGATCGGGCCCTTCTCGTCGATGGCGTCGCCGAGCACGTTCATGATGCGGCCGAGGGTCTCCTCGCCCACGGGGATGGCGATGGGCTGTCCCGTGTTCGTGACCGAGAGCCCGCGTGCAACGCCCTCCGACGATCCCATGGCGATGGTACGCACGACGCCATCGCCGAGTTGCTGCTGCACCTCGAGCGTCAGTCCGCGATCCGTGACGAGGAGGGCGTCGTAGACCTTCGGGACCTCCTCCCGCGGAAACTCGACGTCGATTACGGCGCCGATGATCTGGACGATTTTGCCGCTGCTCATGCGTGTTGTGTCCCCTATTCGTATTCCTGTTGCTACACCGCCGCCGCGCCGCCGACGATCTCCGCGATTTCCTGCGTGATCGACGCCTGGCGCGCGTTGTTGTAAAGCAACGTCAGTTCGTCGATGAGTTCTTCCGCAGCGTCCGTCGCGTTCTTCATCGCGATCATCTTCGCGGCCTGTTCACAGGCGGTGTTCTCGATCACTGCGTGGTAGACCTGCGCCTCGATGAACCGTGTCACCAGGCCGTCGACCAGTTGCCTCGCGTCCGGCTCGTAGATGTAGTCCCACCGCCGCTTCATGGCTTCGTCGTCTTCCGGGTTGAGAGGCAGGAGTTGCCTGATCGTCGGCCGCTGGGTCATCGTGTTGACGAACTCGTTGGAGATGATGTCGAGCCGGTCTATGTCGCCCGCCTCGAAGGCGTCCAGCATCACCTTGACGCCACCGATCAGCGTCTCGACCGCCGGCTGCTCGCCAATGTTGTTGATGGTCGCGACAACATTGCCGCCGAACGCGCGGAAGAACGCGGCCGCCTTGTTGCCGATCAACGTCAGGTCGATCTCCACGCCCTGCGCGTCCCACTCCGCCATCGTGCGCACCAGTTCCCGGAACAGGTTCGCGTTCAGGCCTCCGCAGAGTCCCTTGTCCGTCGACACGACGATATAGCCCATGCGCCGCACCTCGCGGGCGTTCATGTAGCCATGGCGATACTCCGGATTCGAGTTCGCCAGGTGACCGATCACCTGCCGGATGTGGTCTGAGTACGGGCGCCCCTCTTCCATGCGCTCCCGCGTACGGCGCATCTTGCTCGCCGCCACGAGCTGCATGGCGCCGGTGATCTTCTGCGTGTTCTCCACGCTGCCGATCTTCTTCCTGATTTCCTTGCCGACGGCCATTTCTTACTACCGATGCGCTGCAGTTCTGGGGTCAGTCGCCGTAGCTATGCGTGGACTTGAACGCTTCCACGGCTTCTTTCATGTGTGCCTCGATCTCGTCGTCGAACGCTCCCGACTCGGTGATGCCGGCCATCCAATCGCCGTGTTCGGTACGCATGTAGGCGAGCAGGTCGCGCTCGAAATCGAGCACCTGGTTAACCGGCACGTCCTCGAGATACCCAGCGTTCGCCGCGTACAGGGACACGCCCATTTCAGCCACCGTCATCGGCGCATCCTGGGGTTGCTTCATCAGTTCTTCGATGCGCTCGCCGTGTTCGAGCTGCCGCCGGGTGGCCTCGTCGAGGTCCGATGCGAACTGCGAAAACGCGGCGAGTTCGCGGTACTGCGCCAGCGCGAGCTTGATGCCGCCGGAAATCTGCTTGATGAACGGAACCTGGGCGGAACCGCCGACCCGCGAGACTGAAAGACCCGGACTCATCGCCGGCCTGAGACCGGCATTGAAACGGTCGGTCTCCAGGATGATCTGGCCATCCGTGATGGAAATGACGTTGGTGGGGATGAAGGCGGATACGTCGCCGGCCTGGGTCTCGATGATCGGCAGCGCCGTCAGCGAGCCGGTCTGACCCTTCACTTCGCCGCCGGTCTGCTGTTCCACGTATTCCGCGTTGACCCGCGCCGCGCGCTCCAGAAGCCGCGAGTGAAGGTAGAAGACATCCCCGGGATAAGCCTCCCGACCCGGCGGGCGGCGCAGCAGCGAGGATATCTGGCGGTACGCCCAAGCCTGTTTCGTCAGGTCGTCGTAAATCACCAGCGCGTCCTCGCCGCGGTCGCGGAAGTACTCGCCCATCGCGCAGCCGGCATAGGCCGAGACGAACTGCATCGGGGCCGGGGCCGATGCGCTCGCCGCCACGACGATGGTGTGGTCCATGGCCCCGTTTTCGGTGAGCGTGCGCACGATGTTCGCGATCGTCGACATCTTCTGGCCGATCGCGACATAGATGCACTTGATATCGGAGTTCTTCTGGTTGATCACCGCGTCGACGGCGATGGCGGTCTTGCCGATCTGCCGGTCGCCGATGATCAGTTCCCGCTGCCCGCGGCCGACTGGCACCATCGCGTCGATGCACTTGATCCCCATCTGCACCGGCTGGGAGACGGACTGGCGGGCGATGACGCCCGGCGCGACGCGTTCGATCGGCAGCGTGGCCTGCGCTTCCACCGGGCCCTTGCCGTCGATGGGATTTCCGAGGGCGTCCACCACGCGGCCGAGCAGTTCCGGGCCCACCGGCACCTCGAGAATCCGCTTCGTGCAGCGCGCCGTCATGCCTTCGGACAGGCTCTTGTAGTCGCCGAGGACCACGACGCCCACGGAATCGCGCTCAAGGTTCAGCGCCATGCCGTAGAGGCCGCCGGAAAACTCGATCATTTCGCCGTACTGCGCTTCGGCGAGTCCGTGGATGCGAATGATCCCGTCCGACACGCCGATGATCGTTCCCTCGTTCTGCGCCTGGGACGAGACATCGAGGTTCTCGATCCGTTGCTTGATGATGTCGCTGATTTCTGAAGGATTGAGTTGCTGCATTCGGTATGTCCTCTCGTTCGCCCGCGCCCGCTTGAGCCCGGGTCCGCCGCCTACGCTTAGGTTCTCGCCAGCGATTCGGCCAGTTTCTCCAACTTCCCTCGCACCGAGCCGTCGACGACGGTATCGCCGGCGCGGACCACGGCGCCGCCGATCAGGCTTTCGTCCACCGCCGTGCTGACTTCGATTTCCCGCTCGAACCTCGCCTTGAGCGCCGCGCTCAACCGCTCGATCTCGTCGCTCGTCATCTCCACCGCCGAAGTCACTTCTATGTCGAGCGTCTTCTCGGCCTCCGCCTTCAGCGCCTCGAACTGCTCGCCGATCTCGCCCAGCAGGGCCAACCGCTTGTTCGATGCAAGCACCTGCACGAACCGGCGCACCGGTTCCGTGACCTCGCCGAACTCCGCGGCCAACAGTTCAAGGACCTCGCGCGCCTTCTGCGCGTCCGCGACGGGCGCCGCGACGAGCGCCCGCAAGCCCGGTTCGCGAAGCGCCTGCGACAGGAAGTCGAGCGTCCGCGACCAGCGATCCTGGTCGCCCCGCGCGCGGGCGAGGTCGAACGCCGCATTGGCGTAGGGTCGGGCAAGGGTCGCCAGTTCAGCCATCAGACGCTCAAAGCTCTGCCGCGAGCCGGTCCAGGAGTTCGCTATGGCGTCGCCTGTCGATGCTGGCGGACAGTATCCTCTCCGCGCCCTCGACCGCGAGCGTCGCGACCTGCCCGCGCAACGCCTCCTTCACGCGGTTGACGTCCTGCTCTATTTCCGCATTCGCCGCCTGTTTCAGGCGTTCGCCCTCTTCTCGCACTTCGGTTCTCGCCTGTTCGATCATCTGCGCGGCTTGTCCCCGCGCCTGATCGACGATCTGCCGCGCCTCTTCCCTCGCCTCGCGGAGTCGGGCGTCGGCCCGGTCCTGCGCCGCCGCGAGGTCCTGCTGCGCCCGCTCCGCCGCTTCCAGGCCATCGGCAATCGTCTGCTGCCGCTCGCGCATGGCCTGGCGCAGAAACGGCCAGATGAACCGGTGGCAGAACCACACGAAGATGAGGAAAACAACGGACTGCGCGAGGAGCGTAGCGGTGATGTTCATCTGCCTTGCCTCTCCTTGCCTTTATCAGGCACGTTGACCGACTTGACCGACGGATTACCCGCCGACCGCAAATATCACGTACAGGCCGATACCGACCGCGATCATCGGTACCGCGTCCACCAGGCCGAGCACGATGAAGAGCTGCGTTCGGAGCATCGGCAGGAGTTCAGGCTGGCGCGCGACGCCTTCCAGAAACTTGCCGCCCAGAACCCCCACGCCGATGGCGGCGCCGACCGCGCCAAGCCCCATCATCACGCCGCCCGCGACATACAAAAGAACCGCTAGTTCCACGATTAAGACACTCCTTGCTACGCCTTTCGGCCGTTGACTGTTGTTTGCACCGCTTTGCCTTCCATTCGCTCAGTGCTCTTCCTCGACTTCATACGCCTGCGCCAGGTAGACGACCGTGAGAACCGCGAAGATGAAGGCTTGCAGAATGATGATGAGCACATGGAACACCGCCCAGGCCCACTGCAGCACCCCGCCGAAAACACCGATCATCCAGCCCGAGTACATCAGGGCAATGAGGATGAAGATCATCTCGCCGGCATAGAGGTTGCCGAACAACCGCAAACCGAGCGACAGGGGCTTCGCCAGAAGCGTGACCCCTTCGAGGATGAAGTTGATCGGCGCCAGGATCTTCGGAAACGGGTGGAAGGCGAGTTCCTTCAGGAACCCCACCGGCCCCTTCTGGCGAATGCTGTAGAAGAGGATGAGAGCGAACACGGTGAGCGCCATTCCCATCGTCACATTGGGGTCCGTGGTGGGCACGATCTTCATGTAAGGCACGCCGAGCGCGTGGGCGAGCTGCGGAATCCAGTCCACGGGTACGAGATCCATCAGGTTCATGAGGAAAACCCACACGAAGATCGTGAGCGCAAGCGGCGCGATGAGTTCGTTGCGATGACTGAATATGGACGACACGGTGTCGTCGATGAAATCCACCAGCATCTCCACCGCGTTCTGGAGCCTGCCGGGCACCCCGGCAGTGGCGCGGCTGGCCGCGATCCGGAACACCACGCAGAAAAGGATGCCGAGGCCGATCGCCCACCCCATCGAGTCGACATTGATCGCCGCGAAGCCCATGTCCGCCGCTTCCTGAGCATTCGATGCGAAGCCCCACGAGCCGTCCGGGTGCCGACCGTAAGTGAGGTTGGTCAGGTGGTGCTGGATGTATTCGCCCGAGCTCTCGGCCATGATCTTATGCGGGGTCCTGCGTCAAGCTTGATCTCGTCTTCGTTTCCCGTGCTTGTGCGCCGCCATCCTGTTGTTGCGGTCTGCTCAGCGGCCTACCCACGGCAGCAACGGAGCGATCATCTGTACCATGACCGCGACCGTCAGCGCGGCGAAAAATCCCAGCGGCGCCACCGTCGTCAGGGAAAACACCAGCGCCATCAAGACCGCGGCCAGCAACCACTTGAATGCGCCCTGACCAATCAACCGCCTGGCCTCGCCCAGCCGCGCGTCGTCACCATCGAGAGACAGCCGACGCGCCGCGCCGATGGCGAACTGCGCATTAGGCAGCGCGATCACCGCTCCGCCGAGCAAAGCCGAAGCCGCTTGGCGAAAACCACTGAACAACATCAACAGGCACACCGCCAAGACGGCGGCGACTTGCAGGCCCACGATGCGAAACGGTGCCGCCATCGCTCAAGCGCTTGCGGTCCCCGGCGCACACGACGGGCGCATTATACGGATGCGAACGTGCGATGGAAGCGCATCGGACAGCCCGTCGGCGGCGCGCCAGATGTCGCGATTAGGCTGTCTACCGCAGACGCTCGAGAATGCCGTCGAGTTCGTCGAGGTTCGTGTACGAAATGACCAGCTTGCCCCTGCCTTTCCTGGTGTGCGAAATGGCGACGGGCGCACCGATTCTGTCGGACAGTTCCCGTTCGAGCCGCAGCGTATCGGGATCGCGCATCCGCGTCGGCGTTGAGGTCGCCGGACCCGCCTGGGCACGCCGCACCAACGCTTCCGTCTGACGCACGGAGAGTCCCTTTTCCGCGGCCAGACGGGCGATGCCCGCCTGCGTCACTTCGTCCAGCGGCAGCAGCGCCCGGGCATGGCCCATTTCAATGTCGCCGGATTGCAGCAGTTCGCGCGCGACGTCGCCGAGATCAAGCAGGCGCAGTAGGTTGGACACCGCGGGCCGCGACTTGCCCACGGCGGCGGCGGCCTCCTCGTGCGTCATGCCGAACTCTTCCAGCAAGCGCCGCAACCCGGACGCCTCTTCCAGCGGCGTCAATGCTTCACGCTGGATATTCTCGATCAGCGCCATGGCCATGGCCTGGCTGTCGTCCACGTCCCTGACAATCGCCGGGATACGGTCCACGCCAGCCCTCTGGGCCGCGCGCCAGCGCCGCTCTCCGGCGATCAGTTCGTAACCGCCCCCGGAGCGGGGGCGCACCACTATGGGCTGCATGAGGCCCTGGGACTCAATGGACGCCGCCAGTTCCTCGATCCCTTCATCCGGGATGTGAAGCCGCGGCTGGTGCGGGCTTCGATGCACTTCGTCCACGCCGACTTCGTCGAAACCCGGCGTCGGGGCGACCGGCGCCTCGGGCCGCACGCCGCCTAGCATTGCGTCCAATCCACGGCCGAGACGTCTTCTTCTTTCCACTATGTCAGACCGGTGTTCTCCACCCCGTCCACGCTCGCGGGGATCATACACTTTCGCGTCGAACGCCCCCAACAGACCTGACCTCCGCCTCCCCCGAACATATTGCCCGCTCGGGTTCCATGAATGATGATTGCGGCGAGGAACGCATGCCACGCCACTGTCTACCATTCATAGTTGCCTGTCTCGCCATCGGCGGTTGCGGGGGCGGCGGTGGCGCGCCGACTCCGCCGCCGGCCCCGCCCCCTCCTGCACCACCGCCTCCAC
>CAZFGB010000006.1:0-16374 GCA_964518405.1 uncultured Pseudomonadales bacterium | reverse complement strand
CTAGCCCGACCTATTCGTGAATGAACGTAGCGAGGCTGGCAAGAGTAGTGAAAGCACTGGGTGGCGCGGACCAGAGCGCGCGGAGGCGTGCTTACAGCACGTTGAGCACGCGGCGGGAGCACGCCCAGTGATTTCGCTGCTATTGACGGCCGCAGTAGTTTATTCATGAATAGGTCGGGTTAGGACCGTTTCTCCAGATCCCTTGTGCGGGGATCCGGATGTATCTGCCCGTCTGTTGACAGTGAATCAGACCGAACTATGCGCCAAAGGTTCCCATCGTCGATCGGTTTTTTTGTCGTCGCGCTCAAATGACGGTTTCACCGCAAGCCCGTGGCGGGACGCTTCGGATTTGGCCGGTACGTGTTCTCCCGGATCAGCGCCCGTCCGCAGGGCTTGCAGGACTTCTTGGCCCCCCTTTCCGCCGTAGAATTGGCTGAATTCAGAGGATTCTTCATGATGTCCGCCTATGCGCACTCGGGCCAATCGGGCCTTACATGCTCTTCGATACCGAAACCACGATCGTCTCTTCGCACCCCTCGAAGCCGTCGAAGCACTCGGCGTCGCTGAGGTCGGTGCCGATGAACTGCAGGCCCCAGTCCACACCCATTGCCGAAGTCGACAGGCCGATGGCGTAGTCGATGTACTGATCCTTGGGATCGCCAACCTCGCCGATGCCGAAGGCGGCGCCCGCATCCTTGTCGTTGAAGATGTTGAAGCCCAGGTGAAAGTCCAGGGACAGGTTGTCGGTGAGACCGAAGGAGTAATCGCCGAAGACATAGAAAAAGCTGTCTGTTTCCGCGAAGTAGTCCGGCGAATACGCGACGCCCAGGGTGAAGTCCTGGAAGGAGTAGTTGCCGTAGATCTCGACGAAATCGAGGCCTGGATCGGCATTGTCTTCCGGATAGCCGTAGTACCAGACGCCGATGTCGATGGCTGAACTGTCGTTCAGGTCCATGGCCCAGCCACCATACCAGTCGAGCTCGATAGTGCCGTCGGACCACGGGGCGACGTTCGAGGCCCAGGTGCCGAGGTAGAAGCCGCCATCGAAAGCGATGTCGAATCCGCCCTGGATGGCCGGGGAACGGTCTCCCTGCGAAATACCGCGGAAGCGGTAGTCGCTGAAATAACCGACGTTGCCGGAAAACTCCGCTGCGGATACGTAACCCGACCCGCACAGGAGCAGCGCGATCAGTAGTCTCTTCATGTCAGAACCCCTTTTCGGTTTGCATCGGCCGGCACGTGCGCTTGACGACCAGAAGCGATGGACTGCATTGAACGATCATCCCCCGGAGGGATTCCAAGCTGGAGCGAACTGGAAGTCTCGTGGAGCGGACGTTGAGCGAACGCGGTCGCCGCGGCTCGGCGTTGCAGTTGCCGACACAATGTCGGCAATGCTGAAGCGCTCCGCAACATGGACCACGCGGAGCGTGGCCAGCTTGGTTTCCATCCCACCGAGGTCGAAACCGGTCTCGGGATCGACAAGCTGTTCGCCTGCGGTGGCCACCTCCAGTTTGTCGCCGACCGAAACGACACCTTCGCCGAAGTTCAGCCAGAGCCGATCGTCCACGACCTTCACAACAAGGCCGGTCACGGGCAACGGCCCTACGGATTTCACGATCTCGTAGACGCTTTTGTTTATGGTTGCAAGCGTCGCTTGGCCAACCGCAGTCCGCCATACGGCAGGCGACTCTCCGGCATCGGTGAGTTCGTTTACGAAATCCGGTCGCGCTTCATCGACGACAGTCTCGAATGGACCGGCCACGACCATCTCTCCTACCGATCCGAGCAGACGAATGCGCAAGGCAACACGACCTTGCTCGACCTGTGGCTGGTGACTTCGTAACGCGCGCGGGCTGGACACTCGTTTGGTGACGCTGGACTCGTAGCGCGTCACGGTGACATGCAGCGTATGACCGTTGGACAGCGTTGTTTCCGGCGTGACGTCGGACGTAGCGGCGGAGACGTCGAATCGCCCCGTTCGGCGCAAGGTCTCCGTCAAGGCCGCGTGAATCGCGACGACGGGAACGCCATTCCCGGAAGTAGCCGTGCGAGCGAAACCGGAACTCGTTTGGGTCGCGTCAGTGACGGGCAGAACAGAGACGGGCGAACGCCCACCCCGGTACGTCCAGTGTAGTTCCACGAGGTATGTTGGGTCGATCCCGTCAATGGATTCCGGCAGCGGACTGGAACCTTGGCCCACTGCGTAGGCCAGAAAATCTGCGCGTCCGGTCGCGGTCGCCAGGAGGCCGAGCGCCAGAAACACCGCGGTAATCGCGCGTCGCGATTTCAAGCCGACACCTCACTGTCCGGTTTCGGTGCCGCCTTGGCATCCCCATCCCGGATTCCTTCCGCCTCCGGCATTGCATAGCCGCGCTCACCGTGGAGCACCAGATCGAGACCATCGGTCTCGTCCTTGGCGGATACGCGGTTCGACACCATCGCACCGACGACCTTCAATACCACGACTGTCATCAGGGCGGTATAAGCCGCGACTGCAATCACCCCGAGCGCTTGGACCGCCACCTGGTCGGCGATGGAAATTCGGTGTTGACCCGCGAACATGCCAAGCGCATCGCTCGCGAACACCGCAGCGAGCACGGTGCCAAACCCGCCTCCAACGGCGTGCACGGGGAAGACGTCCAGCGAATCGTCAATTTTGAGCGTACGCTTGACAAAACCTGTCATGAGGAAGCACAGGAAGCTGCCGACAAGAGCCATCGCTATAGCGCCGGACGGATTGACGAATCCAGCGGCGGGCGTGATGCTCGCAAGTCCGGCGATCATGCCGATGATCGCGCCGAGCGCCGTGGGCTTGCCGTGACGGCTCCATTCCAAGCCCATCCAGACCAGCGCGCCCACGGACGCGGATAACTGGGTGACGACGATGGACATCGTTGCGTCTCCGTTGGCAGCGAGCGCACTGCCGCCGTTGAAGCCGAACCAGCCGACCCAGAGCATCGCGGCGCCGACCACCGACAGGACGGTGCTGTGAGGCGGCTTGGTCCGTTCCGGAAAGCCCTGGCGCGGGCCGAGCACAACGGCGGCAACCAGCGCCGCCGTACCCGCCGTTACGTGAACGACCGTGCCGCCGGCGTAATCGAGGAAACCGAGTCCGCCAAGCCAGCCACCGCCCCAAATCCAGTGCGCAACAGGCGAATAGACGAGGAGGGACCACAATGACGTGAACAGGAGAACGGCCGAAAAACGCATGCGTTCAACGAAGGCACCGACGATCAGGGCCGGTGCGATGATCGCAAAGGTCAATTGGAAGGTTGCGAATATCGATTCCGGTACCGACCCGATCAGCGCGTCCTCGGCCAGGCCCTGATAGAAGAACCTGCTCGTGTCGCCGACCAACTGCGATACAGAATTGCCGAAAGCGAGGCTATAGCCCGCAACAAACCACAGCAAGCTGATGATGCACGTGATCGCAAAGCACTGGAGCAGTACGGAGAGCACGTTGTTCGCCCTGACGAGGCCGCCGTACAACAGTGCGAGGCCCGGG
Source organism: uncultured Pseudomonadales bacterium (assembly GCA_964518405.1). Taxonomy (GTDB): domain Bacteria; phylum Pseudomonadota; class Gammaproteobacteria; order Pseudomonadales; family Azotimanducaceae; genus VXNE01. The sequence goes on along the minus strand of CAZFGB010000006.1, from coordinate 12,869 downwards.
ATCGTCATGAACAACACAAGCACACTGGAAGTAGCGATCCAGGCCGTATCTCCGGTATCCAGGGTTTGGCCATGGGCGGTCGTCGCACCGGCTGAGACGATCACAGCCAGAACGGGTCCGATGGTCTTGCGTTTGGTCATTGGTCGTGTCCTTCCAGAGGGGGCGGTCAAGCGCGGCACCGATCTGTTTTTTTCGCGCTTGCGCTAGCTCTCGATACCGGCAGCGAGCAGGTCAAGATTTCGCACGACGAGGAGCATCTGGGCGAATACGTCAACAAGATTTCGCGCCTGGGACAGTTCTGTGATTTCCGGCGCTGGCATGTTGATTCCGAGATGCCACTTGATTCGCGCCAACTCGGCCCGCAGTATTCCGATCAGATCGTAGGCTTCTGCAGGAGTCACCCGCACAAGCGTCAACGTAGGAACCGCCGAGGGCTCCAGTCCCAGCCTGGACTGCAGTAAAACGACCTTGTAGGCGGCGCGTAGGGCTTGCTGAGCAACGTCGGCCGATTCCCTTACATCGGCAACCACCGGCGTGTTTGCCTCCAATGCTACCTGGAGTTCCGCTGCGACCAGGTTCAGATCCTCGGCGACCGACCTGACACCCCGAAAAACCTGCTCCGTTGTCAAGCCGCGTCCCACAAGCCCATCGAGCATGGCGGACGAGTCAGCGAGGTTCTTGTAGGCCGCGGACAGTGTCCGCGGCGTCGACAACGTACCGGTGTCGACGTCGGATTCGATGACCATTTGCGTCTTGATCGCCCGTATGCCGCCGACAATGTCCTGCAGCACCAGAAGCATGTCGTCGGAAGAAAGCCCGGCCAGCGGCATGCCCGGAACCGAACTTTCCGGGACCCCTAGACGACGTTGCACCGCAGCCACTTTCGACAGGACTTCCAGCGCTTTCACGTACACGTGGATCGGCCTGCGGTTCTCGTGCGACTCAGCCCGCGGCGGAAAGTCATCGACGCCCAGTTCCCGTCGAAGCATCTCGATTTCTTGCCGCACCAACTCGGTGACCATCACAACGTCGTCAGGAGCCGCGTCTGCCCGGTCTATGACGGTGGCGCTGATGTCGCGGCGCATGGGCACGTTTACGTCAGCTTGGCCAGCATAGCTCGGAACCGACGCGAACAGGGCGAACCCCACGAACAGGATCACGAACCGCCGAAAACCATCCGGCCTGGAAGCGAAATTCGAGTCGATTGGCGGATCCGATCTCGATTCGCCCTCAAACAGACATACCAAGAGAGCCTCCGTTGTCAGTGGATGCAAAAGCCATCGCAGGCCATGATTCGCGCGGCGACAACAAATCGTTGGAGAACGCTCGCAGCAGGCCACGGCAATCGCGGTTTGGGCCGTGATGCTGTCGATTCAACAGGCATTGTCCCTAACGTGATTACCTGGGTGCGGACATCAACGACGATTCGGACAATACACCGACCGGCTGAATCCGGACCAGCGAAAATTCGGACAGTGGCATCGAATTGTTTGGTAGTGCGTCTGCTCAAGGATTCGATTTCGTGAGACTATCGCACACAGTAGAGGGTGTTCTGGTACGCGTTACGGCCCTGTCCGAGTGGTGAGGGTGCATTCAGGGCGGTCGAGGTGACGGCAGCGTGAAAACTCAGATCCCGGCTGTATCCAAAGGCGTGCTTGTCGGAGAACGGCGGGTCGCTCTCAAAATAAGTGGAACTCAGATCGTAGAGCAGCACGTCGAAACGAGCGTCGAACAACGTCTCCCAGCGTTCCTTGAGAAACGAGAAAAACGCACTCTTGTGCTCCACCAGCTTGTCCAGGCAGCGATACAGCGTATGGCCGCCCAGCACCTCCGCCGGCCGGCCCAACAAATCCCTCATGGCGCTGTGCTCGTACCAGTGCCGGTGCAGACGCCACTCGCTGCCCGGATCGATCAACTGATAGCAGACCAAAGTCTTCAAGACGTCCAGCCACCGGGTGCCCTTACCGGCAGCCTCTCCCCCCAGAACCGATCCAGTGCCAGATGCTCCCACAACGTCAGCGCCAACCAACACGCGCCCCACTGACGCGGCCGGCGCAGCCGCAAGGACTGGAGGTCGACCTGCACCACCTCGCAGTCCAACTCGGGAGCTTCGCGGTCCGCGGGAAACAGCGCCACCGACTTCGGACTCGACTCGCCGCACAGCAACTCAATCGAGCGACACCACGCGGCGCGCTGGCTGTCGTTGATCTCCCCCAGGTAGAGCACTTGCCGCTGAATGACCCGTCCGTTCGGGTTGCGGGCATTCTCCACCACACTCCAATAGCGGTGTTCCTTGCCGTCCTTGAAACGCCTCTTGGCCCGAACGAACATGCTGGCACAGCCTGCCCGAATGGCAAGCCCAGTCAAGGACCAAAGTCGGCACTACCGCGCGTTCGACGAACCCGAGATCAACAAAAACAGTGAGTTACATCACCACAACCGACGAAAAAACACTTAAATCGACCGAATTACGGTCTGAGTTGTCGAAGTCGGGCTCGGGGTGCGTGCGCGACGCCGGCTCGTTGGCGGTCGGTATGTTCCGGTCACTGGGGCGATGGGTCGGCCAATCCCGTATCGTTTTGCCATGAGCGGGAATCGGTGTTCGACAACCGAGGGAAACGGAGCCGGGCGTCGGGATCGGGCGGATGAACCACTCGCGACCGCCGACGAGGACGAAGTCGGGGCTGGCGATCCGAGGCCGGTCGCGGCCAGTCCATGGAGGATCGGTCCGCCCAGGCGGGACCGCCGGCTAGGCCGGTGGAGCGGTTCGGTCCTCGGAGTCGAATAACCGGCGGAATGCGGCTTCCGACTCGCGCAGGCCAGCTTCGGTCAGCATCACCGACGTTGCCTCGGTGTCGGGATCGGAAATCAGGCCCTTTCGGCAAAGGCGTTCCATGGCCTCCCGGTCAAAGGACTTCCAGGTGCGTGCACCCGGAATTGAGCGCATGGGATCGTGTATCCCGAGATACAAAAGCGCCAGCACCGCCTCGTCGATCCTGTCCGGAACCATGGGGCAATGATAGTCCCTTGTCGTCGAGATCGCGAGCGGAAATTAGAACGTGAGGGAGGACGCGCCGCCCGGAGGGCGGGAACGCCGGCGAACCGCGTGGCCACCGGGAAACTCAGCATCCCGGAATGGCCGAGCACGCATCCCGTCGCGGACGGAGAGCGCGGCGGGCGATCCATTCGTTGTCGGCCACGTCGCCGCCTCGACCGAAGTCGCGATGTCAGGATCCGACTCAAGGAGCAGCTGGTTTTCCGGATCGGCCAACACCCGCGCCAGCACAGGGACAAATTTCACCACAACGGCCTCCGTCGTTGTCCGAATTCCAAAGATGCGGTCAGGTAGCCAGCAAGAACCGAAACGGTCTTCGATGGAGGCGCCCGAGCGAGGCGAGACCGACCGACTCGGGAACGACGATCCAACGAGCGGGGAGCCGGCGTTCTTGGACACCCTGCGTCAAAGGACGGCTGGCAGCGAGACGGCAAGCGCCAAACGCGGCGACAGGGGTCCCCTGGAAACTTGCGGACGACGACAATCGGCGCGTCCAACCGAACCCGTGCGAGACCGGAATCACTCCCCGTCGATGAAGAGCCGGATGACGATGCCTCCCATGACGTCACCCAACTCGAAATCTCGTCTTGGCGAACTGGGATGGCCGTTATGGCAACTGACACAGGCTTGGGCCGTGGCCACGTCCGGATAAACGGCAACAAAGCTCTGCCGACCGCTCAGGTCTTTCTCCTGGGCGTAAAACCGCTCCAACGGGTTGGCCAGCACGAAGCGAAGGCCCTCCTCCTCGACCGGTGTAATGGGTCCGCTAGCCAGGTTGATCGGATCGACCGCGCGAAGCGAAAGCCAGAACGTGTCCGTGGCTCCGAGAAGCTCTTCGGAACTAGCCCTGAACATCTGCGCAGGCAAGGGCAACCCATTGGTTTTCATATAGTCTTCCGAGGCGTGAAGCACTTGGTTGTCGACGGTGAGCCGCTGGATGATCTCCTTGGTGTACACTGTCCGGTTGGCAAGCGCTTGTTCGTAGAGCATGTCGGCGACCTGACGATAGCCGATGCCACCATCGGCTAACGCGGCGGCGCCGGTCACTGTCAACCCGATAACAAGTATCATGAGAAACGGGGTATTCAAACGCATAGGGCCTCCTTGGTCAGCCTGGGTCTGTCGGGTTTCATGCACTTCAAGCTCCGGCACGCCGTGAGCGAGCGTCATGTCTGCGATTGAGTCGAGTACTCGAAAACTGCCTACCAATCAAAACTCGAGACTGTATCAGTTGACTTGTCAGAGGCGCTCCGCTAATCATACTGGAATCTGATCGTGGTCACGTAGCTGACGTCCCTGGCGCAAGGCATGCTGTCCTGCTGCGCGATCGAGAACTTCCAGTCGCGCACGCTGTCGAGCGCCACCTGGGCGAAACGATTGAAGTGGCGCGTAACGGCCGCGCTGGACCGATCCCTGACCACGGCGGTTTCCTCGTCGATCGTCTCGCCGGCTTCATCGATGGCATAGCGCACGGTAATGACCGCGTCTCCGAAGTCCCTTCGTCCCTGCAACGGGTATTCCGGTTGCCACCGGTCGAAACCGGGCGGACGCTGCAGTCGGCAGGACGCGGTGTCGAAACCCGCAGACCGGAATCGGTCGACACCTCCCGGGTCAGCCAATGCCTCATTGCCGGACCCGGACCCCGGCGGCTCGCGCTCGGGGCGCGTTTCCGATGGCATCGCCTGTGCGGACTCGTCCATGCGGGCCAACTCGAACGGCGTTTCGCCTCCTTCAGCCATCGCCCGCTCGGTCGATTCTGGCGCAGTGCGAGCGGGCGTGGCGTTAGGCGCCAGACCGGCCATCGAGTCCTCAGGGGATGGCGCGTCCGGCGGCGTTGCTTCAGGCGCATCCCCCACCCCCAAATCCGGAAGCGTCGCGGCCTGCGTGAGGAACTCGGCCGGTACCGGTGATGTTGGCGAAGCCGGCAATGACGATTCGGACTGGTCCAACTGTTGTGCCGGAGGGGCTTGCACCGTCGGTTGTCGCGCCACCGCGCGTCCGGCGTTTCCGGTCGGTTCGGGCGGGTTAGACCCTGCGGGCCGCTTGCGATCCGGTTCCAAGGTTGCCGGTCGTTGGCGCACCAGGGCAGCGTCAGGACGCACCGCGCCTTCCGCGGCGATCCGCCACGGCGACCGTTCAAGGGCAACACGCTCCCGTTGGGCCGAGACCACGAACCGCTCCATGCCAACCGGCACGTGGAACGTCGTCCTGGACTCGGAAGCAAGCGCCATGAGGGGTCGCGAAGCGTAGGCGGCAATCGGCGCCTGCTCGTGGAAAGTTACCGACGAACCCGCGAAAAAGCTGCGCCAGAACTCCTGGTGTCGCTCTCTGGTCCGGCGTTGGGTCGTTCGTCCCACGCGCGGGACATAGTGAATGTCGACGTCGGCTATCGGGATCTGGCGCCGCTGTGCGAACGCCGGGTCGCGGGAAGCCACCAAGCGCGCAAACTCCTCGAAATCCCAATGCGCCCCGTCCAGATCCAGATGGGAATACCAGTGCGCATGTTGCAACATGTCCGAGAACACGTGCAGCCGATGCGGCCCCGGTTGTTCCTGGAATTCGAACCGGATGTCCTCCAGCGCCTCGACGAGGTGCGCGTTGGCGACGGCGCCCTGTTCCCGGGACGCTTTCGCCGCCAGCGCGTCGATGCGCGTCTGCAGCGCGTTGCGCTCGGCACAGAACCGGGCAGCTGAACGACGGACGCCGGCCGCCACCTGCGCGGGCAGGTCATCGCAGTCGCGAACGGCGCCCCGCTGGTCCTTTGCCTGCGCCACCTGCACCTCACCGGTGTTGAAGGGCTTGCAGAATCGTCGCAACAGGGCGAGCGGCGCGTCGGCGGAACCGGTCAGCAGATAGGCGCGGATTTCCGTGTCGCGCTCGAGTCCCAGCGTGAGGTCGCGCAGCAACCGGCCCGGCAGCGCAGCCGGTATGTCGCCGAGGGGTTTGGTGAAGTCGAACAGGAAGACGACATCGCCACCGACCCGGTCCCCGTCGATGGGGCAAAGGTCTCCGTCACGGGCAACGTCGCCCGGACCCGGCTGATCAGTGCTGAGCATCCATCCGATACCGACCAGGGCCATCACCGCCAGCAGCGGCGGCAATACGACGCGGAGCCCGCGCGGCATTCTGCCCTTGCGTCCGAGCGTCGGAGGTCGCGTGCGGTTGCGGTCGACGTTCAATTTCCAAACCGATACGTTAGCATCACCCAGAACTTGTTGGTGTCGGAGGCGTGCATCTGGGCGTCGTAGTGTGCAAACTTGACCAGCGCGGCAAGGCCCTTCCACACCGGAAGCTTGAGCAGGAACCCGACTTCGCGCCCGTAGTCGTCTCCGCCCCGCTCCGCATTGAAGTCGTGCAGGGCGAGCGTCAGCGCCGCGCCTCCAATCGTGGTGCTGGCTGTCACGTAGGCGTCCTCGATACCGGCCGGCGGCGTCCCGAGAAATTTGTCCGTCCATCCCTGAAACTTATGCAGGGTCGCGAGTGGCGTACGGAACGCCACCCGGCCACCGTCGCTTGCGAGCACTTCGTAACCGGCGGCGAACGCTATCCGGCCACGCTGCAGCCGGGCTTCCAGGGCGTAGTAGTCCGCCCGGTAGGAAAGCGGGCTGCGCGCCCAGTCGGTCTGGCGGGCCACGCTCCCCGACACTGTGAGCGGGCCGAACCCGCCGCGGTAGTCCAGGCCGTAGGTGGCGGTCGAATTTGGTGGGCCGTTGTCGTTCTCGAAGTCCAGGAGATAGGCGAACGTGCCGAGCGAGTGAGCGTCCGACAGGGCGAGATCGCCGCGGAACAGGTGGGAATCCCCTTCCCAGTCGCCCGGCTGCGCGCCGTCGCCCGGTCCGAATATCCGGTTGACGTTGGCCACGAAACTGTAGTCGAGGACAACCCGGCCATGCGTGGACCGCACGCGCAGCGCATCGAACGTCTGTTCGTTCTGGCGCCAGCCAACGGCCCCGACGAAGCGCTGGCCCGCATGGACGATTCGCTGGCGCCCCGCCGTGACGGTCAATTCGTCGTGCCGAAAGCGAAGGAACGCCTGATTGAGGTCGAAATCTGTCGGGTCGGCCACCACCGGATATTCCGTGTGCCCGTTCTCCGTCGAGTTGAAGTCCTCGCCGACGCCGGGCGGGAACACGAAGACGTAGTCGCCCTCGACGCCGACGGAAAAGCCGTTCTCGGCTGGCATGATCCAGGACAGCCGCGCCTTGGCGGTCAGCGCCCGGGCGTCCTTGTCGATGCCGTCTTGGTCGACCGATTCGTGTCGGTACCGGAGCTCGAGAGCGGGCTTGGTTTCCTTGACCGCATCGGCGAACGACGCCGTGCCCCCCGGGTCCGCCAGGCCCGTCGGCGCCAGGACCAAGGCGACAACGAACGCCGACGCCGGCGATACGGAGAGGGTGCCGGACACGGCCATCAACTCATTGCGGCTTCGGACATCAAATCCAGATTCCGGACGATCACCAGGACCGCAGCGAAGGCGTCTTCCGGCCGCATCCCGCGCGGCTCGACCGCGTTCTCGTCGCGGGGCACGTTGATGTCCAGATGCAGCTTGATACGAGCCATTTCCGCCAGCAGCATGTTGGTGGCGTCGTAGACCTCGGAGGGAGTCACGCGAACGAGCGTCAGGCTTGGCACACCCGATGCGTCCATACCCAGGCGGGTCTGAAGATTGATCACCTTATAGGTGGCCCGCAGCACCTGTTGCGCCACGTCGACCGGCCGCTTTGCCCCGTTGACCTCGGGCAGTTCGAGGTTCAGGGGCACCCGGAGTTTCGCGGCGATCAGTTCCATCTCGTCCAGGACATGGCCAGCGCTGCGGAACATGTCGTCGGGCGTTAGGGGCCGGCCCCGCAACCCGTCGAGCAGAAACGATGCGTCGGCCAGGCTCTTGTAGACGGACGAGGCGGTTTTGCCGCCGGTCAGCGGAGCCGGTTCGATCTCTCGGGTAATGACCATTTCGGACTTGATCTTGCGGATTTCCTGGAGGATGTAGGCGACGTTCGCCAGCACGTCGGCGGAATTGATTTCCTTGAAGGGAACCTGGCCGACCGGTGCCGCGGGGACGCCGAACCGACGTTGGACCGCGCTGACCTTGGTAAACACTTCCAGCGACTTGACGTAGGCGTGTATCGCGGCGCGGTCGTCCTGCAGTTCGGCTTCGGGCGGATAATCGTAGACGCCCAACTCGTCGCGGAGCACGTTGATTTCGGCGATCAGGTCCTGGACCGCCTGATAGACGTGGCTCGGGGTCGCGCCCCGCGTTCCGCTCTCGGCGCCCGACGAACTGGAACTGAACCAGTTCGAGATGGTATCCCGCCAACTGTCTTGCTGCTGGGTCATTGCCGTTTGCGGAGCCGATACGAACGCCAACAGTAGCGTCGTGCAAACCGCGACCGACACCGGAAACCGGCGTCCACTGCGGCGATGTAGCATTCCAATCATTTCTCCAAACCCTCCTTGTCTTGCTGGCTTGTCTTTCGACGACACACGTGCCCGTCGCGAGGCGGGCTCCGCCAGTCCTGTTGCCGATCCCGCGTTTCCTCAGGTAGTCGTTAGGCCTTCCCCCGTCGAATTCGACGCCGTCCACGAAGGCCGCGCTGGGCGGACGGAATCCGCTCCCGGCATCAACATCCGGAATCTCGTCTGAGTTCGTCAGTCCGCCCGCGCCGAGAGTCTGCGCCGCCGTAGCGTCGACGTCTGGATGGATGGCGTCCGCGGCCAACCCGTAACGAAACGCGTGGTTCTGGGTCGACGTCCGTAACGCCATGCCCAGGGTGACCGGCTTGTCGCGGCCCCGGTAGGCCTCGACGACGGGTCGCAGCGCATCCGCCGCGATCGGCTGAACCGGCTTGTCGTCGGCACCGGTGGGAACGTCACCGCGCATCGCTTCCCATGTCGCATTCGCGACGGTAATCGCGTTGCCGTTCAGGTCCATTGTGATGGGCGTGACGATCTCACCCGCCATCATCCCGCAGCCGATCCTCGCGGCGAGCGGTCGAGACGCCAACACGCGGGCGCCATCGATCGCCCCCTCAAGCACCTGGCTCCGGGCCGCCCGTGCCCCGAGATTCACCTCGAGCCCTCGTCGGCGAATCGAGCCCTCGTCGGCGAAGCGGCGCTTTTTTCATGGGCAACGGCCAGGGGGCCATGTCGGTGCGTTTGATGAAGCCGAAGCGCAACGCGCTCCGTTGCGTCGATCCGACCGCCGAGGCGGTTTTTGTCATGAGCGTGGAAAACAGCGCGATCCGGCAACGCAACGTGCGCCTCATGGTGTTTGTTCTCTCGGACGGATCGCAGGCATGGCGAGGCATCCGTAGTAGTTGCGGCGATCTCGCTCGATTCGGTCTCGTCTCACGTCTGGCTCCCGGCCGGAGCCGGCATCTGGTCGTCCGGCTCCGAAATTCGTTCGCGGCAGTGGCCTTTGCGGAGCCGCTCGGGCATACTACGAAACTGGCTGAGCCGACGCTGGCGACGGCTATCGCAACCGATGCATCGAAAACGTCCGTTGACGACCACGCATCGTCGCGATTCGTCGGCCCAGCCGTACTCTGAAACCCGACCCGCCGAACCGGCGAGTTGTGGGCACCACAGCGGCGCCCACAATAATGCGGAATGCGGGCGCCGCCTACCCAAATCTCCGGCAGTCCGGAGCGCATGATCGGCAGTGCCGCATCGCTAGGTAGCGTCGGCGGCGTCTGTCTCTTTCGGTAGTCCGGCTTGTTCCCGCGCGGCGCTGCAGTACGCCGATACGCCAGCTCATGTCCGGTGTTGCCGTAGCGTTCACACCCACAGGAGCCGGTCCCCCAAGCCGCGCCATCGCCGCATCCTGTGTCCAGTCAGCGTGGTCGGTCGCCCGGGACGGCAGCGACTGTCGCAAAAGGCGGTGGACACTGTCGGTATTGATAGTGTAGCGTTCTTTTCGTGCAGTCTCGTCGAGTCCAGCGCCGTCCAGGCGGTGCGAAGCCGGCGGGTTTGAAGGTGCAAAAAAATCGGTCACGGACGTCCCTGATTCAGCAACGTCGCGTGTTGTCGGGCCATACAGCGGGAAATCGGACTGACAAGGCGCCAGAATTGACTGCCGTGTCTAAGACCAATTCGACAATACGAGTTTGCTGGCAAACGTCGATTCAGATACCGGAAATTGCTCACAATGACAGCTAAAGAGTCGACGATTGGCGTTTGGGACGCACCTGCGGCGTGGGGTGCGAGAATACTGCCGCGCGTCGACGACTATTTCCCCCGACCGGAGATCGAAGCGCACCTTGCACCGCTCAATCGCCGTCTTACCGTGCTGCGAGCGCCCTGCGGTTTCGGCAAAACCGACCTTTTGGCCACTGCCTGCCGGCGTGAACGGGAAAACGGGACGACCGTCTTCTGGATGTCATGCAGCGCCGAGCTGACCGCTGAGAACCTGATTCATAGCTTGATCTATGACGTCGGCGGGAATCCGTCGGGTCGTTCCTCTACCAGTGTTCATGCTTCGGTTGACGCGGACGAGCAGGAGTTCTCGTCCGATATCGGGCAGGTGTTCGGCGCCATCGAGAAGTCCGGCGCTCACTGGCTAATCGCGTTCGACGATGTAGAGTGCCTCAGCGACGCCGATACGGCCAAGGTAGTCGAGACGTTGAGCCGCTATGGGCCGCCAAACCTGCATGTGGCACTCGCAATGCGGTCGAACTCGGCAGGACTTGACCTTGCAACCCCGATCCTCGCTGGCCAAGGTGAAGTCCTCGGTGTCGAGGATTTGCGCTTTTCGGACGCTGAGATCGCGCGTTTCCTCGCACGCCCGCTGTCGCGCGAAGAGCTTGTTTCCCTGTCGCGCAGCACGGAGGGCTGGCCGGCGGCACTGCGCATGATTCGCAATGCGCGGTGCAAGGGCGAAGGTAACCGCACGCCGGCCGCGCTCGCCGGACTGCCCGACGTGGCCGCAAGATACCTGTCGGCGCGGCTAATGCGGAGTCTGTCGGACACCGAAAGCGAATACCTGCTCGATCTCGCCACGTTCGATCTGATCGAACCGCCGCTTTTGGAAGCGTCGTTTCCCGTCGAGCACGCGCAGTGCTGGCCGCAGTTGTGGTCGGCGCTTCGCGGGCTGATCCGGCCTGTCGATTCGAGCGACAACGCGCTGCGCCTGCACCCGCTGGTCAGGAATTTCCTCCGTGAACGACGTAAAGGGGAGGATGTTGACCGGTATTGCCGGGTCAACCGGCAATTTGCCAACGTGCTCCTGGGCGGCGGCGATTTCGGAAATGCACTGCTGCACGCCGCCCAGGCGAACGACCATGCCCTGTGCGCCAGAGTCCTCGAGGAAAGCGGCGGGGTGGAGCAGTTGTTAAGGGAGGGGCTAAGGCCCTTTTTGAGCGCCTGCAGATACCTGACCGAAGACTTGGCAGACAACTATCCGCAGCTTGTTCCGACGCGATGCGTCGCTCTGCTGATGGAAGGCGACATGGTGGAAGCACGGCGGATCTACGAGCGGTTCCGCGCGTCGGCTGAACCCCGCCTGCAGCCCGCTTCGGACGACGCGGTTCGCGTTCAACGGGCTGAAGACACCGTCATTAGAGCGATGCTGTGGTCGTTTTCGTGCCAGTCGTTCGCCGATCGTAATTTCACCCGTTTGCTGAGCGACACGACGCGGTACACCGACGACGACCGGCTGCCGGCGGTCTATCGTGGAGCGATGTTCGCCGTTCTGGTCGTCTCCGACAGCATCCACGGACGGTTCGAACTCGGTCGCCGGCGGTCCTCGCGGGCGAAGAACCTGTTCCGCATGGCCCGATCGACCCAGGGCATCAGCCTGATGGACATGCAAATCGGCGTTAGTGCCATGGCCCAGGGCCGGGTGCGCGAGGCCAAATCCCGCTACTCGAGATGCATCGCCGAGATGGGGGAGATGGCCAGCGTGCTTGCGCTTGAATTGCAGATCGAGTGCAACGACCGGGATTCGAGATGGGAGCATGATGGTGAAGGGCAGGCGGATCCCCGGTTGATTCCCGGATGGATCGACATTCGTGGCGCCGCTCACCACAATCTGGCGGAGATCCAGTTCGAAGAGGACGGACCGCGGGGGGCGATCGACGCTCTCGGGGCGTCGATCAACTGGGCGGACGAGCACAATGCGCCTTGCTTGAAGCGGTTGCTGTGCGCGCAACGGGTCGAATGGCTGGTGCGGGCGCGAGACGCGGATGAGGCCCGCCGCGCCTGGGCGGCCGCCGACTTGCCGGAGGATTTCGCTTCGATACTGACGGTCTCCCGCCAGTCCTGGCGGGAAATGGAGGCCGTGGCTTGCGGCCGCGTTGCCCTGCTTGGCGCTCTCGGAGCACTCGATGCCGCCCGGGATCTGGCCGACCACCTGCGGATCACAGCCCGGGGATGGGGCCTCAAGCGGCCGCTGATGCGCTGCCTGGCCACCTGGTTCGCCCTGGAAGCGCGAGCCTCCAACACCGCGGTAGCGAGCGGTCTGCTCCAGGAGTACCTGCGCGAGTACGCCGGCACGCCCTATTCGAGGCCGTTGTCGCGAGAAGGCGAAGTGAGTATCGAAGGACTGCGCGCCCTCCTGCGGGTAGAGCTGGACGCGGCTGTTCGGTCACAGGCGCTTGCGTTGCTTCAAGCACTCGACGATACGGACCTTCCTGGTCAAGCGACCCGGGCTCTGGTCTTCTCGGGCAGGGAAATGGAGGTTCTCGATGGGCTTGCCCGAGGCCAGCGCAACAAGGAAATCGCGCGTGCGCTCGGATTGAGCGAAAGCGGCGTGCGCTACCACCTGCAACGCATCTACAGGACCCTCGGTGCGAGCGGCAGAATCGACGCCCTGCAG
>CAZFGB010000005.1:0-3001 GCA_964518405.1 uncultured Pseudomonadales bacterium | reverse complement strand
CAGCTACACTCGCATCTTTAGACTTGACGGAACACTAGAATATTATAGTCGGCAGGGTCCAGGAGCGACTTGGCCATGTACTTCCGGGAATCGAAGACGACAATGCCGTGTGGCTGGCGAGGAGTGTGATGATCGTTGGCGACCGCCCCATGAAAAGCATTGGCTGGACGGTGGCGGCGGTGGTTCTTGTAGCCATTTTTGGATACGGCTGCTTCGTCTTTGGGGGTTTTCACTACACCAGCCAATTCGAGCGGGGCGCGATACCGGACGCCGGCTGCGATGAAACGAATGATCTTGCGTGGTTGAGGGAACTGGATCTTGCGCAGGTGGTGGATACGGGCGCGAATGAGCGTTTGCGCCGCACGATCAAGGTTTTCGAAGATCGGATCCATGCGCTGGAAGAGGAAGCGCGCTTGTACCGGCGCCTTGTTGCGCCCGTGGACGACGATGCGGGTTTCAGCATTGAGCGGCTCGAAATCGCGAAGACGCGAGACCCCGCGCGATTCATCTACACGTTGTTCCTGACGCAAGCCGTGAACCGGGACCGGTGGATCGAGGGAAGCGTGGAGATCGATGTTGTCGGAGAGGACGGAAGCGCGCAGCGATCATTGTCGCTTGCAGAGTTGTCGGAAGAGAGCGAGTATCCCATCAAGTTCGGATTCCTCTACTTTGAGGACTTTAGCGGTCAGATGATCCTTCCGGAGGAATTCCTGCCCCGGGAGGTCAGGGTCAGCGCGGACGTGGAGTCCGGTCGCCGGTTCGAGCGGGTATTTGCCTGGTCCGTCGAATGAGGACGCCCGCAAATCGGATGGAATGCGGCATGGTTGATGAAGTCGACAACGAATGAAGTGGTTCAAACGCCAAAGAGCGGAGAGTTTGAACGGACGAGGCGGTCGCGTGAACACGAAAAAGAACAGGGCGGATAGCAAGGACAAGAGCGCGACCCTTATCGCTTCGGGCACGTCGGTGCGCGGTGACGTTCGTTTTTCGGGTCGGCTATACGTCAGCGGCGCAGTCGCCGGGAACATAACGGCCGAAGAAGGAGTCGCGGGAACAGTTTTCGTCGACGAGGGCGGGAGTGTCGAAGGCGACATTCAGGCGGCGCACCTGGTCATAGCGGGTCGAGTCGAAGGTAATGTCACCGCCCGGGAACACCTGGAAATCGCCGTTACCGGTCGTGTCAGGGGCGATGCGTCGTACAAGCAGCTCGGCGTGGAGCTCGGTGGAGTGGTGAACGGCAGAATCGCGTGCGTCGAAGACGAGGAGGACCGGGGCAACGTCCGGGTTTTTGAGCTGCCCGGCGACGGTGATCGAGATACCTGAGATAAGCATGGAATCGATCGACATTGGTTTCTCCGACCGCGCGGCGGGCAAGGTCGCGGATCTCATCCGGGGCGAGGGCAACGAAATGCTGAAACTGCGCGTCTTCATCACGGGTGGTGGATGCAGCGGCTTCTCGTACGGATTTACCTTCGACGAGGAGGTCGCCGAGGATGACGCGGTGGTCGAGCGGGAAGGCGTCACCATGCTGATAGACGCGATGAGCTATCAATACCTTGCCGGTGCGGAGATCGACTACAGGGAAGACCTGCAGGGAGCGCAGTTCGTCGTCACGAACCCCAATGCCTCCTCTACTTGCGGTTGCGGCAACTCTTTCGCTATCTGATCTGCCTAGTGCTCCGTCAAGCCTAAATCTGCGGGTATCTGCGGGTCTTTTTGGCCCCTGGACTTTGTTGCTCCTCCTTGTGTGGTGCCTGCCACACGGCGTCGTCGCGCCTCGCCAGGAACCAAAAATCCCTCGCAGCTACACTCGCATCTTTAGACTTGACGGAACACTAGTGGCGGGATACAGGGCGCCGAGTACCCGCGGCCCCGCCGCCCCGGTGACGGCTGGCGAGTTCCCGGGCAGACCTTCCAGAAACCGATAGGCAAGCCACGCGAAGGCTGCGGCTTCGATAGCATCGCCATCGAAGCCTAGGGTTTCCGTCCGTATCACTTCGCGCTCGATCAGGCGTCGACGCAGGCGGTCCATGAGGTCGCCGTTCAATCTGCCTCCCCCGCAGACAACGACGTCGGCATTGGAAGGCGCCCATGTCTCGACCGCCCAGGAGATGCTCGAGGCGGTGAACTCGGCCAGCGTGGCTTGGACATCCGCCGGGTCTTCGGAACCCCGCAGCCGCCGGCCCAGGTAATCCAGGTTGTAAAATTCCTTGCCGGTGCTCTTCGGCGGCGGCGCGCGAACAAAACCGTCCTGTTCGAGATCGGCAAGCAGCCCGGGTATGACCGTTCCCGTCGCGGACCATCCGCCATCCCGATCGAACGCCAGGCCTCGGCGTCTCTGGATCCAGGCGTCGAGCAAGGCATTGCCGGGACCGGTATCGAATCCGATCATGAGCTCCGGTGCGAGAATCGTCATGTTGGATATCCCGCCGATGTTCAGGACAACGCGCGCCCCTCTCGAGGGCTTGAACAGCGCTTCGTGGAACGGTGGCACCAATGGCGCGCCTTCGCCGCCGGCCGCCACGTCGCGTCGCCGGAAATCGGCGACCGTGTCGAAACCGCTGAGCTCGGCGATACGATGGGGATCCCCTATCTGTATCGTCCAGGCAGGGGCTTTCCGAGGCTCGTGCCGAATCGTCTGTCCATGGCTGCCGATCGCCCGGACTCGCCGACTCCCCGCGAATGCGCGGGCGGATCGGCCTATGAGTTCCCCCAGCTCGGCGTCGGCGCTGGCCATGCGATTCAAATCGTCGCCTGCCGGCAGGACAAGCGACCGCAGGGAATCGGCGAGAGAATCCGGTATGGGTTCGGTGGTGGCGTCGACGATGCGCGGGACGCGGGGTTCGGCATCGATCAGCGCGAGGTCGAGTCCGTCGACGCTCGTTCCGGAAATTGCGCCGATGAATAGATCCGCCATCGGCCTGATTCGCGAGATTGGGTTCGCCTAGCAGACTGCGCCGTAGAACGGCGCGCGAGTGCCGATCAAGGCGCGGGGCGCGGG
>CAZFGB010000004.1:0-13072 GCA_964518405.1 uncultured Pseudomonadales bacterium | reverse complement strand
GGGCTTGCCGAACTCGTTGATGTCGGCACCCGCCATGAACGTGCGACCGCCGCCCGTGAGAACGATGGCTTCGACCGCGGGGTCGGCCATCGATTCGTTGAAGCAGCGAAGCATGCCTTCGCGCACGGGTTGCGCGAGCGCGTTGACGGGGGGATTGTTGACGGTGATCACGCTGACGCGTCCCCGCCGCTCCCAAGTTACCGGACTGGCCATTGAAAATCCTCTCCCCCTCGAACGGCGGGATTACAGTCTGCGAACCATAGGGCGAGGCGGCAGTATAATCGTCCGAAGTCGAAATACAGGCGGCACCAACCATGCGGTTTCTTGTGTTTGCGGTGCTGGTTGCCGCGATTGCGGCGCCCGCGGCAGCGGAAGGACCGTTCGGTCTTCCGGCCGGATATAGCTGGGGGGACGCACCGGATCCGGGTGCCGTGGCTGCGGTGGCCGAGCGGCAGGGAGCCGAGGTCAGAATCCTTCTTGATCTCGACACCGCCCCGCTCTCCGATGCACGCTCGTTCACGGCCGTGTACTGCGACGGGCACGGCCTCCAGCAGATCCGCACGGCGACCACCCGTTACCACCGCGGCGACGTGCTGCGGCGCTTTCGCCGGCTTCTCGCGATCCTGGAAAACGAGTTTGGACCGCCGAGTCACGGTCGTCCGGAGGTCGGAACCGCCTACTGGGAGCAAGACGTCGCGCTGGAGACGTGGCCGGTGTCCAAGACCAAGTTCATGGTGGTGCTGATCCGGAACGGCCCCGCCGTCGGGCGGTGTGCAGCCGAGGATTCCGTCTGATCCGGCCGGTAGCGTGAGCGCCGGCCACCGGCAGGCCGTAGCCTTTTCCCGGCTATGCTGCCGGGGGTCGGCCCCGTAGCTCAGTCGGATAGAGCAACGGATTCCTAATCCGTAGGTCGCAGGTTCGAATCCTGCCGGGGTCGCCATCCTATCTAGCTGATTCTAAATACACAGTTGGATCACTCGCACGTATCTGGGGGACCTTTTCGGCGAGGCCGGCAAACTATTGGCAAACAAATGGCAGAGAATTTCCGACCGCGATCGACAAGGTTGGGGGCAGCGGTGTGTGTTCGGTCGGTCGTCGGGTGGAAATCACGGTGGATGAAGACCAGCACCCTGAACGAGCCAGGTTGGTCCACACCGTGGTGGCCACGAGCGCCGACCGCGCGACCGCCCCAGCGGGATCGGTCCCCGTCACCGTCATCACCGTCTCGAAACTGGCGGGCAGCGCCTGCGTGACCCGGCGCAGGTTGCACACCGGCCGGATCTGGAGAACCGCACCGTCAGCGTCGTCCCGTTCACCGTCGCGCCGGTGGCGACGGGCGGCGTCGTGTTTGCCGGCGTGGCGTTGGTCGCCGCCTGCCCGGTGAAGTCCGCCACCGCGTTGGGGTCCATGCACTGCGTCTCCTGAAGTCGCCCGTGACGAGTTGACAGGATGCGTGAGGCCCCGAACCGTCAAATTCCCTCACGATCAACGCGTAAGGCGTTCCAATGAGGCGGGTTGGGTGCATGCCTGTGCCGGCGATTTTCTCGCTGCATGCTCGTCTTCGCTCATGGAACCGCAGGTAAGCCTGCAACCCGTGATGCCCGGCTCTCCTCCCGCAGGCGCATTGCCAACAGTTACCCTCGCGACAGTCCCGGGCAATACGCAGATCGGCTCCGGACCCGCCGCTACCGCCTGAGATCGAAACGGTCCAGGGTCATCACCTTGGCCCACGCCGCAACGAAGTCTTCCAGGAATGCTTCCTGTCCGTCGTCGGCCGCGTAGTGCTCCGCGACCGCACGCAGCTCGGAGTTGGAGCCGAAGATCAGATCGACCGGGGTCGCCGTCCACCTGAGCTCGCCGGTCGTGCGGTCACGACCCTCGTATACCCCTTCGGCGGCCGACTCGGACCACTGCGTGGACACGTCGACCAGATTGACGAAGAAGTCGTTGCTCAGTGTCCCGGGACGATCCGTGAACACGCCGTGCGGCGAGCTTCCGGCGTTGCAGTCCATCGCGCGCATGCCACCGACGAGCACCATCATCTCCGGGATCGTCAGGTTCAGGAAAGCTGCCTTCTCCACCAGCATATCGACCGGCGAACGGGAGTTGCCGTCGGCGAAATAATTGCGAAATCCGTCCGCCTTCGGCTCGAGCAGGGCGAAGGAGGCGACGTCGGTCTGCTGCAGAGATGCGTCCATGCGCCCCGGCGCAAAGGGTACTGCCACCTCGAACCCGGCTTCTGCGGCGGCATGCTCGATGGCGGCCGCCCCGCCCAGGACGATCAGATCGGCAAGGGAAACCCGTTTGTTGCCCGATTGCGCCGTGTTGAATTCACGCCGGACGGTTTCGAGGGTCTCCAGCACGCGGGCCAGTTCTGCCGGATCGTTGGCAGCCCACCCGCTTTGCGGTGCGAGACGGATTCGCGCGCCGTTGGCACCACCGCGCATGTCGGTCCCGCGGAACGTAGACGCCGAGGCCCAGGCGGCCCGGGTCAGTTCGGCACCCGACAACCCGGAAACGAGAATCGCGGCCTTCAATGCGGCCGCGTCCTGTGCGTCGATCAGGACGTGATCCACCGCCGGGATGGGGTCCTGCCACACGAACTCCTCGCCCGGCACGTCGTCGCCCAGATAGCGTGAGGTCGGACCCAGGTCGCGATGTGTCAACTTGAACCAGGCGCGGGCGAAGGCGTCCGCGAACTCGTCTGGATGTTCGAGCCAGCGCGACGTGATCTCCCGATAGGCCGGGTCCTCCTTCAGCGAAAGGTCGGTGGTGAGCATCATGGGCGCGTGCCGCGCGGCGGGATCGTGGGCATCCGGCACCCAGTCCGATGCCGCCCCGTCGGCGGGCTCCCACTGAATGACGCCGGCCGGGCTCCGCGTCTGTACCCAGTCGAAGGCGTACAGGTTCTCCAGGAAGTTGTGGGTCCAGGCGGCAGGACTGTGTGTCCACGCGCCCTCAAGGCCACTGGTGATCGTGTCAGCGCCATGGCCGTCGCCGAAACTGCTCCGCCAACCAAAACCCTGCGCCTCGATGACGTCTCCCTCCGGTTCGGCACCGACGTAACGGGACGAGTCCGCCGCACCGTGCGCCTTGCCAAAGGTGTGCCCGCCGGCAATCAGCGCGGCCGTCTCCTCGTCATTCATTGCCATGCGGCCGAATGCCTCGCGGATGGCGTGCGCGGCCGCCAGCGGGTCCGGGTTGCCGTCCGGACCCACGGGATTCACGTAGATCAGGCCCATCTGGGTGGCGCCAAAGGGAGGATCGAGCTCCCCGTCCGTATTGCGGCGGTCGGCCGCCAACCACTCGCCCTCCGGGCCCCAGTGCACGTCCTCCGGTTGCCAGGCGTCGATGCGGCCGCCCGCAAAGCCCAGGGTCTCGAAGCCCATCGACTCCATGGCCACGGTGCCGGCGAGGATCATCAGGTCGGCCCAAGAAATCTTGCGGCCGTACTTCTTCTTGACCGGCCAGAGCAGCCTGTGCGCCTTGTCCAGGTTGGCGTTGTCGGGCCAGCTGTTGAGCGGTGCCAAACGCTGCAGCCCGCCGTCCGCCCCACCTCGCCCGTCAATGGCTCGATAGGTGCCCGCGCTGTGCCAAGCCATGCGAATGAAGAACGGGCCGTAGTGACCGAAGTCCGCCGGCCACCAGTCCTGGGATGTCGTCATCAATGCTTCGAGGTCAGCCTTCACCGCATTCAGGTCCAGGCTTTCGAACGCCTCGGCATAGTCGAAGTCCCCGCCCAGCGGACTCGATGCCCGGGTGTCCTGGCGCAGTGGATCGAGGTTCAGCCGATTCGGCCACCAGTACTCGTTGTCCGGTGCACCGCCCTGGGCAGCCGCGAGACTGGCCGGCAGGCCTATCAATACCCCGATTGTCAGCAAGGCCGTGATAGATATCATTCGCTTCTGCACGGTGACCGGCTCCATCAATAGTGGCGTCATCCCTGACGTAGCGTAGGCGCTGTCTGTCTGCTTGCAATACCGGCCCAGGGGCTCATTCAGGGCGGGATGTCGTCTCGAAAGGACGTCGATGCGGCCACGGGCGCGGTGGCGGACGCTGCGGCGCCGACTGGATCCGGACCGTTTGGTGTTCGTGGACGAGAGCTGGATCAAGACCAACATGGCGCCACTGCGGGGCTGGGCGCCGAAGGGGCCCCGCCTCTTATGAGGGCGTCGATGTCAAGCGTCAGATGCAGTACGGCTTACAACATGGTCGGTCTTCTTCTGGTGGAACGGATCTGGCATCTAGTTGTGCCGGGCAGGAACGTGTTCGCAACGGTCGCGCATGGCAGCGCGCACCCAACTCTTATCCGGGCGGTGCCCGGCGCATATCGCCGGTCCGTCCCCTGATCCCGCTTGCTGCGGGTGCCACGTTCCGGAGGCGGGACCTATCCGGATGCCGGCAACTTTCAGCCCAAGTGCTTCTCGGTCACTCGCCACCCGGCCCAGCGCCAGCCCCGGGAACTCGAAGTCTCGGGATCAGGCGAGGCGGGCGCCCGTCGGCATGAGACCAGTGTTGGCAAACCGCCACAGGGCGATCAGCAGCTTGCGGGCAAGCGCGACGATCATCACCCGGCGGATCCTTCCCCTGGCTCCTGCAGTCCGTTCCTTGAACCATCGGGACAGGGAACTGTCGGGCTGGAAGCGGACCCAGCGCCACGCCATCTGGATGAGCTGCACGCGGATCCAGGCCGGACCATCCCGGCCGATTCCCCGGCCATACTGCAGCTCGCCGCTTGCCCAGGGCGTCGAGGTCAAGCCGGCCCAGCTCGCGAGCTCACGCCGGTTGTGGAAGTCGCGACAGAAGATCTCGTGCGTAAGCAAGGTCGCGTCGTTCACCCCGATCCCCTTCAGACCGGCCAGCGTCGTGATCTTCGCTGCTGCCCCTGCAGCACTGCCCGCCGGTGCGTCTGCCGTCCGGTGAGACCTTCCGGATGATACGACGGCGTCGCGTTCGGCCTCGACCGCCTCCACCTGCCGAAGGACCACGGCCAGGCGCTCTGCAATCCGTTCGATCTCCTGGCGTGCCCGTGATGGGAACGGCTCCCCATATGCGGTGCGCACGGCGGCAAACTTTACATCGAAGTCCGGCGCGCGGGGCTCCAGATCGAAGATGCCGTGCAACTTGAGAACCCCCTTGACCGAGCGAACCCGGCGAAGTCCGCTACCATGATGCCCTCGCCGCGCGCCCAGCGCCCCGGGGATCGATGCGAAGCGGCGGAATACGCTGACCGGACGACCATTCACGCTTTGAGGCTCGCTGACCCCGAACGCCACACGACATCTCCTGCCGCGCTCGACCCGGCTTGGCTCAGGTGAACAGCAGGCGGGAGCCCTCCAGCAGGAGCACGCCGATGCTGACTACGGCACCCGCCGCCGGCACCCACGCAGGGAACACGAGGATTCCCGCCGGCGCGGGATCCCGGCGCTTTACGCGCAGCAGGGCCAGATTCACGGCGGCAAAAACACACAGGATGACAATGGATGTCGCGCGTGCGAGGGTCTCCAGCGGCCACAGGAGGGCCAGGGCCAGGACGATGGCCGCGGCAAGCGCGGTCGCTCTCACCGGCGTCTGCGTACGTGCGTTGACGGCCCCCAGGAAGGCGGGGAGCTGGCCTTGGCGGGATAGGCCGTACACCACCCGCGCGGCCATGATCATCTGGACCAGCGCGCCGTTGACGAGCGCCAATATGCCGATGGCGCTGATGGCCCGGGAACCGCCGCCGAGGGCGGTCTCGAAGACCAGCGCCAGCGGCGCATTGCTTGCCGCCAGCGCTGCCGGCGGCAGCGTCAGCACACAGACCAGGGTCACCAGGGCATAGAGGACCAGAGTCAGCAACAGAGTCAGCGCGATGGCGCGTGGCAAGGTGCGGGTCACGTCCTTCACCTCTTCGGCGACATTGACCATGTCCTCGAACCCGATGAAGGCATAAAACGCCAGGAAGGTGCCGGCGAACACCGCAGTCCAGACGCCGAGTTCAGCCGGCGGCACGAGTTCCTGCCAACGCTCGGGCAGCGTCCCCAGGCTGTCCCCTGCGACCCAGACCACCAGCAACAGACCGCCGATCTCCACGATGCAGAGCGCACCCGCGACCCAGACCGACTGGGCGATGCCCCAGGCGGCGAGCGCCGCCAGCGAGACGACCAGAAGGGTGATCGCCAGAGTGGCGTTGACGGCGAAGAATTCATGCGCGTAGCCGACGAAGGCATTGACCACGGTCCCGCAGGACACCAGGCCCGCGGTGACCACCAGCAACCCGGTGACAAGCCCGAAGCGAGGCGAGCCGAAGCCCTGACGCACATACTCCGCCTCGCCGGCGGCCCGCGGGTAGCGCGCCGACATCTCGGCGAAGGACAGCGCCGTGAAGGCGACGAAGATCGAGGCGAGGACGAACGCGACCGGTGCGTGTGTGCCCGCCGCGCCGGCGACGGCGCCGATCAGGGCGTAGATGCCGGCGCCGATCGTCGTACCGAGGCCGTAGAGGGTCACCTGCGCCAGCGAAAGCGTTCGCCTGAGTTCCGTGGCCTGTGTCATCGTTCGTTCACATGGCGGGGCGAGTGGTCCTGAACGGCAGGCGCGCGGTCGTGGCCGGTCGGGGCCGCCGCGCCTTCGTCAACGGCGCCCCCGCGCGTGCGCATCCAGGTGCCCGCCTGCTGCCGGCTCAGTGGGTCAGCAACGTCAGCGACGTCATGTGGCGCAAGATGTGGCGGGTGGCGCCGCCGAACACGAACTCGCGCAGACGCGCGTGCCCGTACGCGCCCATGACCAGCAGGTCGGCCGAGTTGTCGGCGACCGCGTTGAGGATGGCATCACCAACATCAATGTCGCTGGCGATGGCGTGCGTGTCATGAACCTTGACACCGTGACGGGCCAGATAGCGCGCGAGTTCGGCGGCGGGCAGGTGACTGTCTTCGGCATTGACGCTGAACAGGATCACCTTCTCGACGGTCTGGAGGATCGGCAGGCCGTCACGCACGGCGCGGCCGCTCTCGCGGCTGCCGTTCCAGGCGATGACGACCCGGTCGATGGTTTTCTCGAAGGATCCGGCTTCAGGCACGACGATGGTTGGCGACCCGGAAGCCAGGACCACTTCCTCGGCCAGACGGACTCCGCGCCCGTTCTCCGACGAGCGGCGGGTGGACTGGCTGACGACGACGAGATCAGCATACCGGGCGTGGGTCGCCAGTACCGGCTGCAGTTTCTCCTCCTCCGCCAGCCACTCGTGGGACACCATGGCACTATTCGCGCGCTGCTCGAACTCGGCGCGAAGCTTGCCGGCGGTTTCGATCGTTGCTGCCTCATGGCGCCGTAGCGCCTCCTGTCCAAACTCGCCCTCGGCCCAGGGGTAGGTAGCTGGTGGACCGAAATAGACGAACACGCCTACGAGATGCGCTTCGTGCTGATGAGCCAAGCTGACCGCGAGTGCAGTTCGCTCCGCATTGCGATCATCGCAATCGACTTGGACCAGGATGTTCTTGATCGTCACCTTCAACGTCCTCCGTTTGGTTGCTCACGAACCGAAGGGGTATCCGGCCCCTCTCGCTACGAGACGCACGTTCCGCCGCACGGGCCCGATTGACGGACATCCCCATCGCGCGACCCGAAGCAGCGCGATGGCAGTTGCGGGCATCGGCACGAGACCGTCGCACCGCCAACATGCTTTCGCACGCCCGTTCCATCGGCAATTCCGCGCGAACGCGTACGGATGACTACGTACGGGCTGTGCCCATCTCAATTGGCTGGGCGTAGTCCGGTCGCACCGGCTCGGCCTGCATCGGTGACGTCAGCGCACGCGGGAATGGGGCCGTCCCCTTCACGGTCGGTGGCTGCGCGGGTATCCCGCGCAGTCTGGCGGCGTGCGCACGGCTGGACACGACGAAGGACACCGCCACGCCGGCTCGACGGTCCCGCAAGCGGCCTTTGGTGGAGCCGTCCGGTCTACGCCCTACCCGACCGCCACAGCCGCATGACCGTTCTCCGGTTGGCCCGGCAGTGGGCGCCCACGGCGGAGGCGCGCTTGCCGCGTGGCCTGACAGCCCCTCATCGGTGCCGCAGGTACACGAGCCAGTACACCAACGCGACCAGCACCGTGCCACCCACCATGTTCCCGAGCGTCACCACGACGATGTTCTGCGCCATCCCGACGAATTCCGCCGTACCGGGCGCCCCGCCACCAGCGAACAGGCCGACCGGGATCAGGTACATGTTGGCGACGCAATGCTCGAAGCCGAGCGCGACGAAGGCCGAGACCGGAAGCACGATCGCCAGGATCTTGCCGGTGACCGTGTGCGCTGCAAAGCAGAGCCAGACCGCCAGGCAGACCAGGACATTGCACAGGACGCCACGCACGAAGGATTCCATCGCGCCCAGCTCGATCTTGCTGTGCGCGATATCGACGGCGGTGGCCTGTATGGCGCCGCCACCGATGTCAAGAACGCCCGAGAGAAGGACCGCGACAACACTCGCTGCCGCGCCCAAGGCGTTGCCGACGTACGCCAGCAGCCAGTTCCTGAGTACCCGGCGCGTCGTCACCTGCCGGTCAGCCCAGGCCATGGCGATCAGGTTGTTGCCGGTGAAGAGTTCGGCGCCCCCGATCAGCACCAGCACCAGACCCAGCGAGAAGGCGATGCCGCCCAGGAAGCGCGTGGGTCCGAGACCAAGCTCCGAGCCGGTGACGACGACGGTGTAGGCCATCCCGCCGAACGCGATGAACACCCCCGCCAGGGCGCCGAGCACGAGCGTCTGCAGCAGTGGAAGATTCGCCTTGGCGACGCCGGCGGATCGAACGCGCCGCGCGATCTCCGCCGGGGCGTAGGCGTCAATCTCGAACGGGTTGGGAGATCGATCGTCTTCCATCGGGGGGCCGCCAGGCTCATTCCCGGATCAGGCGCAAGCGCAAGGGCCGCGTCGGACCCGCGCCAGCGCGCGGACCTGGTTGCCAGGCGCCCTCCGAATCCGTTGGATCCGCACGATACCGGGTTGATGCGGCGATGTGGCAGCAAGGTTGCGACGATCCGGTCCGGCGGGCATACGTGGCACCGGTTCCGGCCCTGGCCTCTCTCGAAGTAGCGGTCGAGGAGCCAATCCCTGCGCGGACGTCCGCCGCGGGCAGTTCGGTTCGCTCACGAGGTCGCGGCGACCCCGGCACATGCGAGAATCCGTTCGGCCAGGGTCGCCGGGTCTCCGCGCGCGTCCAGACGCTGCCACGAGAGCTCGTCGATGGTGTAGCGGTCCTGTTGCTCGACCACGTCGACCGTCGCATCGGATACGTCCCGCCCGCGCAGCGCGACCCGTTGCCAGAGAGTCTGCTTCGGTGCCTCGAGCCAGAACCCAGCGAACGCGACGCCGGCGTCGACTGCCACGGCCTCGATCGCCTGACGCTCCCCGAGGCTGGCGTGTACCGCGTCGACGATGACACTGGTTCCCAAGGCGAGTGCGGAGCCGGCCTGGCCCCGGAGCTGCGCGTAGGTCCGCTCGCTGGCCGGCGGGGCGTACGCACGTGCCGGCAAGCGGGTTTCCGGGTCCACGCCGAACAGTCGCTTGCGCACGACATCGCTCTGCAGCACCAGCGCGCCCGGGATGCCGCCCAGGCCCGGTGCCGTCAGGTTGGCAACCGTCGACTTGCCAGTCCCCGACAAGCCGCCGATCGCGATCAGGGTCGGTGAGCGTCCGCTAAGACAGGCCACGGCGAGATCGAGATAGTCGCGCGCCTCATCGGCCTGCCGGTCACCGCCCGAGGGCGCCTGGGTCGAGCTGGCGCGCGCGGCCGCCGCCACATGGGCGCGAATCGCAGCGCGGCACGACAGGAACAGGGGCAACGCCGCGAGGCCGTCCAGGTCGTCGCGCGACCACAAGTATCGGTTGAGCACGCGATTGGCCTCGCCCTTCAACCCGCGGTGCCAGAGATCCATGAGCAGGAACGCCAGGTCGTAGAAGACGTCGATACAGGCGAAGCGCTCGCTGAACTCGATCGCATCGAACAATGTCGGCTGGCCGTCGAGCAGACAGATATTGCGCAGGTGCAGGTCGCCGTGGCAGTGCCGGACGAGGCCCTGCTGACGCCGGCGCTCGAGACGCGCGGCCTGCGCCGCCAGGCTCGCGTCGGCCGCCGATGCAAGGTCCGCCGCCTTCACCGCGTCGAACAGGTCGGGGTAGCGCGACACCTCGGCGGCGTTCTCGGCCACCACTTCCGCGATCCCCTCACGGCCTCCGAACGCCGACGCGGGCTCGGCACGTTCGTGAAACGCCGCCACCACGTCGGCCAGCCGGTCGACCAGGGCAGCCGAGAGTTCGTGGCGCCGCGCCAGTTCGTCGAAGACCCTCGTTTCGTCAAACCTCGCCATGCAGACCGCCCAGTCCAGAACCTCGCCCGGTCCATCCCAGGCGATTCGGCCGTCGGCTCGGCGCACGATCGCTCTCGCCCGCCGATAGATGGAAGGGGCGGTCCGGCGGTTTATGCGAACCTCCGCTTCGCAGGCCGTGCGGCGTCGGCCCACCGTTGAGTAATCCATGTATTCGAAGCGGACGGCCCGCTTGAGCTTGATCGCGCTCGCTCCCGAAAGGAACACCACGGCTCCGTGGGTCTCGATCCGATGCACCGGCTCAGCACTGCCGTGTGCCTCGGAGGTGGACAGGAAGTCCATGACCTCGCGTTGGTCGCCGACGATCACGGCCAACCGCCGAAGGGACGCGGTCGCATACCTGATCCGCCAGGCCGGGACTTGCCTCGGCCTACGCTTCGCAATCGATCGAAGCCGGCAGGCCGGGCACTGCCAGGCCCGCAGGAATGCGACAGGCCGGTCTGGCCGTCACCGCAGACTGCGCCGTGATCGACCAGCCCAAGCCTGCCCACCATCTGCCTCCCCTTGAGGCATGCCCATCGCCACGGGGCACGCGCGGTCGACCGAACCGGGAATCGACCGCGATCGGATCGTTGCCCTAAGTTTGGCGTCAGCCACCTTCCATGTCGGGGGAAGTAAGCCTGCCCGACGTCCCGGCGGAGTGCCTGTACTTTCACCCGGACCCGCTTCCACGGTACGGGCCGACCCACGAAGAACGCGATACGCAGTGATGAGCAAAGACTCGACGCCATCCGTCCTGACCTCGCCGTCCCCAGCGCGTATCCTTGGCGAGGACCAGCTACGGCACGCGATCGACACCGCGGTCGACGGAATCATCGTGATCGATGCGTCCGGGACGGTGCTGCTCTACAACACGGCCTGCGAACGGCTCTTCGGCTATTGTGCCAGCGATGTCCTCGGCCGCAACGTCAGTATGTTGATGCCATCGCCGGACCGGGAGCGCCACGACACCTACATCGAGGCCTATCTCAGGACCGGCACGGCGAAAATCATCGGAATCGGCCGGGAGGTGATCGGCCGGCGCCAGGACGGCTCGACGTTTCCGTTGCGTCTTTCGGTCGGCGAGCTTCGAGGTACGGGCGACGCGCCGCTGTTCGTCGGAACCATTCACGATCTGACTGAGGCGCAGCTCGCCCGCGAACGGATAGAGGAACTCCAAACCGAGCTGATGCGGGTTTCGCGCGCGAGCGCCTTGGGGGCGATGGGGTCGGTCCTGGCACACGAACTGAACCAGCCGCTCTCCGCCATCGCCAGCTTCATCGAAGCGAGCACTGCACTGATCGATGAAGACAGGGGCAAGGTTTCGGATCAGGCTCGGCAGTACATCGACCAGGCGGTTGCGCAGACGCACCGGGCCGGCGATGTCATCCGGCGGCTGCGCGAATTCACGCGCAAGGGTACGCATCAGCGCTCGACTGAGGATGTCAACGCCATCGTCGAAGAGACCTGCGCGCTGGCCGCCCTCGGGGCATCGGTGGAGGGGATCGACGTAACCCTAGACCTTGCCGCGGACCTTCCGCCCGTCCGAATCCACAGCGTCCAGATCCAGCAGGTCGTCCTCAACCTGGTCCGGAACAGCATCGACGCGCTGGCAGGTCAGGAGGTCCGCGCCATCACCGTGGCGACGGCCCGCCGCGGGGACTTGATCGAAATCTCCGTCCACGACACCGGGCCCGGCTTGGCCCCAGTCGTCCGGGAGCGCCTGTTCGAGCCGTTCGTCTCGACCAAGTCCGATGGGATCGGCATCGGCTTGAACATCTGCCGCACCATCGTCGAGGCTCACGGCGGTACGATCTCCGCCGATCCCGGAACGGCCGGCGGCACCACCTTCCGTTTCACGCTCCCCGTCGACGACGACGGGCAAGGGTGACTGCGGTGTCCGGTGAATTGGTCTTCATCGTCGAAGACGACGACGCGGTGCGCGCGTCGCTCGCGGCACTTCTGGAGACCGCGAAGTATCGAACCGTAGCGTTCGAGACCGGGACGGCGTTCCTGGACTTCCCACATCCGGAGGCCGGGGCCTGCGTCGTGCTGGATGTCAAGATGCCGGGCGTGGACGGACTCGAGGTGCAGCGGCGCCTGAACGAGCACGGCGTGAACTTGCCGGTGGTCATCGTCACCGGACATGGCGACGTCTCGATGGCGGTGCGAGCGATGCAGGCCGGTGCAGTCGACTTCATCGAGAAACCGATCAAACGCGCCCGCCTTCTCACCGCGGTCGCGCGGGCGGCTGCGATCGCCCGGAGTGCGCCGCGCGACCGCGGTGAGAAGGCCGACATCGAGGCCCTGATCGAAACGCTGAGCACCCGCGAGCGGCAGGTGTTCGAGCAGTTGGTCATGGGGCGGCCGAACAAGGTCGCCGCCCGTGAGTTGGGGATCAGCTACCGGACGGTGGAGGTCTATCGGCGCAATGTGATGCGGAAGATGGCGGCCGAAAGTCTGTCTCATCTGGTGCGGATGGCGCTCGTCGCGGGGGTGGACCCGCTGGGTGGCGACACCGAGTAGCCCCGCCGCGCTGTTCGGAGTTGCGGGCCGCCGGACCGGGCGGCGCGGACACGTGCCGACTATGCGTTCATGGGCCCAACGCGACCGCTCCGGGCAGCGTCCGGTAATCGCAAGCGAACGGACGACGACCGGCCAGCTTCGCAATGCATCCGCCCGCTACGCATTTGCACGTAAGTACGCGTGCGGAATTGCGACCGCCCGTGCGG
>CAZFGB010000003.1:0-8766 GCA_964518405.1 uncultured Pseudomonadales bacterium | reverse complement strand
CTCTCCGGCAACCGACGCGATGCATGGAACACTCGCAGCACCTCGACCCGATTCAAGCGAGGTCTGACACGGTAGGGAACGATGTAAGGCGTACCGGGCACCACGAGTTCCCGAGTCCCCTGAATGCGCCCGGGACGGCCCAGAGCGGGATTGGCCTTCAGGTTGTCGACAGCATCGTGGATGCGACGGACGACCGCTCGCGCAGCGGCAGGATCATCGCGCGAGATGAATTCCGCTTCATGGTCCAGATTCTCGAGCGCCTTCACCAACCATCTAACCTGCACGGACTCCCCACTTCCCGAACACCTCGTCGACCCGTTCGACGCTGGCGAAGTCCTCCCGGTCCGCCTCCGCAACGGCCTTCTGGATTTCACCCACCTGCCACTCGTTCAAGTCGACGAAGTCCCGGATGGCCTCCGCAGCGAGGAATGACTTTGAACGTCGGGTTGCTTCGGCAAGTCGCTCAAGGCGATCCTTGAGATCAGGCGCCAAGCGAATAGTCATCGTTGCAGACACGGCCGACTCCGACGTGTGGACATGTACACATCCTAGCACACCCGAATCCAGAGGAATCCCGGTCTGGGCCAGCCACGGGTGCTTTGCGTTGACCTTCCACCATCGACTCGACCAATCGCCCGGGGGTAGCCTGACCAAGGCCGACAGGTAACCGCTAGGACCTGGGCCCGAGCCGCGCCGCCCACCGGCGCGCGTGGATCCAGAGGGCGCGCAACGAGACACCGCACTCGTCGCGAACGGCGAGGAACTCCTGCGGATCGAGTGGCCGCTCGCGATCCGCCCGCAAGCGCCCTCGCAACACCGACCACAATCGATTCTGCATGTCGTCGTCAAGGTCGGCGGGCCGCCCGACACCGCTCTCGACATCGAGCACATGCCTGAGTTGAGTGTATTCCCGGTTCGCCATCCCGAACAGCGCGCGCATCATGTCGCAGGGCGCATCGGCTCGAATCAACGAGCGCTGAAGCTCCTCCGTTTTTCGCATGTCGGCCACGACCTCCATTACGCGCCGGAACAGCGCGCCGTCGAGCCGGATATTCAGGCAGTGCGCCGACAACGCTCCAGCGCGCTGCACATCGCCAAGGTTCAGAGTCCCCAACGCTTCCAGCTCCAATGGCCCGAATCCCATGCCTCGAAGCGCGAGCAGATCCCCCTCGCGGAGACATCGGGCAGCGTATAGCAGGACCGCCGCCATCAACTCGCCCTCCCTGGTTGGACCTTGCGTGTTGGCCACCGCCAGTTCGCTCACCGGCTACCGGTTGTCGCCGCTGTCCCGAGCCGCGACAGGCGCACCTGGAGCTCGAGAGCAACGGCCTGCGCTGACCGATCGCCCCGCACGGCCATCTCCTCCACCAACGCGCGGCGTACGTCCGAGAGCGCCCAGCCCGGTCCATCGTAGCGCGCGCATAGCGTGTTGAAGACGCTGTCGTACTCCTCGACCGCGTCGATCGACCAGTCCCGCCACAGCGCCTGCGCCTCACGGTCGAGGGAACGCGTACTTTTGATGTCGGAGCGGCTGAGGCCGTGTGCCGCGAGCGGCAGCGCTGGCGACAGGCGCTCGACGACGTAGGTCGCCAGCGCAATCGTCCCGCGGTCGATCTCGAAACCCAGGGCTCCGAGCCGACGGACAAGCTGCCGCTCATCGAACGCCGCCCCGGCCTCGCGCTCCAGCATGGCCCTGAGGCTGACCACGGCCACAGCCAGATCGACGAACGGGACCGCGCCGCGCAGCTCGTTCTCCTTCACGTGCGAGAGCAGCAATTCGGCCTCGCCCCGCCAAGGCCGCAACAGGCATTGCGCTACCGCAAAGCGGGCCTCGCCCGTCTCCGCCGCCAGTTCCTTGAGGATACGGAGCCGCGTGCTGCCGCCGCCCCACAACACGTAGCCGGCGGCACCCTGCCGCCGCGTGACTGCGAGCGGCTGCATCAGTCCGTCGCGGCGGATCGCCGCCTTGAGGCGCCCGTAGGCCGGATTCTCCGCGCTTCTCGGTTGGCGCTCATACCGCGCGATGCGGCGAACCTCAATACGGCGCAACGCGAGATCATCGTGCTCGCCTGCGGTGTCGTCAGGTTCAAGATCAGCGTGGCTCGACCCGGTAATCACACCAGCGTCAGTGTCTTTGGGGTGCACTTTCATTCGGACACCGTGACGGTGAGGTCGCGGAGGCCCGGGCGCAGATCACAGATCTCCACGCCAAGCGCCGCGACGCAATAGGTCAGCGAGTAGGTATAGGATCCGACGGCCTTCCCTACATAGGTGCGGGAGAGCGACGGGCCTTCATAGC
The DNA here is from genome assembly GCA_964518405.1 of uncultured Pseudomonadales bacterium. Taxonomy (GTDB): domain Bacteria; phylum Pseudomonadota; class Gammaproteobacteria; order Pseudomonadales; family Azotimanducaceae; genus VXNE01. The sequence continues at coordinate 6,467 of CAZFGB010000003.1, read as the reverse complement.
TGAGCGCGTCGTCCTCAAGCAGGCGGTACGCCGAGGCGCCGGCGATCGGCGTCCATTGCACGGCATAGGACCCGTCCGGCGAAGGATTCGGGCGCGCCGTCAGCCCCGCCGACTCCACAGTGATCGACGGAACCGCGCAACCGGCACAGCAGAGTACCAGCGCCAGTCGGGCCAGTCGTGCCCGCGCGCCGCAGATGGCTTCAAATCTCTGCTTACCGCGACCCTCCGGGGTGCGCCGGCCACGCCGCCCGGGACGCACCTCGGCGGATAGGGGTGTCTCAGGGATGATCGGAGTGCGCGCCATGTCTCCAGTTTCACCGCCGGGGCATATCCAAGCCAGCGAAAACCCCTTCAAGGCGCGTAGGGATATTCCTGGACGAGGACGCCGCAGTTTCCCCGATGCATACATGGTCGACCCGCACGCTGGGCGCGAATTTCGTCTGTTTGTCGTGAATCCCCACATTTTTACACCGCGTTTCTGTCCGTCGGCGGGCGCCCGATCGAGTCGTTCGGGATGAGTACGCCCATCCACCCGTCCCCCACCCGTCCTCCTCTGCTTACTCACGACTCGAATAGTACGGTTTATTACCCACAAAGGCAACAAAACTATGGAAATTAGAGCAAAATAAGGGCAATATCCCTTACATGAGGACCATCGAAGACATCCAACAGGTCATCGAAAGAGGGCTGAGAGAAGCCGGGATCTCAGCCCGGAAGGCATCCTTGCTCGCCTGCGAACGGGAAGATCTGATCAGGGATATCAGGCGCGGAAGAATGCCGTCCTATGACCGGGTCGCCAAGGTGCTGGAGGTGCTGGGGATGTCGATCAGGATCGCAGGCCATCAGAACATCCATCCGGATCTCTCCGCGCCCGATTCCCGGCCAAGATCGCCCGCGCCGACCGAAGTGGCCGACGCGTTGGGGCTACCGGCAGGCGCGACGCTGGCGGAGGCGATCGCGGAGATCGAGGAGCGGAGCAATCACGAGCCCGCGACGAAGCTGCGCGAGATGGCGCGGCTGCTCGATGAACTGGCCAGGCGACAAACCGAGCTGGCCGCGCACTTGGAGGAGTCTCAGAGATTCCCGCAGCCGGACTCTGGAAATGACGCACTGGCTCATCGCGAGATCCTGGACAATGTCGTCGATCTGCCGGGCATGCGTCACGTCGAGATCCGCGAAGCGGACGTGGCGGCAGGCGGCGGCGCAGTCAATCTCGACGAGGCTCCGGTCAGGGGGTATCTCGCGTTTCAGCGTGCGTGGCTGGATCGCCACGCGATCGACCCGACACAATGCGTCGTGATCGAGGTAAGGGGTGAGTCGATGGAGCCGACGCTACCGGAAGGTTGCTCGATCCTCGTCGACGGCGCCAGAAGGCGATGGCGGAAGGGACGGATATTCGTGTTCCTGACCGGCGACGGCCTGATCGTCAAACGCGCGGACGAAGGCAAGACGGGCAGGCGGCTGCTGGCGAGCGACCATCCCGCGTGGGCACCGATCATCCTTCCCGGCGACGCGAGCATCCTCGGCGAGGTAGCGTGGACCGCGCGGACTCTGCGGTGACGAGGCTGAGGGCCGTCGAGTCCACCCGCTCTTCTTGAAGTAGCGCGCCCCGTCCGGGCCGTAGCGGAAGCTGTCCCGCGCCGCCGGCGTCGCGTCGGTCCCGCTGTCGCCCACCGTCACCTTCTCGGCCAGCCCGCGCGCGTTCCAGTCCATGAACGTGTCGCCGACGCCCGCGTCAGCCGGTTCAGGTAGTCGTACTCGAAATGCTCGCGCCTGATCGAACTCCCCGCACGAGCGGTGCGCCTCTGCAGCGAGCCGTCGCTGCGCCAGGCGTAGGAGTCGCTCCGCCTTCAACCCCCTCGCGATGTCATCGCTGCAATCGGCTTCGTGAGTGTCCAGCCAGCTATTCGGTAGTGGCGTTGGGCGGAACCCAACCGCGAAAGCGGATTCACCTTGACGATGCCCGCGATGGCGGGATCATCTCCATTCCCAGTTCGTCACTCTGCACGTCTTGTGCGTCAGTCAGGTGGTCGAGCGTCGTCGTCCTTAAAACGCGAGGGGCGGCAGACCAGCGATCAGTGAATCACGCGAGTCCCTCAGACGTCATTGGATCGTCACGGCGTCGATGTCCAGTCCCAGCCGCTCCACTACTTTCGCGTACCAAGCGTGCATCTCCTTGTCGCCAACGCCGCGGTCCTTGAACATCTTGATGTCGTCAGCAATCGTATGGCCCGCACTGTCCTCAAGGGTTGAATCCGCTCCTTGCTCCAATAGGTAGTGGGCGATGTCGTAATGGTCCACGGCGACGGCGGTATGTAACGGCGTCGCCTGGGAGAGCCGCGCCCGCGCGTTGATGTCGGCACCCGCCTTTACCAGCAGCCGGACGTTTTCGATCCGATGAAGCATTTGTGCCGACAAGTCCATTACTGGCATCAGGAACAGCTGCTCGATCTTGCCCGCGTACTTCCCGGCTGGCAGGCGATCGATGTCCGCTCCGTGCTCGAGCAGCGTCTCGAAGCATTCCAGGCAGAACCGGCCCATGGACCACTTCAGCAGGTCCATCCCCTCGCGTCCCCCCGCATTCACGTCCAAGCCTCCGGCGATCATCTTTTCCAGGCTTCTCGAATCGCCTCGGCGGATCGCCCTGGCCGCCGCCACCGTCTCCGGCGTCGTGAAATAGTGGTCCGCATTCTCCGGGTGGACCGCGCAGCCCGCGTTCATCCCGACTCCCAGCGCGCCAGCCACGGCCAACCGCGCCACTGTACGCCGCATTTCTGTCACTCGCTGCATCCGTCTACCAGAGCGGGAAGGTCTTGTATGAGTGCCGATCCCAGAACGGCCCATTGTACTGATAGGGGTGCTCGATGCGCGTACCCGCAGCCTCCGGCAGGAACGGTACGAAATCCTGCACCACGCTCAGCGCGTCGCCCCGGGTGTAGTGCGCGCGGATCTCTCCAAGTTCGCCTGTGCGGTAGCGCGAGTGCAGGCCGGCCGCGTTGAACGTGATGGCCCGTGACCCTGCAATTGCAACCTCGCCGCAGACGCCGAGTCATCGGCCCGCAGGTGCCCGACCATGATCACGATGCCGCCGGGCCGAAAAGAGCATCGAACTCGGCGATGATCGCCCTCACCTCCGCCTTCTCTAATCCCATTCGAGCGGAGAATTCCGCGTCGGAGTCCAGTTCCAGACATGTCTCCAACCCGAATCGAATCATCCTTAATTCGTCTGCGTTCACAGAAAGCCGTTCAGTTTCACGTTCGGTTCGATATATGACGTTGAATTTCCTGATGTAGCCATACGCTTCGTCGCCGGTTATCCCCAGTCTGTTCTTGAGCTCAAAATCGTCGAGCAGCTCGACAGACTCGCCCAGGGACCCGCCTATGGCCCTTAGTTCTGCCCCACTGACCGAAATCGTCGTGGTTTCATTTGTCTTGTCGACAATCTCCATGGCTTCCTCGTCAGTCAACGAAGTCTTTCATCGAAATACTGCCGTCCCTTTTCCGGCCTGAACACGGTTCCAAGATCGGCACGAGACGGATCTCTGATCATCACAGTTTGCGTCCGTTCGTCCCAATACGCGGTCCTTCCTCTCTGAAGATTCCTCGTTGCAGTCGGGTTGGCCATCACACGCCTTATGTGCGCCGCCATCTCGGCCGGCGTCTTGAATCCCAACTCCGAGGCATGTTCCGTAAACGCATGTCCACCGGCAATCCGTTGCGCTGTTGATTCTATCAATCGCTCTGCTGTCGGTGCCGAGGCTGGCACCTGTATCTTCACCCCGGAGGAAGCACCGACGACGACTTTGCCGATTCCGGCGGCACCCAGCTGTCCCGTGGCCTCGCCGAACAGCGGGGCGAGGTCCTTGACTAGCGTCTCTTCACATCCCCCGACGCCGTGGATGCGCTCGCAGTCCGCCTTCATCTCCGCGTGTCTTCGTTCGACCAATCCTCGCCACCATCCGGCAATCGCGTCGCCGATGCTGGCGAGAACGCCCATGTCCGCCAGCTCGTCGGCGACCGACCGGTCCTCGAGCGCGATCATGACGGTGACGGCGTGGCTGAACGGCAGGTAGTAGTCGTAGGTCTGGCGCCGGACGTAGCGGTCGAGGCTCGAATCCCAGACTTCCGCCCACGCCGGCGCCACGCGGAGGTGCGGGACGGCCATGACGCCGTGCACCGTCACCGTCGCGGCGGTGGTCCGCGCGGTCGAGCCGCCGCCCGCGCCGCCCCAGCTTGTCGTAGCCGTAGTACGTCGCGCCGCGCGCGTCGGTGCGCTCGATCAGCTCGCCGTGGCCGTTTGTAGGCGAACTTGACGCTCGCCGGCACTCTGTTCTCGGCGTCGCCCGCGTTCGCCCGTAACCGGCTGCGCCGTCGACGGGGACTGAACGGAGTGGAGCGGCCAGCACGAGCCGGAAGATTGCCCGAACGGTAGCAGGTATGGCTCAGCCGATTACGTCAGCAACCAATCCGCCTTGTGAATCAAGACAGGATTCAAGTAGTGATGACAGTTCATGGCCAGCTCGGTCACCCGCAGGTACAGCCGATCACCGTTTGTATCGGCGACAGACTCGCGATGCGGACCTGATCGAGAGACAACTTTGCCAAAAGAGTCCACCTACTCCTCGCGACGCAAGACGGTGGGCCCAACTCTGTCTAGTCGCGATGTCGCTTGAGGCAGACCTTCGCGCGTATCCGACCCTGCTGCTCACTCCCAAGCCTCATTGCAGCGTCACATCGTCGGGGTCCAGTCCCAGCCGCTCCACAACTTTGACGTACCAGCCGTGCATCTCGCTGCCGACACCGCGGTTCTTGAACACTTTGATCGTATCGGCGGGCAAGTGGCCCATTTTGTTCTCCAGCGTCGAGTCGGCACCCTGTTCCAGCAGGTAGTACGCGATGTCGTACTTGTTGAGATACACCGCCCTATGCAGCGGCGTGATGGAGCCGCCCTCCGGCGCGTCGATGTCGGCGCCCGCCTCGACCAGCAGCCGGACGTTGTCCATCCGATGAAGCATTATCGCCTCGTGGATGATCGTCCTGGCGCCGTACACGTTGAGAGCGTTCGGATTGCCCCCGTGTCGCAACAGCGACGCCAGGTACGCCGGGTCGTTTAAGTGTGCCGCCAAGTGCATAACCGGCATCAGAAACAGCTGCTCGATCTTTCCCCTATATTCTCCGGCTGGAGGGCGTTCGATGTCCGCCCCGTGCTCGAGCAGCGTCTCGAAGCACTCCAGGCAGAACCGGCCCATGGACCACTTCAGCAGGTCCATCCCCTCGCGTCCCCGCGCATTCACGTCTAGGCCCCCGGCGATCATTCTTTGCAGGCTCTTCGCATCGCCCCGGCGGATCGCCCTCGCCGCCGCTACCGTCTCCGGCGTCGTGAAGTAGTGGTCCGCGCCCTCCGGGTGGACCGCGCAGCCCGCGTTCATCCCGACTCCCAGCATGCCAGCCACGGCCAACCGCGCCATTGTACGCCGCATGGATATCTCCCGTCGCATGGCGCCTACCGGTACAACGGGAAGGCTTTGTAGGAGTGCCGCTCCCAGAACGGCCCATTGTACTGGTAGAGGTGCTCGATGCGCGTCCCCGCAGCCTCCGGCAGGAACGGTACGAGATCCTGCACCACGCTCAGCGCGTCGCCACGGATGTAGTGCGCGCGGATCTCTCCGGGTTCGCCTGTGCGGTACCGCGAGTGCAGGCCCGCTGCGTTGAACGTGATGGCCCGTAAGCCGGTGGCAAACGCCCCTGCCGACGCCAGCCCCCCGCCCAGCGAATGGCCGGCAAGGGTCACGTTGTCGCCCAGAACCACTTTTGCTGCCTTGGCCAGTTCGATGGCCTGCTCATGCTGCGACGAGCGAAAGCCCAACGCCTGGCGGAGGTTCGCCCACCAATTGCGAAAACTCCCTCCCTGAGTGCCTCGAAACACCAAGTAGTAGTGGCCGTTTATCTTGTACAACGCCGCCGCGAATCCACGCTGTGGATTGTACTCCAGCCCCAACTTTGCCAACACCTCGTTCAACACCCCGCCGGTATCATCGGAATAAACCCTTATCGAAGCCAAAAGCGCGTCGTAGTCGCGGTTTATCGGCTGGTCCGCCACGCTATCGTCCAGTGTCTTGAGGACATCGTTCACCTCGGCGCGCATGTTCTCGGCGAAACCATAGCCCGGCCCGAAGTCCCATGGGTCGATGGGGGAGTTGGTCAAGGACGATGAACCCCACCAGAAGTAGTTGTCCACCCACCACCATTCATCCCAGCACCGCCGGCACCCAGTCACGACAATCACCTCCAGCTCGGTCTCCCCGGTCGGGTCGACGTAGCTCAGGGGGTTGTTGCCGACGTAGCTGTAGAGGTTCCACGACCGGCTCGAGGTCGGGTCCCCGACGATCGGGTCCGGGCTCAGGAACCGCCCGAGGCGCGGGTCGTACACGCGCCCGTTCATGTGGATCAGTCCGGTCCGGTCCAGG
>CAZFGB010000002.1:0-9901 GCA_964518405.1 uncultured Pseudomonadales bacterium | reverse complement strand
GGTGGGCCTCCATGTGATGCACGCCGATGGCCGGGATGCCCCTCGACCATGCCAGCGCCCGACCTAAGCCCGCGCCGACCATGAGGGCACCGATCAAACCGGGACCGGCGGTGTAGGCGACGCCATCCAGGTCGGAAACCTGCTTCCCGGCGTCGGCCAGGGCCTGGCGTATGAGGGGCAGGGTCTTGCGGATGTGGTCTCTCGATGCGATCTCGGGCACGACCCCGCCGTACTCCGCGTGAGTCGACGCCTGGCTGTAGAGCGCGTTGGCGATCAGACCATCGCGGGAGTCGTACAGGGCGATCCCGGTTTCGTCGCAAGATGTCTCAATGCCGAGTACGAGCACCTGACCAGCCTGGAACCAAGGAAGTACGCTGACGCAGCCGGTCGCGAGCGAACCGCGACGCATGCCTCATTTCGATGACAGGATTGTACTCTCCCATGGAACGAACGCTTCCGGGCGGTCTAGCGACCAGGGGGTGGTTTGTTCATTGTAGTGCTCCACGAAGGCGTTGATCTTGTGGACCAGTTCCTTGACGTTGGAGAACGAACCGCGGCGGATGGCCTGTTTTGGGTGATGAGCCCGAACCAGCGCTCGACCTGGTTGATCCAGGAGGCGTAGGTGGGGGTGTAGTTCATGTGGTATCGGGGTCGGCGCGCCAGTCCGAAACACGGGGCCGAAACACGGGCTGTTGCCGCGCCAATCCGCCGTTGCTACGCTACTTTGTTCGCTGAGGAGCCCTCAGCCGGGGAGCGCGAGGGGGCACCCCTCGCAAGAAAACAGCCCTCAGCCGGGGAGCGGGGCGACCCCTCGCAAGAGAAGGCCTCTGATCCGACGATGTCCGCGCATCCTTACTGCTACTCGATGGTGCTGGACGACGTGCCGGCGCATCCGTACCAGGTCGAGAATCTGCTCCTTACGCTGGAGACGCTCGGCGCGGCGCCGCGCGAGGCGCTCGTTGTGCAGTGCACCGAACGCGTCGACGAAACAGTCAGCGCCCGGCTCGTCGCGAGCGGCTACAGGGTGGTGGCCATCAAGCCTTACCTGGACGGGAAGTACTGCAACAAGATCGTACAGCTCGACTACTTTGCGAGCCGTGAGTCCGCCGGCCATGGAGGCGTTTTCCTGTTCGATTCCGACACGGTGGTGCTTTCGCCGCTCGAGGTGCCGGATCGGGACCGCATCTGGGGCAAGATCGTCGACTATCGCAATCCCCGCCTGTCCACCCTCAGGCACCTGTTTTCCGCCGCCGGCGTGGCCCTTCCGGGCATCGTGCGATCCGATTGGGATGCGGGGGACACCATCGATGCGAATTTCAATGGCGGCCTGCTTTACATTCCAATGCAGGCCGTCGGGAAGCTGCGCGCCGCGTGGCGGCGATGGGCGGAGTTCCTGTTCCTGCACGAGGAACTGTTCCCGGAATCGTCCGAGCGGGACCATATCGACCAGGTTTCCTTCGCGTTGGCACTGGCATCGGAAGGATTCGACTACGGCCATCTCCCGGCGAACTGGAACTATCCCTGCCACGAGGAACGGCCGGTGCCGCTGTCCTTTCTACCGGAGGAGGACATACGCGTTCTCCACTACCACCAGTGTCTGGATGACTTCGGCCTGATCGCGCCCGCAGATTCCGGGAACGCCGCGTGCGAAGCCGCGGTGAGGCGCGCCAACGAGGTGATCGGCGAATCGCGGAGTTCGATGTTTTTCGCCCGTTACAAGCGGAATCTGGCAACGCAGGCGACTGCCGATGCGGCCGCCTCGCCGACATCTGTTCGCGGCGCACGCGATGAGGATGGGCGCCTGCGACTGATTCTGCACGGGGGCACACCGAAGACGGGCACTTCTGCGCTCCAGTGGTGCCTGGATGCCAACAGGGAAGTCTTGGCCCAGAGGGGTTTCTGGTACCCGCCGCCGTCGAACCGGCGCGAGCCGAAGCACCAGGGGCTGGTCGATGCGCTCATCGCCGCCGACCAGGCGCGATTTTCGGGATGCATCGAATCCGCGCTCGAAGGCATGCCTTCCAGCACGCATACCGTCATCCTGAGCACGGAGGGCATTTTCAATCACTGGTGGGACTATTCGCTCGCGGCGAAGCGCATGTTGCGCGGCCTGGCGGATCAGTTCGACTTCGAACTGTGCGTCTGGTTTCGCGATCCGGAATCCTTCGCCGCGGCGCTGTACGCGCAGTATCTGCGCAATCCGGTCACAGACGACTCGCCGAACGTGTACGGCCGCGACATCGACTTCGGCGAGGCCATGGATGATCTGTGGTTCCGCCGCCACCTGGACTACCTGGGTTTCTACTTCGAAGCCGAGGGCCTGTTCGGCCCGGAACGCGTGAGGGCTTTTCTGTTCGGGGGAGACACGATTGGCGCCTTCGCGAGGCAATACGGAACAGGCGCGTTACCGAGAGCGGACCTGCCCCGCAACGACTCCATGCGGGTGGCGGGCGTCCAGATGATGAGGATCGCCAACCGGTTCCGGCTGTCACCGGAGGAACACGAGCGCGTCGAGGACCTGGTGTTCGAGATCGACCGCGCGATCGGTGACCAGGCTGGCCGCTACGCCTTGAATCAGGCCGACCGGGAGACTGTCCACAGGTACGCGGGCAGGGGATGGGGGATTTTGCGGAATGAGGTGCTTGTGCTTCGTTGACTAGGCCGCTTGGGGAGCGTTAGGGATCTTTCACGCCATGATTGTTCCCTGATTCGGTCGTTGCGAATCCGTCCGAAAAAATCATCGCATATTGTGATCGGGACGATACTTGGTTGCGTGCGTACGTCCCGCCGGGTACGATGCGTGGGCTTTTGCGAATGAAAGTGTGAAGTGCCGAGCGTCAAGGTAAGAGAGAACGAGCCGTTTGATGTCGCCCTGCGGCGATTCAAGCGTTCCTGCGAGAAGGCGGGCATCATGTCAGAGGTGCGTCGCCGCGTGTTCTACGAAAAGCCGACGGCAGTTCGCAAGCGCAAGGCCGCTGCGGCGGTCAAGCGCCATCTCAAGAAGCTGCAGCGCGAGGCGCGACGCTTCGAACGAACCCACTGACGGGAGGCTCTGTCGCCCGTTCCCTGACTTCGCATCCCGCGCGTCGCGCAACTTTTTTGCTGTCTCCACGCCTGAACAGGTTCGCCGCGCTCGCGGTTGCCCATCACTAAATGCTGGCGCGGCCTTCCGGACGAGGCACGTCGTCCCGGACCGCGGCGCATGACGAAGCCGCCTTCGTCCGGCGGCATCTGAAACGAAACACCATCGCGCAGCTCCTGAACGGGATGTTCGGGCAGACCGGTTTCCGCCTGGTGGCGGCGCCGACGTTTCTGCCGGCTTTTCTCTTTGGCCTTTCGGGTTCCGAACTGGTGGTCGGAGCGGCCCGCTCCCTGCAGGGTTTCGGCACCGTCGTATCGCCGTTCATCGGCGCTTCTCTCATCGGACACCGCCCGCGGGTTCTGAAAATGACGCTCATTACCAACGGTCTGATGCGGGTCCAAATTCTCGGCATGGCCCTGGCGGCGTTCTTTCTCGGCGCCGAAGCGACCGTGCACGCCTTCATGGTGCTCATGACGCTGATGGGCTTCTTCCAGGGCATTTCGCAGGTCGCCACGCACGCGCTACGGGGCAAGGTGATTCCGGTGAATCGACGCGGCATCGTTTCGGGCGCCCGGCACTTCCTCGCTGGTTTCGTGGCGGCGGCAGTGTCCTGGGTCTGCGGCAGCTACTTCATCGAGCAGAATGTTCTCGGCAACGGCTATGGGACAGTATTCCTGCTGGCGTTCTTCGTCGCCGTCATGGGGTTGGCGGCGATGCTGATCACGAGGGAGCCGGAAGCGACGTACGTGCGCCCGCGGGAGTCCCCGCGCAGGGTCCTGGTCCGCATCGCCCGGCTGATGCGCACCGACCCGGCGTTCGCGCGGTTCTTCAGCGTCCGCGCGCTCGGTTCCTTCGGCAACATGGCGACGCCCTTTTACATACTGTTCGCCGATTCCCGGATGGAGGTCACGGGGGCGGCGCTGGGACTCGTCACGATGGTTTGGATGCTTGCCTCGAACACGACGAGCCTGGCCTGGGGGGCGATGGCGGACCGGATGGGCAATCGGGTGGTGCTCATAGTGACCCTCGGGGTCTGGATCGCGTCGCATGTGTACCTGATGTTCCTGCAGTCGCTGTTCGACCTGATCGTGTTCTTCGCCGTTGTCGGCATCGCGTCCGGCGGTTTCCACCAGTCCGGCCAGAACATGGTGCTGGAGTTCGGCCGTTCGCGCGACGTTGCGCTGCGTCTCGCGACATCGGGCACGGCAGTCAATTTCTTCGCCGCGGCGGGCCCGATTTTCGGCGGTCTGATCGTTTCGGCGATGTCCTACATAGCCCTGTTCCTGGTCACCATCGCGGTACAGATTGCGGCGCTCGCCATCATGATCCGCTGGGTACCCGAACCAAGGAGACGGGCACTGGACTGAGTTGAACGGTCCGGCCGGCGGGCTACGAGCCGCTGTGCGCCGTGGCCGGAGCGCCGGTACGTTGGACCCCGATCATGCATGACGGAATCTGCGGCGACGCAAATGTCAGGGTCGATTGAATCTGATGTAACCTGATCGAACCCTCCATCGGTAGGAGGTGGATTCCCCTTTCTCCGAAACAGTTATGCTTCGGGCACCTTTGCTAACTTGGAGGATCGGCATGAAGTTGCTCTTCGCACTGGCGCTTTCGTTGTTTGCCGCTGGTGCGCCCGGACAGGAAGTCGCGAATGCCGAAGGGCGAATGGCCGTAGGCCAGAACGCACCGCAAGGCTGACCGGTACATACGCGGGTCGTGGCCGATAGGGGAACGTACGTCCTGGCCGTTTGGGGGTCGCGTTGGTTTTTTCCAGACGTGTCGGATTGCCATTCGCTTCGCGTCGGAAATCGCGCAAATGCGCCTGCGCGCGGGTTCGGCTCCGCCGCGCGCGGTTACACTACGAATGCGGAGTAGTCTGCGGAGCCATTCATGCTGAAACCCATCCAACTCGGACCGAATACCGGACTGCGCGCCTCGCCGCTCTGCCTCGGCACGATGAACTTCGGCGAGCCGGGACGCGGCCACCAGGGGGACTGGACGCTGGGGCTCGATGAAGCCCGGCCGATCTTCAAGGCCGCGCTGGACAACGGCTTGTTCTACTTCGACTGCGCGGACGTATACGGTCGCGGCGCTTGTGAACGGGTGGTCGGCGAGCTCTTGCGGGAACTCGCGCGCCGGGACGAGTACGTGCTCGCCACCAAGGTATCGATGCCCATGGGGCGCGGCGCGAACCAGGGCGGGCTCTCGCGCAAGCACATCATGGAAGGCGTCGATGCGAGCCTTGAGCGCCTGGGCCTCGACTACGTCGATCACCTGGTCATCCACCGGCATCCCCACGGTATTCCCGGCCACGCCCGGACCCCGGTGGAAGAGACCATGGAAGCGTTGCACGACGTGGTCAAGGCGGGCAAAGCGCTCTATCTCGGCGCGTCTTCGATGTTCGCCTGGCAGTTCGTGGAGTTGCAGATGACCGCCCAGGCGAATGGATGGACAAGGTTCATCTCCATGCAGAACCACTACAACCTGATCTACCGCGAGGAAGAACGGGAAATGAATCCCTACTGCGCGATGACCGGCGTCGCCCTCATGCCCTGGTCGCCGCTTGCGAGGGGCATTCTTGCGGGGTCATACAAGGGCGGATTCGCCGGCGGAACGACGAACCGCTCCTCCGGCCAGGATCGCTTACGCACGGAGGGCCTCTACCGGGGTGCTGCGGACTTCGCGATCGCGGAGCGCGTCGTGGAGGTCGCCGAAAAGCTCGGGCATTCACCGGCGCAAATAGCACTGGCCTGGTTGTTGAGCAAACCGGAGGTGAAGGCGCCGGTGGTCGGCGTGTCGAGGATCTCCCAGCTTGAGCAACTCGTCGCCGCGGCGGACATAGCGCTGGATGCGAGCGACATCGCCTACCTGGAAGAGCTTTACCAGCCGCTGGACAATCTGCTCACGTTCGGCCATTCCTGATGGCCGCCCCGCGCGCTGGCGCCTTTATGCGGATGATGGCCCTGTCGGAAACGGCGCCGGATCGATTCACGGCGCCGGAAGCGCCGGAGAGCGAAGGACGCATGTATGGCGGCCAACTGCTGGCGCAGGCGCTCGCGGCGGCCGAGCGGACCGTCACGGACGACCGCCTGGCGCACTCGCTGCATGCATACTTTCTCTCGCCCGGTGATGTTGCGGCGACCGTGGACGTGCAGGTCGAAAGGGTGCGCGATGGCCGTTCTTTCAGTTTCCGCTGCGTAAGCGCCCGCCAGCGAGACAGGGAGCTGTTCCGAATGGTGGTCTCCTTTCACATAGTCGAACCCGGAGAACGGTTTTCGGGTCATCGAAAGCCGGAGGTGCCGCCGCCCGAGAAGGTTGCCATGACGTACACGGCGTTCAGCCGCAGCACGGGAGCGCAGCAGGATTGGGACATCGAGGCGAGGCCGATGGACACGCGTTGCATCAATCCTCCGGTGGCTCCTCCCGGCGAGCCGGTCCTGGAGGACCAGCGCATGTGGATGCGAATATCGGAGCGACTGCCCGCGAGTCACGGCCCGCACCAGGCGGGTCTCGCCTACCTGTCGGACAGCACGCTGATCGATCACGTCGTACTGCCGCACGGGCGTCGCTGGCAGGATCCTGCGTTGACCGGCGCCAGCCTCGATCACGCGATGTGGTTTCACAATCCGGTCCGGGCGGACGAGTGGCTGCTATTCGACCAGACAGTGGAAGCGACTGGATCCGGAAGAGGCCTCGCGACGGGCCGAATTTTCGACGCCGACGGGACCCTGGCCGCGACCTGTATGCAGGAGGGATTGATCCGATGGCCCTGAACCGAGTCGAGCCTGTTTTGCTACCTCGCCGCGCCGGACGGCGTGAGTATCGAGTTGGCCCAGGTCTGACGCCGCGCTCCATGAACCCGGAGCGTTCCGGGTATCTTCCGCGGGTGGTGAAACTTGGTAGGCGCGATTGGATTCGAACCAACGACCCCCACCATGTCAAGGTGGTGCTCTAAACCAACTGAGCTACGCGCCTGCCGTCGACGCCGTACCGTATCATTGCGGCGAAGCGGCGATCAACAGGCCCGCCAACGGCCTTGAGAGCATGCCGTTGCGTGCTGTGGGAGATTGTCCCGACACGTGCCGACGCGCCGCGATCTGCGCTATGGTTGGTCTTGGGCGCGGCAAGGCATTAGAATCCGCATTCGCCGCGCCGCCGGTTTCGACCGCGCGCGGCAACGGCAACAACGGAGAAAGTGCCTATTAAGAGAACAGCAGCGAGGGTGCAGAAAGAGCGTCTATTGTTGAACGATGACATTAGCGCTCCGCGAGTACGCCTTATCGGTCCCGCCGGTGGACAGGTCGGCATCGTTCCTCGGGAAGATGCCTTGAGTGAAGCGAGAAGAGAGGGATTGGACCTGGTGCTCATCGTGCCGGATGCCAGTCCCCCCGTAGTCAAGATCATGGACTACGGCAAACACCTCTTCGATCTGAAGAAAGCCAAGACCGCGCAGCGTAAGAAGCAGAAGCAGATCCAGGTCAAGGAGATGAAATTCCGGCCTGGCACCGAGGAAGGAGACTACCAGGTGAAGCTGCGTAACCTGGTGCGGTTTCTGGACGACGGCGACAAGGCCAAGGTGAGCTTGCGCTTTCGGGGACGCGAGATGGCGCATCCCGAGATCGGCTTGGAACTGTTGAAGCGAATCGAGACCGATCTCGAGGAGCACGGGTCCGTTGAGACGGCGCCGAAGTTCGAAGGCCGGCAGATGACGATGGTTTTGTCGGCGCGAAAACGCAACAAGAAGCGCTGACGCACCCGCGCAGCGTGCGCCGGTGACCTCGCTCCTGGCGGCCGGCAAGAGCAACGCGGCAGGAACCGCCGGGAAGCGTCAGGAAAAAGCACCGGGAAGCAATACGGGAAGTCCCCGGACTCCAGTGTCCTTGAGCCTTGGAAACTCCTGCGTTTGGGGAGTGCCGATGTCGCGGGACGCTTTTCACCAGTAAAGCAGGGCTTGGCGAAGTATCCGCCAGTGCCCGGGATGGTTTGCAAATGTCGAAACTCAAGACCCACCGGGGCGCCGCCAAGCGATTTCGGCGCTCGGGATCCGGCTTCAAATACAAGCCGGCCAACAAGAATCACATCCTGACGAAGAAGTCGCAGAAGCGGAAACGCCGCTTGCGGGCGTTCAAGCAGGTGTCCGAGGGCAACAAGCCGGCCGTGGACCGCATGTTGCCGAAGAAGGCGCGGTAGCACGGACGCGCAGAAAGACACGCGTTGGACCGCGCACCGAAAGGAAACTGAAGGCGCGCGTAGCAATCACGCGCAACGGGAGAAAAAATGCCGAGAGTCAAGCGAGGAGTAGTCGCCCGCGCGCGCCGCAAGAAGGTGCTGAAGCAGGCGAAGGGCTACTACGGCCAGCGTAGCCGCAGCTTTCGGGTTGCGAAACAGGCCGTCATCAAGGCCGGGCAGTACGCCTATCGGGATCGACGGCAAAAGAAGCGCCAGTTTCGGTCGCTGTGGATCGTGCGAATCAATGCGCAGGCCCGCGAGCACGGTCTCACTTACGGCCGTTTCATGTCGGGACTGAAAAAGGCGGAGATCGAGTTGGACCGCAAGGTGCTCGCCGATCTCGCGCTGAACGAGAAAGAGGCGTTCGGCGCATTGGCCGAGAGAGCGAAAGAGGCGTTGGCGGCCTGACGGAACGGACCGCGCGGGGCCGCGCCGGCGCGACCCGACGGAACGAACGACCATGGATGTGGGTGACATCGGGGCAGAAGCCCTAAGCGCGGTCCAGGCGGCGGACAGTCCCGGGACGCTGGAAGAGGTCAGGGTCGAATACCTGGGAACAAAAGGGAGGCTGACGCTGCTGGCCAGGTCCTTGCGGTCCCTGGAACCGTCCGAGCGGCCGGCCGCCGGCGCGCGGATCAACGCGGCGAAAGAGGCGGTGGTTCAGGCGATCGAAGCGCGCCGAAGCGCGTTGACGGCGGAGCAACTGGCCAGAACGCTCGACGAGGAAGTCGTGGACGTGACGCTGCCCGGGCGTCGCCAGAGCTCCGGGAGCCTCCATCCCATCACGCAGACGATGCGGCGAATCGAGGACATTTTCCTGGGGGCCGGCTACGAAGTGGTGACCGGACCGGAAATCGAGGACGACTATCACAACTTCGAGGCACTCAACCTGCCGCCGCATCATCCCGCCCGAACGATGTGGGATACGTTCTACCTGGAAGGCGGCCATGTCCTGAGAACACACACTTCGCCGGTGCAGGTGCGCGTCATGGAGAAGACGCAACCTCCTATCCGCATCATCTGTCCCGGCCGCGTGTTCCGGCGAGAATCCGACCTCACCCATACGCCGATGTTCCACCAGGTGGAGGGATTGGTCGTGGACGAAGGCGTCAGCTTCGCCGATCTGAAGGGCACGGTGGTCGGTTTCGTGCATCGCTTCTACGACAAGGAGGTGGGCGTCCGGTTTCGACCGTCCTACTTCCCGTTCACCGAGCCTTCGGCGGAGGTCGACGCCCAGTGCGTGCATTGCGAAGGCGCGGGATGCCGGGTTTGCGGCGGTACCGGGTGGGTGGAAGTGATGGGTTGCGGCGTGGTGCATCCCAACGTGTTGAGGATGTCCGGGATCGATGCGGAACGCTACACGGGATTCGCGTTCGGCTTCGGGGCGGACAGGCTCGCCGCCTTCTATTTCGGCGTTGACGATCTGCGCCTGTTTTTCGACAACGATGTCCGGTTTCTTTCGCAGTTCTAGTGCTCCGTCAAGCCCAAATCTGCGGGTATCTGCGGGTCTTTTTGCCCCCTGGTGGTCTTCATGCGAGGGGTACCCCTCGCATGAAGACCACCAGGGGGCAAAAAGACCCGCAGATA
>CAZFGB010000001.1:0-31208 GCA_964518405.1 uncultured Pseudomonadales bacterium | reverse complement strand
TCCCACCCGCACCCGCACCCTGTCGACCTTGCCGCTAGTGCGCCAAGTCCGACAGTCTGATAGCTTACGCGCGATTTCACCGCGACCGATTTGACCAAGGGGGAGCAACTATGGCCACCGTTGATGGCGCCACGCTGATGGCGCGAAGCCTCAAGCAGCAGGGCGTCGATTACATGTTCGGTATCGTCGGCTTCCCGGTGGGCGGCGTCGCTGCCGCCGCGCAGAAAGAAGGCATCACCTACATCGGCATGCGCAACGAACAGGCCGCGAGCTACGCCGCGCAGGCGGCGAGCTATCTCACCGGACGTACGCAGGCATGCCTGGTTGTGTCGGGTCCCGGCGTCATCCATGCGCTGGCCGGCCTCGCCAACGCGGAACAGAACTGCTGGCCGATGCTTCTCATCGGCGGCGCGTCCCCTACCTACCAGAACGGCATGGGGGCATTCCAGGAAGAGCGCCAGCTCGAACGCGCGGCGCCATACTGCAAGGTCTCGCGCGCCATCGAAGACGCAACGCGGATTCCTTACTTGGTCGAACAGGTGATTCGCACGTCCCTGAACGGTCGCCCGGGGCCTGTCTACCTCGATTTCCCGGACGACATCATCCGGCAGCAGGTCGAGGAGAGCGACGTGCCGGCAAGCAGCGCGGTCGGGGATCCGGCGCGGCCGCAGGTGGATCCCGCATCCGTCGAGCAGGCCCTGGACGCGCTGGAGTCGGCTGAGAGTCCGCTCGTTATCCTCGGCAAAGGCATGGCGTGGTCGCGTGCGGAGGACGAGGTGCGCGAGTTCATCGAGCGCACGCAATTGCCGTTTCTCAACTCGCCCATGGGCAAGGGCGTCATGCCGGACGACCACCCGTTGTCCGTCGGCGCCGCCCGCAGCACCGCGCTCAGGGAATCGGATCTCGTCTTTCTCATGGGCGCGAGGTTCAACTGGATCATGCACTTCGGCCTGCCGCCCCGGTTCAAGGAGGGCGTGCGTGTCATCCAGCTCGACATCGAGCAGGAAGAGATCGGCCACAACGTGCCGACCGAAGTCGCGCTCGTCGGCGACGGCAAGGCGGTGGTCGGCCAACTGAACGAGGCGCTCAGGTCTAGGCAATGGTTCTATCCGGCCGAAACCCCGTGGCGGACGACCCTGAAGGATAAGGCGGATGCGAACGTCGCGACGGTCGAGGCCATGAGCCAGGACGAATCGTCTCCCATGAACTACTACCGGGCCTATCGCGACATAGTGGATTGGCTGCCGGAGGACGCCATCATCATCGGCGAGGGCGCGTCGACCATGGATATCGGCAGGACGCAGATGCCGAATCGCCAACCGCGCCACAGGCTCGATGCCGGCACCTACGGCACGATGGGTATCGGCTTGGGATTTGCCGTGGCGGCGGCAGTGACCAATCCCGGCAAGCCGGTCGTGTCGGTGCAGGGCGACAGCGCATTCGGATTCTCCGGCATGGAGATCGAGACGATGGTGCGTTACAACCTGCCGGTGAAGCTCATCGTGCTGAATAACGGCGGCATCGGCGGCGGCGTCGGACCGCTTGAAAAGGGGGCGACAGTCCCTCCATCGGTCCTGACCTACGGCGCCCACTACGAGGGCATGGTCGAAGCGCTGGGCGGCAAGGGTTTCTACGTGGAGGATCCGGCGGACCTGCCCGGCGCCCTGGAAGAGGCGATGTCTTTCGACGGGCCCGCCATGGTCAACATACCGATCAGCATCGGCGCCGGACGCAAACCGCAACAGTTCGGCTGGATGACGACCTGAGTCCGGGCGACGATGTTCCTGCGTGGGCCGGAGGTGTAGCGGTTGGAACGACTGGCCCACGGTTACACCCTGGTAGAGGGTCCGGTCTGGGTGTCGGGCAAGGGACTGATATTCAGCGATGTCCACGATGGCGGCGTGTACCGCCTCGGCCTGGATGGGGCCGTTTCGACCGTCTTCCCCTATCGGCGGGGCATCGGCGGCATGGCGTTGCACGAGCACAACGGCATGGTCGTCGGCGGGCGCAACATCTCGTTCAAGAGCTTTGCCGGCGGTGACACCCTCGTGCTGCTCGATCGGGATCTGGACAACGGCAACTTTGGCTACAACGACCTCACCACCGACGCCGCCGGTCGGATCTACGCGGGCTCGCTGGGCAGCCCCGTCTTCGAGGAAGGTGAGCAGATTCCCGGCGACCTCCACCTGATCGACCTCGACGGCACCAGCCGCGTGGTTGCGACCGACATCGTATTGACCAACGGCCTAGGCTTCTCGCCGGACGGCAGCACGCTCTACCATTCCGATTCCCGGCGGCAGACCGTCTTCTGCTACGCGGTGGCCGAAGACGGCAGCCTCGGGGAGAAACAGCCGTTCGCAAGCGTGGACGTGGGTTCGCCTGACGGGCTCGCCGTATCCGAGGACGGCGCTGTGTGGCTTGCGGTGGCCGGAGGCGGCGGCGTCCGCGTATTCGAGCCGGACGGACGGCTGCGCGAGCACGTCGCAACACCGGTGCCGATGTGCACCAGTGTCTGCTTCGGCGGCGACGACTTGCGCGATCTTTATGTCGTGACGGGGTCGGTGGGAACGGGAGGTGACCGGGAAGGGTCGGTGTACCGGATGCGCACCGATGTCGCGGGCCTGCCCGTCCCGCCCGCCAGGGTCCGCACTGGCTGACGGCGAGGACACTGTTTACAGTATCCCTTCCGCTCCCCCGAGAGGCGGTCGCATGGCAACGCCAAGTGATATGCACATAACCCTGGAAGAGAAGGCGATCGCGCTCCTGTTGCGCTCGCCGCGACTCGACGTGACAACGATCATCGACCTGCTGGATGTCGGGGACCGCGAGTTTCGCGATATGGCGAGACGCAACGATACGATCTGCGGACTGCTGGAAGCGCGGCGTTCGGGGAAGCTCGCGCCACCGAAATCGGAGCCGGCGCAATGTCCGGTCTGCAACGAGTGGTTCGTGCCCTACGGCGCGTCAAGGTTCTGCTCCGACGCATGCCGGACAGCGGGCCGCATCAACCAGGGACTCTGCTCGAAACAGGGTTGATATCGTTATCGCTGGCAGTCCGGACAGTAGACCGTGCTGCGTTGTCCAACCCGCAGGCCCCTGAGTAGCGACCCGCATCGCCGGCAGGGTTTTCCCTCGCGCCCGTAGACGAACAGTTCGTTGGCGAAGTACCCGGGCCTGCCGTCGCTTCCGACGAAGTCGCGCAGTGTCGTGCCACCCTGGTCGATTGCGGCAGTCAGCGTCTCTCGCACGGCGGCCGCAATCTCCTGGTAGCGCGCGCGGCTCAACCGGCCCGCGGCGATTCTCGGACGCGCGCCGGCCTTGAACAGCGCCTCGTTGGCGTAGATGTTGCCGATTCCGGCCACAACGCGCGCGTCCATCAGGAAGTTCTTGACCGGCGCGCGGCGACCCCTGGACCTTGCAAACAGGTGGTCTCCGGTGAACCCCGCGGACAGCGGCTCCACCCCCAGATTCCGCAGCAGCCAGTGTTGCTCGGCGGGGTGCGGTTGCCAATGCAGGCTGCCGAAACGTCGCGGATCGTGCAGCCGAAGCGCCAACCCGTGGTCCAGCACGATGTCCACGTGATCGTGCTTTCCGGCGGGTTCATTCCCGGAGACGATCCTCAAGTGACCTGACATGCCGAGATGGAATATGAGTGCGCCGGCCTCGAGATGGAGGAGCAGGTATTTCGCCCGGCGCGTCAACCGAACGACGTGTTGCCCGCAGATTTCGGGAGGCAGGTCCACGGGCCAGCGAAGGCGCGGGTCGCGTATATCCAAGAAGACGATACGCCGATGCAGGAGGCTCGGCGCGATACCGCGCAGAGTCGTTTCTACTTCGGGGAGTTCGGGCATCGGGTTTTGCGCCGGACGCCGCTCACCCTGTCATGCCGAACAGGTGAGGCTGGGCGTCCGTCCCGGGGCGCCCGTATACAGAAACCGAAGCCGATGGCGCCGGGTTACTTGATCTTCGCTTCCCGGTAGATGACGTGCTTGCGCACCACCGGGTCATACTTCTTGAACTCGAGCTTGTTCGGCGTGTTCCGCTTGTTCTTGTCGGTCGTATAGTAATGGCCGGTACCGGCGCTGGATTCGAGTTTGATCTTCTCTCGCATGGCTACACCCTAAACCTGCTCGATTACACCTTGACACCGCGCTTGCGCATATCGGCCAGCACGGTGTCGATTCCCTTCTTGTCGATCAGCCGCATACCCTGCGCCGAAACGCGCAGGCGGACAAACCGCTTTTCGCCTTCGCTCCAGAAACGGTGATAGTGCAGATTCGGCTTGAAGCGTCGGCGCGTCTTGTTGTGAGCATGGGAAACGTTGTTCCCGCTCATCGGACGCTTGCCGGTGACCTGACAGACTTGGGACATCGTTTTGAATAGCCGAAAGCGGACGCGCTTTTTACCAAATCCGGGGGAATGCGTCCACCTGCCAGAGACGAAGACCGACCAGGGTGCACGTCAGATTTGTGGTGAATTGCGGAGGGTCTCGGTTTGCGGCGACTTGTGCGCCCTCTTATGGCATTATTTATCAATGCCAGAAGAGGGCGCGTGTTATGTTGTCGGACATGGATGTGAAGGGTCTCGAAACGCGGCGCGAGGCGATCCGGCGGGAGTTGGCGTCGATCGGCGACCTGCGGCCGGGATCGCTGTTCGAGCGCTACCGCAGGTGCGGCAAGCCGGGCTGCCACTGCGCCCGCGAGGGCGACCCGGGGCACGGGCCGAACTGGGTGCTGACGGCCAAGGTGGGCGGCCGGGCGCTGACGCGGGCGATCCCGCGCGGGGCGGTGGCGGAGACGCGGGCGCAGATCGACGAGTACAAGCGGCTGCGGGCGCTGACGACGGAGCTGGTGGAGGTGAGCGAGGGCCTGTGCCACGCGCGGCTGTCGGCGAATCGGGAGGCGGGCCGGGAGGTCAAAAAGGGGGCTTCGCGGAAACCGTCGCGGCGGAGCTCGGGGCCGAGGTCGAGCGGCTGATCGGCGCGGGGGCGGCGGACGGCGTCGACTTCGAGGCGGTGGAGACGGCGGCGCGGCGGCTGGCGCTCGAGGTCATGGGCAAGGCGGTCGCCGCGCGCCTCGACGCGGACCGCTCCGACGCGACGGGCGCCCGGCGGCCTTGCGAGTGCGGCGGGCAAGCCCGATACGCCGGGCGGCGGCGAAAGACCTTCGTCACCGCCCTGGGCGAGATGGAGCTGGAGCGCGCTTGGTACCACTGCGACGACTGCGGCCGGGGCTTCGGTCCGCGCGACCGGTCGCTCGGGCTGGAGGGAACCTCGCTGTCGCCGGCGGCGCTGCGCATGGCCGGCGTCGCCGCGGCCCGCGTCAGCTTCGCCGAGACGAGCGAACTGCTGCGCGAGCTGGCCGGGCTCGACATCGATCCCAAGACGATCGAGCGCCGCGCCGAGGCGCTCGGTCGCGAGATCGCCGACGACGAGCGCGACGTCGTCGAGCCCGAGCCGAGCGACGCCCGCACCCTATATCTCGGCCTCGACGGAACCGGCGTGCCGATGCGCAAGGCCGAGACCGCCGGGCGGCGCGGCAAACAGCCCGGCGGCGGCGCCAAGACGCGCGAGGCCAAGCTCGTCTCCGTCTGGTCCGCCGAGACGATCGGCGCGGACGGCGCGCCCGCGCGCGACCCCGGCTCCGTCACCCACAGCGCCGCCATCGAGACCGCCGCCGTCCGCGCCGCCGACGCCGAATACCCGCCCTTCGCCCGGCGCGCGCTTCGCGAGGCCGCGCGGCGGCGCTTCCAGCGCGCCCCGCGCCGCGTCGTCCTCGGCGACGGCGCCGCCTGGATCTGGAACCTCGCCGACGAGCACTTCCCCGGCGCCATCCAGATCGTCGACATCTGGCACGCCAAGGAGCATCTGTTCGATGCCGCCAAGGCCATCTTCGGCGCCGGCGCCGATCTCGCCGACCACTGGGGCAAACAGCGCCGCGACGAACTCGACCGCGGCCGCATCGACGACCTCCTCGCCGCTCTGCGCCGCCATGCCGCAACCTGCGAGGAGGCCGGCAAGTGCGCCGAATACATCGCGCGCAACCGCCGGCGGATGCGCTATCCCGCGTTCCGCGCCATGGGGCTGTGCGTCTCGACCGGCGTCGTCGAGGGCGGCTGCAAGAACGTCGTCGGCGCCCGCCTCAAGCGCGGCGGCATGCGCTGGACCGTCGACGGAGCCAACGCCATCCTGGCCCTGCGCTGCTCCATCCTCGGCAACCGCTTCGACGACTTCTGGGAGCGCCGCGCGTGCCATAAATGACCGTCATCTCACAAATCTGACGTGCACCCGAGACGAAGCGACGAACCGGCGGACAATAGTCTTGGGCGGATGAGTGGCGAAAGAGGCGGTGGTCTGGGCGAAGCGTTGGACTACCCGATGATCCGGGCCTGCGAAAGTTCGCTTTAAGCAGGAGAACTGCGCGTTATAGGAGCGAATAGACCATGATCGCCGCGACCGCACCTATGACTACAGCGATGAACAGCTTGGCGACATGCCACCAAGGCCGATCAACTTCGACCCCGCTCGGCAAAACCTCACGCCTGTGGAATGACATGTTCTCCTCCTCAGAGCCAACCCAACGCATCAGCGACTTTCACAGCGGCGAGAATCGTGGCGAATGCCGCCAACCCTAACTTGAATGCGTCGGCGTTGGTGCTCTGATCGAGGTTGCGCACCTCCGCTTCCAGTTTCCTCGCTTCGGCGTCGAGTTTATTCGCTTCTGCTTCCAGCTTAGCGGACGCCGCGTCGAGATTCCTCAACTCCTTGATCGTTCGCTCGTCTTCCCGGTTCACCCCCGTCTTTCCTTCTTGGGCCTCATTCGGCCTGCGTGTCAGACGAAGCGGTGCGATATTCCAGTGCCTGCGCCACATGGGAGGCCCCGATGTCCCTCTCTTCGGCCAGGTCTGCGATGGTGCGGGCGACCTTCTGCACGCGGTGGATCGCGCGGGCTGAAAGCCGGTAGCGCTTGACCGCGAGACGCAGCAGCCCTTGCCCTCCCGGGTCGAGAGCACAGTATCGCTCGACATCGCGGGCGTCGAGTTCCCGGTTGTACTTCGGGCTTCGGCGAAGCTGAATTGCTCGCGCAGCCGCGATCTGACGGCGAAGGTCAGCCTCGTCGAGACCCGGCGATTGGCCGTTCCATAGGTCGTCTTCGGTGACCGGCGCGACCTCTACCGTGAGGTCGATCCGGTCCAGCAGGGGCCCCGAGAGACGGCTCCGGTATCGGTGAATCTGCTGCGGCGTGCAACGGCAATCCTTCTCGTCGCAAATAAACCCCGAGGGACAGGGGTTCATGGCGGCGACGAACTGGAAACTCGCCGGCAGGCGGCATCTCTGGTTCACGCGCGCGATCACGACCTGCGCCGACTCCAGCGGTTCGCGCAGCGCTTCGAGGGCGTCCCGGCGAAACTCGGGCAGCTCGTCGAGAAACAGGACACCGTGATGCGCCAGCGTTACCTCGCCGGGGGCCACCGGTGCGCCGCCGCCGACGAGGGCGGCCGTGGATGCGGTGTGATGCGGATCGCGAAACGGTCGCAAATCGCCTGGGGGACGTTCCCTGCCCGCCACGGAGTAGACATTCGCGACTTCGATCGCTTCCGCCCGCGTCAGGGAGGGCATGAGGTTGACCAGGCGTTTCGCGAGCATGGTCTTTCCGCAGCCCGGCGGCCCTCGCATGAGGAGGTGATGGCCGCCGGCCGCGGCGATCACGAGTGCGCGTTTGGCGGCCAGTTGACCCTTGACGTCGTTGAGCGAAATCCGCTCGCTGCGCGATGGTGCGATTCGCTCAGGTGGAGACCACGGGACCGGCTCTTCCGCTCGCGCGATCATCACGGCATGCGCCAGGGATTCGACCGGGTACAACGGCGTATCCACCAGCCCCGCCAGCTCGGCAGCGTTGGCCGAGGGAAATACGATTCCGCGCCCCTCGCTTCGGGCCGCGAGCGCGGCCCCGAAACAACCCCGGACGCGCCGGACTTCCCCGTAGAGCGACAGTTCGCCGATGAATTCGAGGCGTTCGAGGTGGCGGTCGGGCACCTGGTTTGTTTCCGCCAGAATGCTCATGGCGATGGCGAGGTCGTAGCGGCCGCCTTGTTTGGCGAGATCCGCGGGCGCGAGGTTGACCACGAGCTGTCCCCTCGGAAACTCGAGGCGCGTAGTCTTGAGCGCGCTCTTCACGCGATCCCGGGCTTCGCGAACGGCTGTCTGCGGCATGCCGACCAACGAGAACCCGGGCGTGCCTCCCGGCCGATGGGCTTCGATCGTCACCGGGGGCGTCTCGATGCCGTCTTGGGCGCGCGTATGGATGCGGGTGTACTTCGCAGACTTCGACGCGTCCCCGTAGGTGTCGTGAAGCTTGACGACGTTGCCCATGATCTCCTGCAAGCGCTCGAAAGGTATCTCGCCGGCGAGGTGCCGTGCGGGAACGCACCACCGACGTCGCCAAGTCAGTCGGGTGGCGCAGTGTTGGGTTCCAGTGTAGGAAGTCGTTGACCGGCGTTCGATGGCGCGAATCCGCAATCCTTGTAGGCGATTCCACGTGCCTTTCGCGAGTTTTTGCTATCGACCCTTCCAAGACGGCGACCGCTTCTCGGCGAAGGCCCGGAATCCCTCCATCAGGTCCTCGCTGCCGTAGAGATTGTCCACGGTGGGGAACTGGCGCTTCATCACCCGGCTCAGCGCGTCCTGGGCCTGCAGGTTCTCCGCTTCGCGGACGACTTCCTTGATGGCGGCGAAGACGAGCGGGGGGGGCCGCTGGCGAGCAGACGGGCGAGTTCCCAGGCGCGGTCGAGCAGCGCGTCCGGCTCCACCACATCGTTGACGATACCCCAGCGCCGCGCCTCTTCGGCCTCCATGAAGCGTCCGGTCAACAGCATTTCCATGGCGACATGATAGGGCATGCGCTTCGGCAGCTTGATGCTGGCCGCGTCGGCGATGGTGCCGGCGTTGATTTCGGGCAGGCCAAACCGGGCGGTCGTCGAAGCGAGGATCAGGTCGCAGGAGAGGGCCAGTTCCCACCCGCCGCCGACGGCCATGCCATTGACGGCTGCGATCAATGGCTTGTTCAGATCGGGCAGTTCCTGGATGCCGCCGAACCCGCCGACTCCGTAATCGCCGTCGACCGCGTCGCCGCCCGCGGCCGCCTTCAGGTCCCACCCGGCGCTGAAGAACCTGTCGCCCGCGCCAGTGACGATGGCGACGCGTGCGTCGGGATCGTCGCGGAACGCCCGGGTTCATCGTCTTCGTGCTCATCGTCGAGGCCCTTCGTAGTGTTAACACGCCCTAGTGATTCTGGACATCCGGGCGGGCGATCCGAAGGATATCCCTGCCAGCGTGCGTGCAGACCTGCACTCCGCGTCACCTTCTGGCAGGCATTTAGGTGAGCCGAAGATCGGGCTCTCTTTGGCCTTGATGCTGTCGAAGTCAAGGCAATAGCATGGTGGCGGTAATGGAGGCGTGCATATGGTCGAACTAGGCCAGTACTCGGAACTGCTCGGTCTGGGCGTGCTGATTCTCGGGACGGGGCTTGCCTTTGCGGGCAGGATCGTCGTTGCGCGACTCGTCGGCGGCGATGACGCTACGGGGCCGCGCCGGAGGGCCGCGCGCATGCTGGCGCCGCTGACGTTCTGGGCGCTACTCGCCGCTACCGTGGCGTTATCGCTGAATGTGCTTGGCATAGGACAGGCGACCCGGTTCCTCGATAGCGCACTCGTTCTCCTGCCCCGGCTATTCGCCGCCGCACTCATCCTGATCGGCGGTCACCTGCTGGGCATGGCGCTTCGCGAACTCGTGCGGTGCCGCATGCGGTCCGTCCCCCTCCCGCCGCGGGCCGCGTACTGGCTGGTCAGCGTGCCGGCGATGATTGCCGCTGCCCAACAGTTGGGAATCGAAGTCACCTTCATCGCCAACCTGGCGCTGGTCGCGTTCACCCTGGGACTCGGCGCACTGGGACTGGCGTTTGCGCTCGGCGCTCGCGGCTACGTCGCCAACCTCATCGCCCGGCGCGAACTGGATGCGTATCGCGAAGGGGACAGGCTCCGGGTCGATGCAATCGAAGGAACGGTGGTTGAACTGCACCGCACCTCGCTGGTGCTTGCGACCGCCGACGGCCTGGTCGCCGTTCCGGCGGCCCGCTTTACCGACGCATTGGTGACCCGGCTGACGAGCCCTTCACAATGAGCGACGCGCCTGCTGTCCAGGGAGGGCTGGTCGAGAGCTACGCCGCGATGTACCCGGAACAGTTCGCGGATGCGGTCGTCTCGAGCGACAGTGGCGGCGCGAAGGAGTTTCTTTCCCGGCTGCCCGACGGTGTTCTGCCAGGCGTTCTCGTTTGCCTGCCACAGTCCATCGCGAGCGAGATTCTCGACGGGCGCAGCGACGAGACAATCGCCCACTGGATGTCGTCCGCGCAGTTGGGCGATGCCGTGCAGCTCTCTCGCCGCGTCGAGGCGCATCGACGGATCAGGTTGCATGGCCTTTTGCCCGAAAGGCGCAGACGCGAACTCGATCGAGCGTTCCTGTTTCGCGACGGCACGGTCGGCGCGCTCGCGAACCTGGACTTCGCCTGGGTCCACCAGGGTGCCACTGTCTCCGAAGCGGTCGAGACATTACGTTCGCGGAGGTCCCCGGATTCCGCGCCGCTCCTGGTGCTGGACGACACGGATCAGTTGGTCGGGACGCTGGACGCCGAACAGGCGCTGATGGGTGGCCTTGATGCGCAGGTGCGGGACTGTCTGTCGCCGGCGCGTCCCCTGCTCGCCTCCTCCGACCTGCGCGCGGCGACCGCCGCGTTCGCCGCCCACGGGGAGCGTTGGCTGCCGGTAGTCGATGACTCGCGCCGGCCTGTCGGTCTGCTCGCCCTGGCGCAGTTCAGGCGAGCCGCCGTCGAGCCGGCGGAACGCGACCCGCAGGCGTTCGCCGGCCTTGCGGGGGCGATGTTCGAATTGCTGGCGGACTTGCCGAAGCTCCTGCTGGGAGAGCCGCACGCTCGATGACTGCGAATCTGGACTTGGCCCGGTCCGTGAGGGACGATTTTGTCAGCCGTTTCCCCGGCGACGCGGCCCGCGTGCTCGAGGACGCCGACAGCGCCCTTCTCGCGTCGGAGTTCGCCGGACTCGGCGACGGCAGCCGCGTAACAATTCTGGATCGCCTCTCGCCTTCGCGGGCAAACACATTGTTCCGAGACATGCCGCGCGCGGACCAGGTTGCCGTGGTCGACATTGCCCCGACCCATCTGGCGTTGAACCTCGTCCCCGGCCTGCCGGAGCAGCAGCGCGATGCGCTGCTCGGAGCGTTGCCGGCAACTGGGCGCAAGGACCTGGAACGCCTGATCGACTTGCCGGCGCGCGCGGCTGGCCGCTGGATGGACAGGACGGTTGTCACGTTGAATCGGGACCAGACCGTGGCCGACGCCATCGAGCGTATTCGCGCATCGCCCATACGCGGCGGCCGGACCCTGTACCTTGTGGATTCTGAGCGGCGCCTCGATGGACGCGTGGACATGCAGGCGCTGGCGCTCGCGGATGCGAACGAGCTCGTCGACGCTCTCGCCAGCGATGCCGTGCCGGTCGACGTGGTGGCGCCGCGAGACGAAGTCGTGGCGCTGCTGGAGCGACATCGCGCCGACTCACTCCCGGTGGTCGACAGCGGCGAACGCCTCCTGGGAGTTGTGCGCCACGACCAGCTTCTGGAGGCCGTCGGCGAAGCGGCGAGCGCGGATATCCAGAAAATGGTGGGCGCGAGCCCGGACGAGCAGGCATTGTCGACGCCCGGCTTCGCGATACGGCGGCGCCTGCCGTGGCTGCAGATCAACCTGCTGACCGCTTTCCTGGCGTCTGCGGTTGTCGCCATGTTCGAAGGCCTGATCGCGCAGTTCACGGCCCTCGCGGTCCTATTGCCCGTTGTCGCCGGTCAGGGCGGCAACGCCGGCGCCCAGGCGCTTGCCGTCACCGTTCGCGGCCTGGCGCTGCGCGAAATAGGCACGCGCGAATTGCCCAGGCTGCTGACAAAGGAACTGGTCACCGGCATCGCCAACGGGCTTTCCCTGGCGCTGGTCTGCGGTGCCGGCGTGTATCTCTGGAGCGGGTCGGTCGGACTGTCGCTCGTGATCTCCTGCGCCATGGTGTTGTCCATGCCGGCTGCGGGAGTCGCCGGTGCGCTGGTGCCCATGGCGCTCACTCGGCTCGGACAGGATCCGGCGACGGCATCGTCCATTATTCTCACCACGGTGACAGACGTGGCGGGATTCCTGTCGTTCCTGGGCATCGCCATGGCTTTGTCGTCGCTACTTTGACCACTGCGCAACGCGCGGCGCATTAGGACGTTGGCGATGCGGGAACCGGGGTTGTCGAAACTCCTACCAATGCAGTTCTTCAACATGAACAATCGACATGCGACCGCCAGTCGAATATGTATGCATCGTGGAGATTCGATGGAGCTATCATGCTGTGCATTGACCCAACTTTCCGCAAACCGGTACGTTCGGGTGCACTCTGTATCGCCCTGCTGCACTTCCAATGGCCTCACAAGGAGCGCATCTCCGTGAACCTCGACTGCGTCGATCGGGATCCGCAGGAGTGTGGGCCACGCGAAGACGACGCCTCTGGAGCCTGGATAGATTGCCGCGTGCTGAGAGACTTCCGGATCAGGTTCGATCTATGGCGAGCTGCCGTGTCCTCCGCCGGGGAAGCGGACTGGGAGTGAAGAAAATGCTGGGATGGCGGGAGTGGGTCGCGCTTCCGGATATCGGCGTCGCGGCCCTGCGCGCGAAGGTCGACACCGGTGCCAGGACATCGGCGCTCAACGCCCACGGCATCGAACGGTTCGAGCACGATGGTGCTCGCTGGGTACGGTTCAAGCTGCGTCCCGACCGAAGAAGCGCGCACGAGTTAGTGTGCACGGCGGCGGTTTCGGATATGCGCACGGTCAAGGACTCCGGTGGCCGCGCCGAAGAGCGGTACATCATTGAGACGGATGTCCGGATCGGTGACCACCCCGAGACTTGGCCGATCGAAATCAGTCTCAGCAACCGCACCGACATGCGGTTTGCCATGCTGCTCGGCCGCACTGCTATCCGGCGGCGCTTCACGGTGGATCCGGGTCGCTCGTTCCTGGCCGGGCGGCGCGTTTCGGTCAGCGACGAAGGGCGGGTGACGGCGCGATGAAGATCGCCGTCCTTTCCCGCAGCCGTCGGCTCTACTCCACTAGGCGCCTGATCGAGGCCGCCGAAGAACGGGGCCATGAAGCCAAGATCGTCGATACGCTGCGTTGTTACATGAACATGGCGACCGCCAACCCGTCGATCCGGTACCGCGGTGATCGACTGGAAGAGATTGATGCGGTCATACCCAGAATCGGTGCGTCGATCACCTTCTACGGGACTGCTGTTGTGCGTCAGTTCGAGATGATGGGCGTGTATTCCGTCAACGAATCTGTGGCGATTTCCCGCTCGCGGGACAAGCTCCGGTCGATGCAGTTGATGGCGCGCCGGGACATCGGCATGCCGGTCACCGGGTTCGCGCACACCACGGACGACATCCCGGACCTCATCAAGATGGTGGGCGGCGCGCCGCTCGTCGTGAAGCTGCTCGAGGGCACCCAGGGCGTCGGCGTGGTACTTTGCGAGACGCAGAAGGCGGCCGAGAGCGTCATGGAGGCGTTTTTCGGAATCGACGTGAACATCATGGTGCAGGAGTACATCGAGGAGGCGGGTGGCGCCGATGTGCGCTGCTTCGTGATCGGCGACCGGGTGGTGGCGGCGATGCGCCGCCAGGCCGCGCCCGGTGAGTTCCGCTCGAACCTGCATCGCGGCGGCTCTGCCGAAATAGCGCGAATCTCGCCGGCAGAACGGCGCACGGCCGTGGGCGCAGCCCGCGCGATGGGGCTGAACGTGGCGGGCGTCGACCTCATTCGCTCGAACCACGGGCCGCTGGTGCTGGAGGTGAACAGCTCTCCCGGTCTTGAGGGCATCGAGGAGGCATCGGGCGTCGATGTCGCGTCCCTCATCATCGAATTCATCGAGCGTAACGCCCGCCGGGGCAGGACTCGGACCCGTGGTACCGGCTAAGCCGGGGCCGAAACTGACTGTCGCGGCGTGCTCGGCGGCCAAGGACGCCGCGAAGCGTCGAAGTGCGGTCACGTTGCAGGGACCGTTCGAAATCGCGGGCCACCGCGTGCGGCGCGGAGAGCGACTGCAATTCGAACTGCCGATGGCACAGCTCTTTACCCAGACGCCGCTCGACATGGCTGTGGAAGTGATCCGTGGCCGCTGGCAGGGCCCCGTGTTGCTGGTCTGCGCCGGCATTCACGGTGACGAACTCAACGGCATCGAGATCATCCGTAGGCTGCGCCAGCTGACCGCCCTCGACCGGCTGCGTGGAACACTGGTGCTCGTGCCTGTCGTCAACCTGTTCGGTTTCCTGAACCAGTCGCGGTACCTGCCCGATCGCCGTGACCTCAATCGTGGATTCCCCGGAATGGAGAAAGGTTCCATCGCCGCGCGCATGGCAAATCTCTTCTTCGGCCAGGTCGTTTCGCGCTGCACCCATGTCATCGACCTGCACACGGCAGCTGTCAACCGCGACAACCTGCCCCAGGTCCGCGCCGCGCTTGACCAGCCGGGCGTGGAGGAAATGGCTCGCGGGTTCGCGATCCCCGTAATCATCAACTCGGGCCTGATTGCACACAGCCTCCGAGCCGAGGCGGGCAAGATCGGCGTTCCCATCATCGCCTACGAAGCCGGCGAAGCGTTGCGCCTCGACGAGAAGTGCATCGTGGCCGGCGTGCGCGGAGTGGTGAATGTGATGCGCACACTGGGCATGCTTCCCGCCCGACGCTCCCGTGCGACCCGCACGGAGCCGTATGTGGCGAATGCCGCGAGTTGGTTCCGGGCACCGGCGGATGGCCTGTTCCGACCCCTCGTCAAGCTGGGCGCGCAAGTGCAGGAAGGCGATGCGCTCGGCGTCGTGTCGGCGCCGTTCTCTTCCGAAGATACCGTGCTGGCGGCGCCGTTCGAGAGCATTGTCATCTGCGCGAACCGCCTGCCCCTGGTCAACGAAGGCGACGCTCTCTTTCATCTCGCCCGCTTCCGAGACGTGGCGGACGTCGAGGAAGAGATCGCCTCCCATGAGAGCGTTCTCGCCGACGATCCGCTGTTCGAGATCGAGTCCGTGGAGGATATCCGGCCCGAGGAGCCGCCCTGACCGGTGGGACCGGCGGACGGCGCGCGCGCTGGTGCCAGGATCCGGGACTGGCGGATAGGTGGAATAGAGGGTTTGGCTGGGTGAAACACGGCACCCGAGGGTGACGGATTCCATGGCACCAGAGGAGAAACAACATGCTTGACTCCATCAACGACCTCGGTGAGGGAGTGCTGGCCTCCCTCGTCGCCATGTGGGCGGAAGTCGCGGCATTCCTTCCGGATCTTGCCGGCGCGCTGCTCATCCTGGTCGTCGGGTACGTCGCGGCAAGAGTCGCCGCCGCCGTCGTGCGACGCCTGCTCGCTGCGGTGGGTTTCGATCGCCTGAGCGAGCGGGTCGGCCTTGTGCGCATGCTCGGCCAGATCAACGTCCAGAGAACGGCCAGCCACATCCTCGGCAGGATCGTGTTCTGGATCCTGATGCTGACCTTCCTGCTGACGGCTTCCGAGTCTCTCGGGCTGGAACGCCTGTCGGCGACCATCAACAGTCTCGTTCAATACCTGCCCCGGGTCCTTGGCGCGGTGTTCATATTGGCCATCGGGCTGTTCGCGGCTACCTTTTCGCGCGACGCCGTCCGCGCGAGCGCCGAAACCCTCGGCTCCCGCTACGCCAAGACGCTCGGTCAGGCCACCTATTTGCTGCTCGTGGTCATCTCCGCAGCGCTCGCCATCGGCCAGCTCGAACTGGAAACGCAACTCCTCACCATCGCCATCGGCGTTGTCATCACGGCAGTGGGTGTCGGCGCGGCCCTCGCGTTCGGACTCGGTGCGCGCGGGGTTGCCGGCAACCTGCTTGCTGGCACCTATATCCGCGACAGCTATCCCACCGGAACGCGGATCCAGACTGGCGGCGTCGAAGGAGAGATCAAAAGCGTGGACGCACTGGCGACGGTTCTCAACATCGACGATGACACCGAAGCCATCATCCCGAACATGACGCTGGTGAGTTCGACAGTGCGCGTGATCATGCTGCCGCCGGAACCGGACGAAGACGCGCTCGACGAGATTTGACGATTGCCCGGAGGCGCATCTGCGATCCCGTGCATACCGCGATGGTGATGATGCATATGGGTCGTAGGCGCCTCAAGGCTCATCTTGCCGCATCCTGATGAGACCGGGCTTCTGCCGATCCTCAGCATTTCGGAGCGCGGCGATGATCGCGCCGTTCTGGTGGTGACGGCTGACGTCGTGAGGGTCTGACCCGGTACGCGACACCTGAACCCTGCAACGGGAAACGGGAGGTTCGTCAGCCCGCCAGCCGCGCGATGGCTTGCGGGATCTCCTGTAGACGGCGGACCTCGGCGCTGGCGCCCACGGAATCTTCGACGCCGTGGGGGTTGAACCAGATCGTATGCATGCCGACGTCTTTCGCGCCCCGGACATCGTCGATCGGCTGGTCGCCGACGTGCACCGCACTGTCAGCGGCGACGCCCGCTCGCTCGAGGGCGGCGTCGAACATCGCGCGGTGCGGTTTCATGGCGCCGATGTCCGCGGCGGTAAACCCGAACGCGAAGTAGCGATCAAGGCCGAGCCGCATGAAATCGGCGTTGCCGTTCGTGAGCGAGACCAGGATGTAGCGCGGCTTGAGGATCTCCAATAGGTCGAGGGCGCCATCGAGGTAGGAGACGCGATGGCGGGCATGCAGGAATACTTCGAAGGCTTCTTCCGCGTACGCGCGCGCGTCGTCTTCGCCGCACCCGCACTCCCGGGCGGCGCGAAACAGAACCTCTGTCCTCAAGCTTGAGACGTCGTGCGCGATCTCCGGCGTGTCCGCGATCACCTGCTCGCGCAAAGCTTGAGTTGCGGATGCGTCGAACCGCTCGGAAAAACCGGGCACTCGCAGTTCCAACCGCGTGCGCATGTCGGACTCCGCCCTGCGAATGGTGTTGTCCGTTTCCCAAAGCGTGTTGTCGAGATCGAAGGTGACGAGTCTGATCACGATTTGGACTGCTTGGCCCTCGGATGGGCGGCGTCGTACACCTTGGCCAGATGCTGGAAGTCGAGGTGAGTGTATATCTGCGTCGTCGAAATATCGGCGTGGCCGAGCAGTTCCTGCACCGCCCGCACATCCCCGCTCGATTCAAGCAGATGGCTCGCGAAGCTGTGTCGCAGCAGGTGCGGATGCAGCACGTCGGTTCCGAGGTTGCTGAGGGAGAGCTTCTTCAGGCGCGCCTGAACCGTGCGCGGACTGATTCGGTTGTTGCCCCGGCCGGTGAAGAGCGGATCGTTCGCCCTGGCGCCGCGCCGGGTGTCGAGCCACCCGCGGACGGCCTCTGCGGCGCGCGACCCCAGCGGCACGACCCGGGTCTTGTTGCCCTTGCCGGTGACCGTGGCGAAACCGTTGACGAGGTCGAGGTCCCTAAGGTCCAGATCGACCAGTTCGGCCAGGCGCATGCCGCTGCCATAGAAGAGTTCGATCATGGCGCGGTCGCGCAGTTCGAGGCGGGACTTTGGACTCGAGTCGAAGAGCTTCGCGGCGTTGTCTATGTCGAGCGTCTTGGGCAGTTTCTTGCGCTTTCTCGGCGCGCTGACGCCCGCGGCGGGATTCGTTTGCGTGAATCCGCGGCGTACGAGGAAGGCGTAGAGGTTGCGTACGCTCGAGAGGGCGCGACCGATGGTGCTGGTCGAACGTCCCTTGGCGTGCAGCCGCGCGAGGAACTGGCGCACATGATCCGGCCTGACCGCGAGCCAGTCGTCGATGCCGGCATTCGTCCTGAACGCTTCGAGGTCTCGCCGATATGCGCTGATCGTATGCGGCGAACTGCGTCTCTCGTGGGTCAGATATCCGATGTAGGCGTCGAGCGGACCGCCGGACTCGACGACTTCGTGATCGGGGCGTCGTTTCACCGGTACACCTCGCCGGGCGCGCCAATCACAGTTGAATGTGCCCGCGGTAAACGGTAGCGGCCGGGCCGATCATCGCGACCGGACTGCCCTTGCCCGGCCAGGCCAGATCGACATCGCCTCCGGGGAGCGAAACGGTTGCGCGCTCATTCAAGAGTCCATGCAGGTTGCCGGCGACCATCGCCGCGCACGCGCCGCTGCCGCACGCGCGGGTTTCTCCCGCGCCCCGTTCAAAAACCCGCAGTCGCGCGTTCTCCGTATCCGTCGCTTGCAGGAATCCCACGTTGACGCCTTCGGGGAACGCGACCGACGCCTGCAGCGCAGCGCCCACGGTTCCCACCTGGGCGCTGTCGACATCGTCCACCACGATGACCGCGTGGGGATTGCCCATGGAGACCGGCGTGAACTGGACCGTTGCACCGTCCAGAGCCAGCCGGTAGGCCGGACCCTCTTTGGTGGCGAGTTCTGGCCGAAACGGGACCCTGGTCGGCTTGAGACTGGGGACGTTCATCTCGACCCGTACGTTGCCGTTCCCGAGCAGGCGCGTATGCATGCGTCCGCCGACCGTATCGAGCGCAAGCCCCTTTTTCTTGGTGAGGGCGCTGTCCCTGACGAACTGTGCGACGCAGCGCCCGCCATTGCCGCACTGCTCGGCTTCCGTGCCGTCGCTGTTGAATATCCGAAGTCTGAAGTCGGCGTCCGGAACCGTCGGCGGAAGCACGGTCAGCAACTGATCGAAACCGATGCCCGTGCGCCGGTCGCTCCAGGTTCGGATGAGATCGAGATCCAGGTCGAGGCTTTGCGTGACCAGGTCAACGACCATGAAGTCATTGCCGAGGCCATGCATCTTCGTGAACCGGAGGTTCATCAGGCAATTATAGTCGCTTCCCGGGGTGCTCCTTGGAGGAAGCCGTCTCGGAGGGTCTTTCGGGGCGCGATAGAAGTTTCGTCTGATGAGTGATGCTTGATGCTATGATTCGTCGATCTTGAACGAGCAAGCAAAGGCAGTAGATGCGAACCACTCTTGATATTGATGAAGATGTGCTCGTAGCGGCGAAGGAACTGGCCAGGCGCGAATGCAAGACAGCGGGAAAGTTCATGTCGGACCTGATGCGCGAGGCATTGAGGAATCGAGCCGGTGCGTCGACCAACGATGGGTCAGGTCGAGAGTTCTACGGGTTCAGGCCGATTCCCTCTGGTGGCGCGGTCGTTACGAATGAGTTGGTCGACAAGCTGCGGGAAGAACTGGAGGTGTGACTCGTGCTGTCGCTGCTGGATGTGAATGTGCTGATCGCTTTGCTCGACGAAAACCACGTTCACCATCCGGATGTGTCCACTTGGTTTGCCCGCCACGTTGACGAAGGTTGGGCGTCATGTCCCATAACGCAGAACGGCTGCTTGCGCATCGTTTCGCATCCAAGATATCCGAATGTGCTGGAAGTGGCGGATGCCGTTTCGCGCCTGAAGGCGGCCGTCGCCATGCCCTATCACCGTTTCATTCCCGATGACATCAGTCTGCTCGACGAGAACGTCATCGACCGTCGGCACTTGCTGGGTCACCGGCAACTGACGGACGCGTATCTGCTCGCACTTGCCGTCGCGCATGACGCCCGACTGGTGACTTTGGACAGGTCAGTGCCCGTCGCCACGGTCCGGGAAGCAGGAGATTCTTCCTTGCTGATTATCTGAGTTCTGGTCCGGAAATCCGATTGCGGACGGCTGCGGCTGTTCACATCGGTCGAGTCCCGTTCAACGCTCCTCCGCCAGGTGGAGCGACTCGACTGGCATGTATTGCGTGGACTTCGACAGCCTGCGCTGGATCACTTCCCCGTGCTCGATCGACAGGGCATATGCTCTGGCGCGGCGCCTGGTGCTCAACACGCGGAAGCCGTCGTCGGTGAACGCGACGGCGCAGTTGTTGTCGATCGCGAGGCCCGGACGCCTTGAGCGCTTCAGCATCTGATGGAAGTCCTGGCGCCGGGGCACGCCATTGG
This sequence comes from uncultured Pseudomonadales bacterium, assembly GCA_964518405.1. GTDB lineage: Bacteria > Pseudomonadota > Gammaproteobacteria > Pseudomonadales > Azotimanducaceae > VXNE01. Next base: position 11,176 of record CAZFGB010000001.1, on the reverse strand, counting down.
TGTGGCTGTTGTAGTGCGGACAGGCGATCCCCCCGACGAAGCCGAGGCCGGTGACCGCGATGTATTTCCAGTCATCCGGGTTGTAGAAGGCCATCGAGTCGCTGTGGCCGCGCTCGAACCAGCAGATCGCGCCGGCGCTCACGCCGCACATGACGGCCCCGCGATCGAACGCCGCACGCAACAACGCGTCGACCCCGAGGTGACGCCAGCGGCGCATCATCATGAGCGTGTTGCCGCCGCCCACGTAGACGATGTCGGCACGGTCGATCTTGTCGGCGACGAGTCGAGGATCCGGTGTCGAACCGAGCAGATAGAGCACATCGGTCGTGCATCCTAGGCGCTTGCCGTAGACCCGGTCGAACATCGGCCGGTAATCGGGGTCGTCGCTGCTGGCGGTGGGAATCAGAAGCGCATGCGGCCGGGATTTGCCCGTGAGAAGAACGATCTCCCGGTCGAGCGGCTCGGTCGCCAAAGTGCGGATGGCGCCGCCCCCGATGGCGAACACATTGCCCATTATTCCCGGACGTACCGGTCGACCCCGCCGGAGAAGACCAGGTCGGCATGATCGAGGAAGAGTTGTTCCAGGGACTCGCTCGGCAGACGCAGGACTACGCAGTCCCGGATGCGAGAAAGCTTCTCGTAAGGATCGATTTTCGAACGCTGACTATCGACGTCGAGGCAACGCTCAAAGGCCTTTCTTTCGATCTTGAGCCTCGAGGCGGCGAGCTCCTTTTCCGCCACCCTTCCAAGTCTCCCGGAGTTGAGCCGATGGACATGCACGCCGTTGTTGGGGGAGGGGACAATGCGAAAGAACAGGAACCCGCTCGTCCGGTTCCATAGCGATTCGCCATCCTTGTCGAACTCGTCGTACGAGTCCATCCTGACCTGGAGTACGTGCAGGGACCCCGAGCCAAGGACGTTGCCGAGGAACGTCGTACGTTGCTTGTGCCGGTCGGACTCAAGCGTCGATGAGGTGTTCTCCGGATGTGCGAGTTCGAATCCCAACGTCTCCTTGTCGGTACGCGACACCCGGGCCTGAACTCCCGTTTCCTGCCCTTCGGCGGCTTTCCACGTACCGACGAGATCATCGGCGATGGGGCTTTCTTCCCATGGCAGGGGATTGTCGAAAAAGTCGCAGCCGGACACGGTCGCAACGAGGAGCGCGGCCAGTAACATCGACAGGAGGGGCCTGGTTTCAATCATCTTTCTTCCGGCTTGCCGGACCATTCGCTTTCCGGCGCCAGTTGGTCTCTCACGGTTTCGCGCCGCCGCACTACGCGGAATGCATCGCCGTGCACAAGCACCTCGGGAGGCCGGGAACGGCTGTTGTAGTTGGATGCGAGCGCCATGCCGTACGCGCCCGCCCCGAAGACCGCGAGCAACGCGTCATCTTCGAGCGCAAGGTCGCGATCGAGTGCGAGGAAGTCGCCTGTCTCGCACACGGGTCCGACGATGTCCCACCGTCGCGGTTCCGCCGAAGAGGCGATTACCGGCTCGACGCGGTGCCAGGCTTGGTAGAGCGCCGGCCGCATCAGATCGTTCATGGCCGCGTCGACCACCGCGAAATTGCGGTGGCCCTCGTCAGGGGCGGGCTTCAGGTACTCCACCCGGGTGAGCAACACGCCGGCGTCCGCGACGAGATAGCGGCCCGGTTCGATCACCAGGGTCAGGCCGCGCGCCGCCACCGCCGCGGCCACTTCGCGGCCGAAACCTTCGACGTCGAAGTCGGACTCATTCCGGTAGCGGATGCTGAAGCCGCCGCCGAGGTTGACGTGATGAAGGTCGATTCCTTCGCCGGACAACGAATCGACAATGCGGAACAGTCGATCCCGCGCAGCGACGTAGGGTGCGGAGTCCTCGATCTGTGAACCGATATGACAGTCGATCCCGCGCACGTCGAGCATGTCCGACGCGGCCGCGCGGCGATACATCTCGAGCGCCTGCGCTTCGGGCACGCCGAACTTGTTCTCTTTCAGCCCGGTGGAGATGTAGGGATGCGTACGCGCGTCGACATCCGGATTCACGCGCACGGACAACGGCGCGACCCTCGACAGCAGCGTGGCCCGGGCTTCGAGCCGTTCCAGTTCCTGCGCGCTCTCGACGTTGAAGCATCCGATACCCGCCTTGATGGCGAAGTCGATCTCTGCGAGGGACTTGCCGACGCCCGAAAAGACGACGCGCTCCGGGTCGCCGCCCACGAGCAATACCCGTTCCAGTTCGCCGCCCGAAACGATGTCGAACCCGGCGCCAAGGTCTTGCATCAACCTGAGGATGGCGAGATTGCTGTTGGCCTTGACCGAATAGCAGATGCCGGCATCGCACAGCGACTCGGCCAGGCGCCGATACCGGTCCTCGATGGTCGATCGGGAATAAACGTAGGCGGGCGTTCCCACCGCATCGGCGATGGCGGTCAGACTGACGTCTTCAACGTAGAGAGCGTTGTCGGTTCGACTGAACATGCGGCGACCTGTGCTGGCTCCTCGGGCAGGTACAGCGGACCTTTCTGACCGCACATGGCGACCATCATGCACATTGCTGCGACGAAGGCCCAGCGCATGGGTGTCCTCTCGGGTTAGGGTCCGCAGTATAAACCGGCCGAAAAACCCGGTGGCATCTCGGCGTGTCTGGATCAGGCGTTCTTGAGGCGCTCTCGTGCTTCCCGCGCCGCCGCCGCCACCTGGTTCGGGGCCGTGCCGCCCAGGTGGTCCCGCGCCGCCAGCGACCCCTCAAGGGAAAGGACATTCGACACGTCTTCGCCGATCTCCTCCGAGAATCCGCGGAGTTCGGCGACCGACAGATCCGAAAGCGCGGATCCTTTCTCCTGCGCGTATCGCACCGCGCGACCCACCGCCTCGTGGGCATCGCGGAACGGCAGTCCCTTTTTCACGAGGTAGTCCGCCAGGTCCGTGGCGGTGGCGAATCCAAGTTGCGCGGCTTCGCGCATGCGCGCGGTATCCGGACGCATGGCGCCGACGATGTCGCCGATGGCGCGCAAGCAATCCTTCAGCGTATCGACGGTGTCGAAGAGCGGTTCCTTGTCCTCCTGGTTGTCCTTGTTGTAGGCGAGCGGCTGGCCTTTCATCAGCACCAGCAGACTCGTCAGGCTGCCGACGATGCGCCCGCTCTTGCCGCGCACGAGTTCCGGCACGTCCGGGTTCTTCTTCTGCGGCATGATGCTGGAGCCGGTGCAGAACGCATCCGGCAGTTCCACGAAACCGAACGGCTGCGAGGTCCAGATCACCATCTCCTCGCACCAGCGCGACAGGTGCGTGGCGACAATGGCCGCGCAGGCGCAGAACTCGATGGCGAAATCGCGGTCGCTCACCGCGTCGAGCGAGTTCGCGGCCGGGCGATCGAAACCCAGGGCTTCCGCGGTCTCGCTGCGGTCTATGGCGAACGTCGTTCCCGCCAGCGCCGCCGCGCCGAGCGGCGACACGTTCAGGCGCGCCCGGCATTCCCGGATGCGCTCCCGGTCTCGGCAGGCCATTTCGAACCAGGCTAGCATGTGGTGGCCGAACGTCACCGGCTGGGCTGTCTGCAGGTGCGTGAAGCCGGGCATGGGGTCGGCGCTATGGCGTTCCGCCAGGTCGACGATCCGGGTCATCACCTCGCCCAGGAGATTCGCGACCGCGTCGCATTCGTCGCGCAGGTACAGACGTATGTCGGTCGCGACCTGGTCGTTGCGCGAGCGTCCGGTGTGCAGCTTCTTCCCGGCCTCGCCGACCAGCTCCGTCAGGCGCGCCTCGATGTGCATGTGGATGTCCTCGAGGGCATCGGACCACTCGAACGCGCCGGATTCGATCTCGCCGCGTATCGTTTCGAGACCGCCAACCACGGCATCGCGCTCGTCGCCGGTCAGGACGCCGATCTTCGCAAGCATTCGCGCGTGGGCGATGGAGCCGGCTATGTCATAGGGGTATAGCCGCCGGTCGAATCCGACGGAGGCGGTAAACCGGGCGACGAAGTCGTCGGTGGGTTCGGAGAACCGTCCGCGCAGCAGGCTGTCGTCGTCTCTATCGGTCATGGGAAATTGCGTCCCGATCAGGCAGTCGGGGAGATTCGGGCAGGCGCGAATTATACCGATGTGGTGTCAAGCGGCACCGGAGCCGCAAAACAGGGAACCGCTCAAGCCGCCAGCGTGCGGACGCCGTAAAGGGGAATGCGGACGTCCCGCGTGACCAGCACCAGCCCTTCGGCCTGGGCCTGGGCGATCAGGAACCGGTCGAAAGGATCCCGGTGATGCAAGGGAAGATTTCCTGCCTGCTCCGCGTGATGCAAGGTGAGCGGAAGATGGGCGAATCCCCGCTCGGCAACCAGCGCGCCGAGATTGTCCGGGGCGGTGAGTCGTCCCTTCGCGCGCTTGACGGCGATTTCCCAACCGGTGATGGCGCTCACGAAGATGTCATTGCGCGGGTCGGCGATTTGCGCGCGGACGGCTTCGGCCAGTTCCGGGACGTTCGACAGGCACCACAGGAATACATGCGTGTCCAGCAATAGCCGCCGCATCGTCAATCGGCGCGCGGGAAGATCTTCGAGTCATCGATCGCTTCAATGATATCCTCATCCTCTTCGTCGAATTCGGGAGACATCCAGATCTCGCCCTCCAGCCCGCCGAGTTTTCGCTCTTCCCCACGTTCGTGGTAGGGCGTCAAACGAAGCCACGGATCCCCTGCCCTGGCGATCACGACTTCTTCTCCTTCCCAAGCCAGCTTCCCCAGCCTGGACAGCTGTGATTTGGCCTGGTGCATGTTCACTTTCATCGCGGCCACGTTATTTAGCTAAGTCGGGCTAAGCTTACACGAAGTCGAACACTTCTCAAGTTGACGCGCCGCGCTATTGCATACTGTGGTTTCCGCCGTCATGGATGGAGCCGTCTATTCCGTGGTGATATAACCGGCGGCGTCCATGAACACCATCAGGATCGCGACCCGCAACAGTCCCCTCGCCCGCTACCAGGCGGAACGGGTCGGATCGCTGCTCCGGGAAAAGGTGGGCGCGTCATTCGAACTGCTGGGCATGACCACCCAGGGCGACCGGCAAACGGGTTCGAACTTTGCGGGCAAGGGCGCCTTCGTCAAGGAACTGGAGACCGCCTTGCGGGAAGGCGTCGCGGACCTCGCCGTCCACAGCATGAAGGACGTGCCCGTCGCCCTTCCGGACGGTCTCGCCGTCACCACGGTCGGTTCCCGGGCGGACGCGCGGGACGCATTGATCGCGGACGACTCGACCTTCGATACGTTGCCGGAGGGCGCGCGAATAGGTTCTTCGAGTCTGCGGCGGCGGATGCAGCTTCGTTTCGCGCGCCCGGATCTCACCATGATGGACATGCGGGGCAACGTGGGCACGCGCCTTCGGAAACTGGATGACGGCGAAGTCGATGCGCTCATCCTGGCGTGCGCCGGACTCGACCGGCTGGGGCTTGCGGGGCGCATCAGCCAGCGGCTTGCCGTGGACCTCAGCCTGCCGGCGCCGGGACAGGGCGCGCTCGCGGTGGAATATCGTGTTGATCGCGGCGATGTCCTGGAGCGTGTGAAAACCATCGTTGATCCCCTCGTCGAGAACACCGTGGGCGCTGAGCGAACCTTGGTGCGCGCGCTGGGCGGGGACTGTGCCACGCCGCTCGGTGCGTACGCGGAAACCCAGGGGTCTTCGATAGCGCTGACGGCGCTGTTGGGAGACGAGAACGGCGAGCATGTGCTGCGGGTTTCGGAGCAAGGCGACGATCCGACGGAGTTGGGTGAACGGGCGGCGGCGGCGCTGTACGCGATGGGTGCCGAAGCGTTGCTGGGCTAGCAGACTGTCGGGCTTGCCGCGCTAGCGGTAAGATCGACAGGATGGTAGGTGGGCTTGGGCGGGGATGAAGGATGGCGTGCCCGAAGGGCCGACAGATTTCATGGCAGCCATGCGGGTATGGGTGACACGGACGGAGCCAGGCGCGAGCCGCTTGGGCACGCGGCTGGTCGACGCGGGTTTCGATGCGCGGGTGCGTCCGGTGCTCGATATCGAACCCATTGCCGCGCCACCACCGGCGGGAGAGTTTGCGCTGACGGTCTTTCTGTCGGGTCATGCGGTGAAATTCGCCTTGCGCAATGGTTGGAAGCCGACGCCGGCGTTGGCCATCGGGAAGGCCACGCTGCGGGCTCTCGCTCGGCGCGGCATCGATGCGCGCACGCCGGACCGATCGTCATCCGAAGGGATCATTGCCGCGTTCGCCGCCGATCCGCCGCAGAGCGTGATGATCGCGGCGGGCGAAGGCGGTCGCGACGTCCTTGAACAGTGGTTGACCCATCGCGGCATACCGGTGGTGAAGTGGTGCCTCTACCGGCGGGTCGCAGTGTCGGGATCGCTGGCCCCGGCCGAGGCCATCGACGCTATCGTAGGTAGCAGTACGGCCGCGTTGCGGGTCGTCGCGAACATGTGGTTTGCTTCCTCGCGCAGCGCGAATGTCGCGATGCTGGTACCGTCCGAACGCGTGGCGGAGTCGGCGAGAGACTTCGGCTTCGCCCGCGTGGTCGTGACCGAAGGCGCGGGCGACGAAGCTGTGGTCGCGGCCCTCGACGGGATCGAGCGCTAGAGACCCCGCCCCCGGAGGAGTTGGTAGTGTCCGAGCAAGAAGAAATCACCGACCACCCACCGGTTGACGACGCACCGGAGAAACGGGTGCGGAAAAGGCGCGGACTCGCGCCAGTGCTTCTGGCGCTCCTTTCCCTGGCCATCGTGGCGGCGGCGGGATACGTCTACTGGCGCGTGGAGGGAATCGGGGGGACCGGCGGCATCGTATCCCGCCTGGGTGACGACATCGCGGGGCTTGAGCGGGAAGTGGCTAGCACGCGCTCGATGGCGCGCAGCAGCGCGGACGAGATGCAGGCGAATCTCGCTGAACTCGCGCAGGCACTGGCCGCTCAGGGCGAGTCGTTGGACAAGGTCCGGGCGGCGTTGTCCGCAGAGGACAGGCGCGACAGCTCACCGGACCCCAGGGCGTGGAGAATCGCGGAGGTCGAGTACCTGCTCCGGATCGCAAACAACCGTTTGCTGCTGGAGCGCGACGCTCGCGCGGCGGATCAGATGCTGGCATCGGCGGATGCCATTCTCGAAGAACTGGACGACTACGCCCTGCACGATGTCCGCGCCATGATCGCGGAAGAGCGCATGGCCCTCGCGAACACGAATGCTGCCAACGTCCAGAGCATCTTCCTGACGCTCGAAGCCATCAAGGAAGCCTTGCCGGAACTGCCCCTGAAACAGCCCGAGTATTTCGCTGTTTCGGAGGACGAAGCGACTGAAGCATCGCCTTACGAAACGGAGGAGGTTTCCGACCCGGCGCCCGACTCCTTCACCGGGGCACTGGAGCAACGTTTCTTCGGGCTGTTCGAATTTCGCACAAGGGAAAGCGTCGCACCGCGTCCGTTGATACGTCCCGAAGAAGCGATCTACCTGGAACTCAACTTGAGGCTTGCCCTGGAGCGCGCGCAGCTTTCCATGCTGAGAGGAGATCAAACCCTGTTCGCGGCGAGCGTGAATGCCGCCCGGGAGTGGCTCGACCAGTATGTCGACTCCGATCACGCGGTGACACGGCGTATCGCGCAGGATCTCGACAAGCTTGCGGGACTCGATATCGAGCAACCCGTGCCGGACATTTCGGGATCCCTCGCTCGCCTGCGTGAAATCCAGAACCGCCGGCCGGACCCGGCGCCCGCGCCGCCGGCCGAACGGGGGCAGACCGAGTGAAAGTCCGCGTCCTCATATACGTGGTCGCCGCGGTCGTGGCGGGCGGACTGCTCGGTTCCCTGATGCTGCGGGACGCGGGCTACGTGATGATCGCTTACGACAACGCGGTGCTCGAGACGAGTGTCTGGTTCGCGCTCGCAGCCCTGGTCCTGCTCTGGATCCTGGTTCGCCTGCTGCTCGCGGTCGTGCGGCGCGTGCTCCATGGTCGCGCGGACGTTGCCAACTGGGCGAAGAGACGTAGGGAGACGGCCGCCAACACAGGCACCGAACAGGGCGTCCTGCATGCCGTCGAGGGTCGCTGGTCGGATGCGCGGAGAGTATTGACCGCCGCTGCGGACTATTCCGCCACGCCCATCGTCAACTACTTCGGCGCGGCGCGGGCCGCGCACGAACTGGGAGATGCGGACGACCGCGATCGCCTGCTTGACCTCGCGGCCGACGCGACCGCGGGCGCGTCGCTGGCCGCAGGACTGATGCGGGCGCGACTCCTCGCAGAGAGCGGCCAATGGGGAGAGTGCCTTGAGATGCTGGAAGCGCTCCAGGAGGATTCGGCGCGCCACCCCCAGGTTCAGGCCATGTTGTTGGCCTGCCATGAGGAGCTTGGAAACTGGGATGCGGTCATCGAACTCGCGCCGGCGGTCGCCAGATCGGGGGCGCGGGACGATTCCGACGTGGAGGAGGCGCTTCAACGCGCCTGGTGCGGACGGTTGCAGGCAAGCGCGGGGAGCGCCGACGCCATGCGCCGTGTGCAGGAGACCTGGGGCGCGATTCCGCGAAAGATGAAACGCGCCCCCGCCGTCGCCGCGCGTTACGCCGAGTGTCTGCGCGCAGCCGGGGACCCGGACGAAGCCGTACGCGTACTCAAGCGGGCCATCGAAGCGAATCGCGATGACCGGCGGCTCATCATGCTCTATGCCGAAACCCGTTCGGGACGCCCCGCCGAACAACTGGCGACAGCCGAAAAGTGGTTGAAGAAGACGCCGGACGATCCGGCGCTTCTCGAGGCCCTCGTGCGGCTATGCCTCCTCAACGAGGAGTGGGCGAAGGCGAAGCATTACGTCGATCTGGGCGCAACGGCTACAATCGCCGGGGGGGCGCGGACGCCTACGACAACTGTAGTTTCGCCGACGACGTTCCGGAACCCGAGCGGGTAACCTCACCAGCGTTCATTCGAGTTTTCCTGGCGCGCCAGTTGCAGGGCCTGCTCGATCCAATGCGTTTTCCCTCCGGTGTATCCCTCGCGGTCGAACGGATGCGCCTGCGCGAGCGATTGTTTCAGCCGGCCGTAGGCAGCCGCCTCCTCGGGATGACCGCGCAGATAGTCACGGAACGCCAAGTGCCGATGCAGCTCCGCGCTGTCCCGGGCGCACACGTACAGGTGGTGGTTTGGCGAACCTGCAGGTGATTTGAACGCGTATCGTCCTGTCACACCGAGGTCGCCCCGGGATTCGTAGCCAATCGCCGCCAGGCGTGCCGCGGCGTCCCCGAGTTGATCCTCGGATTCGATGACGACGTCCATGTCTATGGTGGGCTTGGCCGGCAAGCCGGGAACGGACGTGCTGCCGACATGCTCGATCCGCGAACCGAGCGACCCGAGGGCACATTCCACTCGCGCCTTGAGCAACTCGAATGTCCCAGCCCATTCGGACCGATAGGGGACTACCGCAACCGGGGTGCGCCGTGTCTTGCCCAAGCCAGTCGATCTTGCCGCCGCTGCGGCAAGTTTCGTTTTTCTAGCGGCCGCCCCGCATCTGCATGAAGAACTCGGCGTTGGTCTTCGTATCCTTCAACTTGTCGACCAGGAACTCGATCGCGGCGACATCATCCATGTCGTGCAGCAGCTTGCGCAGGATCCAGACGCGTTGCAGTTCCTCCGACGGCAACAGCCGCTCCTCCTGGCGCGTGGACGATCGGCGGATGTTGATGGCCGGGTAGACGCGCTTCTCCGCGATCTTCCGCTCGAGGTGCAGTTCCATGTTGCCGGTGCCCTTGAATTCCTCGTAGATGACTTCGTCCATCTTGGAACCGGTGTCGATGAGCGCCGTCGCGATGATGGAGAGGCTGCCGCCCTCTTCGACGTTGCGCGCCGCGCCGAAGAAGCGCTTGGGCCGTTCGAGGGCGTGCGCATCGACGCCGCCGGTCAACACCTTCCCGGAGGACGGGACGATGGTGTTGTATGCGCGCGCCAGGCGGGTGATCGAGTCCAGCAGGATGACCACGTCCCTCTTGTGCTCCACCAGCCGCTTCGCCTTCTCGATCACCATTTCGGCGACCTGGACATGGCGCGAGGGCGGCTCGTCGAAGGTGCTCGCCACGACCTCGGCGTCGACCACGGTCCGCTCCATGTCGGTGACTTCTTCCGGGCGTTCGTCTATCAGCAGAACGATGACGATGGCTTCGGGATTGTTCGCGCAGATGGACTGGGCGACATTCTGGAGAATGATCGTCTTGCCGGCCTTGGGCGGAGACACGATGAGGCCACGTTGGCCCTTCCCCAGGGGTGCGATCAGGTCGATGATGCGTGCGATCAGGTCGGCGGTACTGCCGTTGCCGCGTTCGAGCATGAAGCGCTCTTCCGGGAACAGCGCGGTGAGGTTTTCGAACAGGATCTTGTATTGCCGGGTGTTCGGCTCGCCCATGTTGATCTGGTCAACCTTGAGCAGCGCGAAGTGTTCGCGATCCTTCGGCGGGCGGATCTTGCCGGAGATGCTGTCGCCGGTGCGCAGGCTGAAACGCCGGATCTGACTTGGCGAGACATAGATGTCGTCGGGACCGGCGAGGTAGGAGCTGCCCGGTGAGCGGAGGAAGCCGAATCCGTCCTGAAGGATTTCGAGCACACCTTCGCCGTAGATATCTTCGCCGTTCTTGGCGACCCTCCGCAGGATTGCGGCAATAACCTCCTGTTTGCGCAACCGCGCGAGGTTTTCTAGGCCGATATCCCGGGCCATGTCGACCAGTTCGGGAACGGGTTTGGATTTGAGGTCAGTAAGATTCATGGTTTTGGTTCGTTGGCGAAAAGGGTCGCAGCGTGGGTCGGTGCCCGCTGCTGGTGGGGGTTGAGAGCAATCCGGCGAAGCTTCGGGAAGGATCGGCGGATCGCCGAACAGGCGCAATATACCACCGTTACGGGCGGCGTCTAGCGCATTTCAAAATTAGTTTAGTCCGAAATCGGGCGGTTCCGACCAGGGAATCGCATTGACGGGAGACCTCGCCGGGCGGCGGAAAATCGCCCGCCGAGACGGAAACCGCTACTCGACTGGCGGGGGTAAAAACATGGCGCACCCCTTCGGGTGCGACGGATTTTATGGCGCTAGTGTTCCGTCAAGTCTAAACGCACATGGCCGGACGGTCGCCGGCCACCCCGACGGATGAAATAGGTCTGGTGCCCAAGTTGTTGGAGAATAACGGCGAAGGCGGGCGCTGGTCGTTTTCTTAATGGAGGACGCGA